>JASLXP010000300.1 GCA_030740295.1 Planctomycetota bacterium
CCGGCGGGCTGGGAAGTAATGAAGGACTACCAAAGGGGCAACGCCCCGACCATTTGCAGCACTCTGGGCAAATGGACGGGGCGTTGCCCCTGAATGGCAATCCTTCTCTAAACCCAGCCCGTTGGGCTGGGCTAGGCAAACGACCGGGGCTTCGCCCCTGAACAAGAGGACTCCCATTTCTTAGATCCGTAAAGACTCTCCCGTCTTGACCTACTGGTCGACCTTTCCGTGCATAGACGGGAACCTTCATATAGAAACGGGGCATGGAAGTCGAGGAACAAATAGTGAGGTCAGATGACTGTGACTCAGTTCAGTCTCTTTTCGGCGGCATCTTCAGGTGGGGTCTGGAGGACTGGATGTTCACCAGTGTCTCCTTCAGCCTCTGCATTGGTCTCTTCATGCTGATGTTCTCACCCGCTGAGGGCCAGGAGGTCAATCAGTGTCTGGTCTTCTCAACGGCCGCCAGCTTTCTGATCACCGTGTGCGGCGCAGATTGGGTGCAGTCGCTGAAAATCCCAGGCATACGGGAGACATCTGAAAGACTATTGCTTCGATGCACTGGGATGATCTTCGGCCCAATTATGGACCTCGTCATTTTTGGTTCTGGATTCTTCGCATGCGCAGTCTTCTTCTCCTTCATTGCCCAGATCAGCGGAGTCCTGGTAATCCTGACTTTGCCATTGACATTCTTCGTGGGGACGATGTGCCACTGCGTCCGCAACGACCTCATGAAAGCCTGCCGCCGGCCTCCGGGATGAGTTTTCGCGTGAATGAGTTGCCCGCCGCAATTAGCAGGCAGGAGGATTCTCTCGTTGCCGTCTTATCCCATCGCGTTGCGCCGGGGCCACGATAGACTGCTCATCAATCATACTCATCCCTTCATTTCGATTGCGAGACGCGGTCACACACGCCATTCTTCGCGAATGAGTATGAATGGATTCAGTGCGATTGTCCTTGGGCCGGAATTCGGTAACGGTTCGTCCGATCTCCTCACACGCTCCATTGGCGGCGTCCCACTCCTGCTCCGCACATTTCTGGCGCTCCAGCGAGGCGGCTGCGTGCACATCATCTATGTGGACGATGAGCCTGACGAGGGCCTCAAGGCTCTGCAAGAGGATAAGCGTGTCCAGACCAGGATTGAATGGCTCGCGGCTGATGAAGTGAAGGAGGCCGAACTGCAAGGGGGGGCGGTCGCAATTGTGCCGGCCAGCACCGTTTTCGATTACCAGATACTGCGCGAAATAGATGACGTTGCGGACGCGGATTGTCTGCAAATCAACGAATCTGGAATTCTGGTCTGCGGTTCCCGACGAGCTGCCGAGTTTTGCCAGAACCCCTCTGTGTCAGACTTGATGACCGGCGAAACCGGCGAATTTGCCACTGACCGTTACCTGCATCGAATCCAATCCAATGACGACATCAAGCCGGCGATGCGGAAGATATATGAATCGCTCGCGGACAATGAGGGCGGGCTTGAAGGCTTCCTCGATCACGTCGTCACCCGGCGTTTTTCGATACTGCTCACCCGGATGCTGATCCCGTTCCCCATCAGCCCGAATCTGATCACCTGTCTGAGTTTTCTGACCGGGCTGGTTGCGCTCTATTTCTTCTCGCTGCCTGGATACGTAAACAAAATCTGGGGTGCGGTGCTTCTGCATGTTGCAACCGTCATCGACCATTCCGATGGCGAGATTGCGCGACTCAAGTTTCAGACCTCCCGATTTGGCGGCACCCTGGATCTCGTTCTTGACCAGATCATCTATACATTTCTGATGCTCGCGGTTGGCATCGGTGTGGCGTCGGATCTCGGACAGACCTATTTCTGGCTCGGAGTGGCGTGCGCGTTCGGGTCGTTCATGGGCTGCCTCTACACCACGGTTAACCAGCTCTTTGAAACGCGCATTCCAGCGCTGGTAGAGAGGCCGGAAGAAGAGGTCGTGAGATCGGAGTCCCGGTTCAGCAAGATGATCGAGACCTTCGGCACTCGTGAATTTGGCTACTACCTTCTATTCGTCGCGCTGATTGATAAGCTGCACTGGCTGCTGTGGGTGTTTGCCTTCGGGGTCCAATTCTTCTGGATCATTTTGACCGTGCTCTATCTGACCGAACATCGTCAGAGCAGGAAGGCGGTGGCCGATGCGTGAATCAAGTAGCAGAAGGGGGCAGGTGGTCCTTGTCCTCTTGCTTGGCCTTGTTGCTGTTGAGGCGCCAGCCGAGATCCCGGAGGAGCACACACAGGCGCTCGAGCAATTGTCGCCGGACGCTCATCGGTTTTCCCCAATACAAAGAGAGGTAACAGATGAGATATCCGACAGACTTCGAAAGGCCACGGGAGTCGAGCTGAGGCCGGGCATGAAGATTTCAGGCTACGCCTGCCTCACCAGCTTTCCGCATCAGATGGCGCTGCATCTCACCTGGCCTGTCGGAAAACACAAGCCTTCCATGTGGCTGGGCATCGATCGCCGCTACTGGAGCATCACGGCAATCTCGGTCCTCGAGCCCGAAGAATTCTGGGAGGCGTCCGCGGAATTCCTGGTGCAGTTCGAGGGGCTCCGAATGACGGATGAAACATCGCTTTCTCTCGGCGTCCTGGCCAAAAAGGAGGCCAGGCAATACGCGCCTGGATCTTTGGAAGCGTTTCTCGAAAAGCAGAGCGAACTGATGAAGGCGATGGCCAGGCCCGAGACCGCCATCCTCGATGCCATTGATGCCCGGGAGGGGAACATCAAACAACCAGTCGCAGATCTGCTGAAGCTGTGCGAGGGATATGATGCATTCATCAAGTCCTCGAAAGTTTCAGAAATCGAGGAAGAGGATCTTAGGTTCCTGATTGCCACTTCGGCCAAGCCCGTCGAGGCGATAGAGAAATTCCAGAAGGCAGCAGACCGCAAAGACTGGGATGTGGTCGCCGAAGCGTACGAAAACGTGGGGCGTTCCTGCGATGCCTGTCACGCGTCCTATCAGTCGCGCATGTCCACGATGCGGAAGCTGCGGGGCGGCAGTTTCCCCGGCCACTTTTATGTTGGCCATGATTTGCGGACGGATGAATTCATCGGCCAGGCCGCCCAGCCCCTGGCCAACACGATCCGGGCAGGGCTCCTTCTGGCCAAATGGCTCTGGCCGAATCCAAAAGAGAAATGAGTGGGCCAGGTTCCTACCAGGCCATGCAGTGGAGGTTTCCCGACAGGTTTAAAACTCGCGCCACAAAAAAACGCCGTGCCCCAGAGAGGGACACGGCGAATCGGGAACCGGAGTCCGGTCTGGGCGACCTAGCAGACCGGAATCAGTCGGGTCGTTTCTTTTGAGAAGGCGTGGCGGGTATCGGTGAAATCAACATTCATGATGATGCGCTCTGCCGGCACTTCGATGGTGTCGGAGGCAATTGCCTTTGCGTATCTGGTTTCGGCCAGATGCCAGGCGGCGGTGCCCACCGAGTAGATAATGAACGGCAGAATCATGCAGAGCATTGTTAGGTCTCCGGCCACACTGTTGCCGAGCACATGGGCGACGCTCCAGGCGCTGAAGAGCGCCGGAATGCCGAGGCAGGTTGCCACTCTGAGCCAGATGAAACGTGCCTTGCCGGCTTCTCTGATTTCGCACCATTTGTTTTTATCTGAGGTATTCATCGTGTTCTCCTTTGTGAGTGGGTGTCGTGCATTCATGCCAGACATAACTCAACGGCCGTTCCAACATTGGCAAGAAGTTGGAGGGCTCCGAAAGTTTTCCATGGCCGCCGACTAACTCTTTTCCAGAAACGACTTAATCTTGGCCCTGAAAGTGTGCGCTCAGGACCTGCCTGGATATTCCGTGCCGAAGGCCGCGAAAAGCTCAGTCGTGTGGGAGCCCGCTACACGGGCCGCGTGGAGGTTGCCTACACAATCACCAGTCGATGCCGGCCAATGACTCTCCCACTTGCCTGAGGTCCATCCGTTTAACCTCTTCATGGCGAAACCTCTCAGAATTGTTTACACAGACCCGCCTGTTTTCTGTGAGCACTGTAAACGCGAATCATGCGAAAGGTCCATGTCATCCAGCACGTCGAGATTGAGCCGCTGGGTATCATCAGCGACGTCCTCGAAAGGAAAAATATCCAGGCAGAACATACCCACGTTTATCGTGGCGATACGGTGCCGACAAACCTGGATAGTGCCGGCGCATTGATACTTATGGGCGGTCCGATGGGCGCGAATGATTTCGCTAAGTACCCGACTCTGTTAGACGAACTCCGCCTCATTGGTGTCGCTTTGGAAAGGGGACTGCCCCTGCTGGGATCTGCCTCGGCAGCCAGCTCATCGCGACCGCCCTGGGTGAATCGATCTATCCGGGTGAGAAGAAAGAGATCGGCTGGCATCAGGTTACTCCGTCGGACGAAGCAGCGAACGATCCCTTGATGAACAATCTTCGCGAGCCGTTTGCCGGACTGCATTGGCACGGCGACATCTTCGATCTGCCGGCCGATGCGAAGCTGCTCGCATCCTCTGCCCAGACCGAATGCCAGGCCTTCCGATACGAAGAAAATGTCTACGGCTTCCTCTTCCACATGGAGATTACCGAGCCGATGATTGCCGACTGGACGCACCATTTTGCCGATGAAGTCGAAGAAACCGGCCAGACCTCAGATGAGATCAGATCACAATCGCGGGATTTACTGCCGCAACTTCATGAGCATGGGCGCCAGGTATTCGAACGATGGGCGGAGCTTATTCAATGACGGGCAGTTTCTGGCAAGCGCTCTGTATCCCGTCTTCGCCATAATCTTCACTCTTCTGTTCTGCTGAATCGAGGATGGCAGAGACTGAGACAGAGGGAGAAGAGACCTGATTTCACAATCGCAATGTTTCACAAAGCATTCCTGATAATCCTCCTCACCAGCCTTACTTGCCTTCAAGGCGAGGTGATAGACCTGCCCGAAGAGATCGTGGTAGACAAAGACCATCCTCAGCCCAAGTGGATTGGGGACCGCCGGATTGGATTGCTCCTGAAGACCTTGCCAGCAGGTTACAAAGTAAAGGTCGGTGTAAAGACCCGCTGGTGGGATCAGAGCCCGACGGGACTGATGTCCTACGCGCTGGTCATGACGCCTTTGAATCTCGCAGACAGACCGGACGGCACCGAAATCCACCACTGGAACTGGTATCAAGGCCCTTCACGCACTGTCGAGTATAAAGATGGTCTGAAACATGGGATGGAAAAGGAATATGCCCGCGCCCAGAAATTCGACGAGAAGCTCCGCCGTACCGTGCATCTCAATGTCCCTGTTACAGAGATACCGTGGGTGAAAGGAAAGATTCACGGCACGAAACGCATCCTTCATCCCAACGGAAAACTTCGCAGCGAGATTCAGTATGAGCAAGGCATCCCCAAGGGGGTGAGCCGCACTTTTGATGACAAGGGCAATCTGACAAAGGTGATCCCATACGCCGAGGGCAAGATGCACGGCGAGGTAAAAGACTTTTGGCCCAAGGGCAAACTGAAACGCCTCGTGCAATACAACAGAGGCAAAGTCGAAGGGCAGGCCAGCGAGTATTACATGAGCGGCCAGGTAAAGTGGGAACGCCCTTTCAGGAACAACCTCCAGCACGGAGTCGAAAAACACTTCGAAGCGGACGGCAAACTTCAAAGGGTTAAGTATTGGATCGAAGGTGAAGAAGTTTCAAAGACCAGGTATAGGGCGCTAAAGTAACGGGCTCTATTGTTGCGCCCACTTTAGGACTGGGGTAAATGCTCATCGTTGGGCAAGGAATTCCAGCTCCATTGGGCACATGAACAGGCTTCGGCATCCCAAATGCATTTTCCAGAGACCACACCAGCAGTCGTCCGCAAAGCCGTCAGAGGATTTGTTCGCCGTCGACGCCTGGTTCAAGCGGCTTCAGTCATCATGGTCGGCGGGAGCGTTTGCATTGGTTTCTTTCTTCTGTTCGTCACCATAGATCGCCTGACGATCTGGCCGGTGAGCTGGCGGCTCTGGGGGCCCTGGCTCGGCATCCTTACCGCTGCCATCTCGGTTGGGGTCACCGCGTATCATTTTTTCAGAAGGGAAGATCCGCTCGATGTAGCCATCCACCTCGATTCTCGCATCGAGGGCAGCAGAGACAGATGGTCGTCTTCGATCGATTTTGCGCAGCGCGACGCAACGGGCCTTCAGCTCGAACGAATACAAACGGCCCTTGAAGACACGGAGTCCACGACGAGCGCATCCAGCGCGCACAGAGTTATTCCGTTGCGGGGCCTGCTGCATTCTTCCGCTGCCTTCTACACAGTGCTCCTTGCCGCCGGCATCTGTTGCGTAAGCAGTTTCTTTGGGATGCCGTTGCTTTGGCTGCGATTCTGGCATCCGGAGGCAAACCTTCCCCGCGACAGCGTGATCCGGATCCAGATCGAAGGGGCAGACCAGACCCCGAGACTCACCAGACAGCCTCAGCATCTTTTCACATTGCCCGAGGGCGATGATTTCCATCTCCGGGTCAAGCTCTCTTCCCGCTCATCAGCCACAGACGCTCTTCCCGAACCGGCTCTCGATGTTTTCCAGCCCGGCGGCCAGACCAGCTCGATCGAATTCGCCCGCCACGGCCAGCATTGGGTGCTCACCCGGCCGGAGACCAATGAGCCGATTACGTTTCGTATTCGGGCTGGCGATGCGCAGACCCAGATCTTTCGACTCGGCGTCGAACCGCGCATTCGGTTCAGCAAGTTTCTGCACACGATTCGATATCCCAAGTACGCCAGGCTGAAAGACGTCAAGGATGCACCCCTTGAAGGTGAACGCCTTAGCCTGCTCGAGGGCTCGCGGCTGGCTTTCGATCTCGAATCCGACCTGCCAATTAAGACCATCCAGGCCATCTTCGAACTGCTGGAGGCAAAAGATGAAAGCGAGCAGATGTCGGGCAAGGAAAAGTGGACCAACGAACACGCCATGTTGAACAAGGGCCAGAAAAAAGCCGCGCAACAGAAAGAACGCCCGCTCCGCATCAAGGTGCGTAAAGGGCATCTGGCAAGTTTTCGCATGAGAGTCGATCAGAGCGGCATCCTGCGTGTACGCGCGATGGGTGACAATGGCATCCCGGGAAGGGAGAGAGTCTGCGTTATCGAAGCCATCAAGGATACGCCCCCGCGCATTGCAGTCTCCGGTATGCCCAGCGACACCTACATCATGCCCGGTGAAATCGTCGGATTTCATTACCGCGCCGAAGACGACCTCGCGGTCGCCGACATCATCATGGACTGGCGCACCGCGGGAAGTGCACGCACACACGACCTGGCCGGCGAGTTCTACATGAATTCAAAGCAGCTCGGTCAACGCATCGTCACCGGCTCGGAGACCATCCAGCGGATGAGGTACCCCGTTTACGCCACCGCGCCATTCGAGATGAATCTCTTTGTAATCGATTCCAAAGGACAAGAGACCAGCTCTGAGAATTACCGCATCCATCTGCTTCGTGATTCCTTCGCCGCGCGCTTTGCCGCCGGCATGAAGTTCTTCAAGAAACTCGACTGGGCCGCCAACCACTATCGGATCCGGGTCAACCACATGGCCAACGACCTCAACATCATCAGAACCGTCGCCGGCAAGAAGAAGACCTGGCCCAAAGGACAGAAGAAACTGCTCGATAATCTCAAGGACACTGCCAGCGGCATGCGACCCGAGCTTGGCCGCGAGCGGGCAGCACATTTCTACAGTGGCTGGCCACAACGCCTGCAGGATTCCATCGCGCTGCTGCTGGCCGTTCATCGCTGCCTGGACACACCACACGTTTACTTCGATTTCGTCGACCAGATTCGGAAGACGAACGACCTGCCAGCCCTTATCAAGAGAATTCACGCCCGCATCGAGCAGCAGAAGAAACTCGGCGAGATCTGGAAGGGAGCCATTCTCGCCGAACAGAAACGCTTCCAAGGTGAAGCCCTACTGCAGAGGGTGCGTAATTTGAGGCAGCGCATCTCACGACTCGATGTCTTGAGATCGAGCAAAGCCGTGTACGAAGCGAACCTGAAGTTTTACGTCACCGAAGCGACCAAGATTCTGAATACTGCCAGAGGCATGGCCGACGTTTTTGGTGGTTCCTCCACCGCGCTGGCTTTACTCGAAAGCGCTCTCGGCAAATCCAGCCCGGCCGAAATGCAGAAATCCCTCACGAACATCGAGCTGCTGCTCAGCAAGCACGCTCCGCCACTGACTCAGGTACTGGAGAATGTGCTCGAACAAATGCGGCAGATTCGACCTGATCCATCAATTGCCGAGGAGCATCAGGGCCACAATGTCTCACACCGTTTGCAGGTGGGGGCAGTGGAAAGCCTGAGATTCAGAAGCTCAGAATCGCAGACACGTCCTTTCAGCGATTATGAACTGGCTCGGCTCTCTTCACAGAAGCGCGTTACCGAAAATGCGCGCTGGTATTGGTTACCTTCCCGCCCGGCCGAGGTCTGGCTGACCGCGCAGCATCTCCTGGAACGCGTACAGGCATTTCACCGCAATCAGCAGATGCATCGCTTCGTGCTGAATCCAGAAGCGGCCGAAGACGTGACGGCCGAGATCCGTGAGGAGGCGCTCATCCTGAAAGGAATTCTTTCGCGCGCTTCTGCCCTGACCGAAACCGTGAGGGCACAGCTCAGCTCTGCCCTCGACCGATTGGTTCAACGCCCGGCAATCAACACTGATACCTTGGCATCGGCAGTTTCCGCTCTGCAGCCGGAAGGGATGAAGGACCTGCAGTCAATGCAGCCCAAACTGATCGACAGCATGACAACCTTCAAGAATGGGCTGCAGCATGTGGCGAAGATTTACGAGCAGATGGCCGCTGGAATCGAAAAGGAAATGGTTACCGGTGAGGGCCGCGTCCGGTGGGGATGGTGGCAGAACGTGGCCCTTTACCAGGAGGCGAGACTGCGGGCCATCGAGACCGGCTTCCGCAATGCTCACTTCTTCCGAATGGCCAATGCGTTTGTTTCACAGTCTGCCACTCCATCCTGGTCAGAGTGGGAGCCATGGAATCGTCTGCAGTTGCTTCTGCTGATTGATGGAGAAGGCGGTTTCGACAAAGTGACCGTTCGTTTCAATGCCTCGACGCCCGAGGCCCGCAGTATCATTCCCGGGTACGCAAGAAGCTTTGCCCTGCGGCTTCGTGAACACGCAGCAGTGATGGAACGCACCATCAAGGGACAGCCCCAGAACTTTGATTTTCGAAAGTTCATGGCCGACACCAAGACCCTCGGATACCTCACACTTCTGAAGAAGGAATTCGCCGAAGTTGCCAAAGCGTTCAGCCGCAAAGACCCGGGCCAGCAGGACCGCCTTGGACAGACGCGGTTCGGCAAGATCGTGGTGAGAGAAAGAGACGTAAGAACGATCTCTGTGGTTAATCATCAACTGAAGGGCCAGGCCGCTCAGACCGAAATTCCCAAAATCCTCGCGGCTGCCCATAAACGAATCCAAGCCGTTTCCGAAGCCGATGAGTTGCTCCACGACATCACGACTCTGAGCAAACAACTGAACAAGATGTCACAGAAGGAGCTTGCGCAACGGGTCACCGAACTCAAAAGCAGATTGCAGGACCGCCTCGACACGCTTTACGGCCAGGTCCTGCTGCCGCCGGTCAACATGCAGCGTCACAACAACGTTCGCGACTTCTCACAGACCGCCCGGACCTACTGGCCTATCCGCGCCATCATTAACAGTTTTGACCGCCGCTGGAACATCCGACTGCGAGACGCGGAAGTCGATCTCATGCGACACATCATCCATTTCGGCGAGCCAGGAAGCCAGCACGTGGACCTCGGACTCAACTACAGCCGGCTCGTGTCGCAGCGTGCACGGCAGGTCGGCCGTGAGCGTCGCCGTAATCGCGGCATCTCATACCTGGAACAGAATGACGGCCCGCGTCTGAAACTCCCGCGCCACATTGCGCTCGAACTCATGCGCGCCCGTAACAAGCGGCCACCTGCGCAGTTTAAGGAGAAGAGCGAGCAGTACTACAAGAAGCTGTTGAAGGACATGGGACGGTAGGTGTCGGCGCAGGGGAGCGGGGTTGGAGGCTCCCTCAATCCACGATCTGCAGCTTTATCTCATCCGAGTTGCCTTTGAGCTCCGGCGCGTACATGGCACTTATCTTCGCCGGCAGCGCGGAGAACTTGCCCGGGATTTCTGCGCGTAATCGGTAGGAGAGATTGTGCTTGCCGCGGGCGAGCTGGCGCACGAAAAATGTGACGCGCTCGTCGCGGAGCTCGCGGTATGCGCCGAGGCTGTTCCAGACGTAGCCGCTTCTCAAATCCACTGCTTCGAATCCGGCGGCTTTCATGTCCTCTATCATCAGGTACTCGTACTCGTTCTTGCTCTCGATTTCGAGCTCGACTTCTACGAGGTCACCGCTTTTGAGGGTGGCGAGATCGGCGAGCTCGTGTCGTTTGTATTTCTCGACTCGCTGGTCGAGGGCCTGTCCGCGGGAGCCGGCGACCTTGGTGGTTTTGTCTTCGCGTTCGAGCTTGAAGATCTTTCGCCGGACCTTGACTTCGAGACCAGTGCGCTTGATGTAGTTTTCAAGGGTGAAGTTAGTGAGGTAGGTGTTGAAGTAGACCGGCCCCGTTCCCTTGCGGCGTACCTCGAGGGTGTGCTTGCCGGCGGGGAGTGCGTCGCCGGCGAGGACGAGTCTGTTGTCGAAGCTGAACATGTTCTCGCCCGTGACTTTCTCTTCCTTCAGCTTCTTGCCGTTGACGACCAGTTCGACGGTCATGTCCGGCTTGCTCTCGCCACTGGCACGGAGGTAATCGGCCATGGCTTCGATGCAGAGCGAGGTGTCGCGCGTGGAGTTCCAGTAGGTCGCGTGTTTGCGGTTGTTGAGGAGATACTTGACGAGACCTGAAGCTCTGGTGCCCTTCGGTTCTGTGGCGGAGAGGAGCTTGAGATACCATGCCTGTGCTTCGTATTCGCTGCCGTACCAGTACCACCAGTATCCGCCGTTGCCGAGGTTGAGCCAGGCGGTCTGGTTCTCTTTGTCTTCGACGAGGAGCTGGTCGATGTTGCGCTTGATCATGTCCCGCTGTTCCTTGCGGCCCTGCCGGTGGAATGCAAGGCCGACCATGGCCTGGCTGTATGTCGAAAGCTGCAGGCGGTCGCGGTAGAGGAACTCGGCCATCTTCTTGTTCTCGCGCCCGCCTTCGGAGAGCACTGAATAAACCAGAGCGTCGAGATCATCCGCTCTAGATTTCTTGTTACGCGTGTCCACCTTGTTGAGGTGATTAAGGATGCGTGTGACCTGACCAGTCTGGTAACGGGCGAGCCAGTCAACGCCGCGGTGGATGATGCCTGCATCGAGCTTCACATCGTTATCGCGAGCGATGAGGAATCCATGGACCACGGTCGCGGTGGTGTGAGGATACGAGTACTGGCGATGGCTCGAGAACCAGCCCCAACCGCCGTCACGATTCTGCATGTTCGTCAGGCGTTTGACGCCGTCCGTGACCATCTTCTCCACCTCCGCTTCATCGAAGACCGGATTGCGCTTGTAGCGCTTCCACTGTTTGGCGCGCTCTTTATCATCACCGAGCTCCTGCGCATTCAGGTTGGTTCGCTTGTTCCTGATCGAAGCGAGGTCAAGTCCCATTTCCATCAGTACCTTTTGAGTAATGACGGTCGGCAGGAATCGGTTGAGCGTCTGTTCAGTGCAGCCGTACGGGTACTCGACGAGGTAGGGCAGTGCATCGACCATGGACGCGGCGAGCGACGGTGAATAGCGGAGCTCAAGATGTGTCTGATCGGGTCGGCGTTCTTTCGGCACTTCGATGGTAAGGGTGGCGACTTCCTCTTCCGGGCGTACGACCGCGGAGTAGGCGACCGTTTTCAGCATGCCGTGAACCAGGACCGGGAAGCGTTGCTCCATCGCATCGGAGTCATCCTGTCCCAGGGCCTTCATGACGACGACGGCCTCGCCTTCGCTGACGGCCTTGACGCGCCAATCGACGCGCTGCTCACCTTTGGGTTTAAGGGTGATGGTCTGCGTTGCCTTGCCGAGGGCCTTGAGCGCACCGCCTTTCAGTTCGAGGATGGCATCAATTTCCTGTTCGCTGTCGAGGTAGTTGTGGATGTTCGCAGAAAGGACGACCTCGTCTCTCTCTACAAAGAATCGCGGTGCCTGCAGGCGGAGGAGGACATCTTTGCGGGTCACGATCTCTGCGCTTGCTTCACCGACTCGTGTGCCGTGTCCCATACCCCACGCCCTGACTTTCCAGCCGGTCAGGTTTTCAGGCATCTTGAATGAGACCTCCGCGAGGCCATCGCTGTCCGTCACAATGTCCGCTGCCCAGAAAGCCGTGTCAGCGAAATTCTTCCTGACCACGGGCTGCAGCTTGGTGGGTTGTCCGCCCCCACCGCCTCCGCCGAGAGCTTTCGATTGGTCTTTTGCATCTGCTCCTAATGCGTTGCCCGCTTCTGCACCTTCCTGAGGGGCTGATTCCTCAGCTTCATCCATGTCCATTTTGGCTTCAGCAAATGCCTTATGCCCCTTCGTCCGCACTGCTCTCCCGTTGAATGAACTGAGCTCATCACCTGCTGCCACCCCATTTGCATCATCCGGCGTTGTCAGATGCCCAAACGCACCGATGTTGCTCATACCGAGCATGCCGGAAGGAACAAGGTTGCGAAGATGCCGCTTCAGGGTGTCCTGCTCATTGGGATTGTGATGGCGTCGCCACTTCCAGAAATGCGAACGGATCTCCGCCACATTCGATCCGCCAGAGATGTACTCCACGGCCCGATCGTAAACGGCCAGCACGGCGGAACCGGTATATGGCTGACCATGCTCATCTGTAATCTTGACTTTTACCTTCGCGTCTTCCCCAGGTTTGTACGCGGTTTTCGAAGGCTGGACGTCGAGATTGAGAATGCGCTTTGCCGGCGGGACGATGACTTCACGGACAGCGCGGTGAATCTTGCCATTAGCAACGGTGATGGCCTCGACGAAAAAGTTAGGCATGTCCTTCTGGGCAATCGTGAGCTCGCGCATTTCGAATTTGCCCTTGAGCGAAATGATCTCAGGGCGCAGATAGACGCCGTTGGAGGGCCGCACGAAGAGCGCTACCGTGCCACCCTCGCGGTTGGTATTGACGAGCATGTTGACCTTGTTCCCGGGGTTGTATTCACGCCGGTCAGTAAGAAGCTCCAAATGATGGAAGCGATAGCCGCGGCCGTTGAAATCGCCGCCGCGTACCACGAACAGGTAACCCCCTTCAATGGTGTGCTGCTTCGCATCGGTGACCCTGTAGGAAATGCGATACTGGCCGGGTTTGGCAGCGATGAATTTCTGATTCGCACGTCCGTCCGCGCCCGGGTCGAGATCCCAGCGTTCAATGACGGTCTCTTTGGGCTTCTCATTTTCATAGGTAACGCTCAGCAGTTTGAGCTCGCCTTTGCCTTTGACCGGCTTCCCGTCAGGCGTCTGCGCGTTGAGCGAAGCTTCGACAGTATCACCGGCCTTGTAGTGGCCGCGATCGAGCCAGGCGTAGACCTTGAACGCCTCACGAGTCACGAGCACGCTGCCGCTGCCGACGATTGTGCGGCGCGATTTGTCCGTCACTTCCGCGGTGATGCTGTAACGATGATCCGTGTCTCCATGCAGCTCGGCTGCGATCGCGGTATCGATTTCGATTTCGACTTTTCCCTCTTCATTGATTTCAACAGTCGTTTCTGCGACGAGCTCGGGAGGCGCGCTTCGGCCGCGCCACCACCAGGGCGTCGGCGGTTCGCAGCCCCAGCGATGAAAGCCGGGGTACCAATTATAATCTTCCGCGAACCACCAGTAGCCGCGGCCATAGAACCAGTCCCAATCGCCGCGGGGATACCAGGTGTCGCTGTGGGTGTTGCGCAGGATTTTGTATTTCACCCTGGCATTAGTAACGGGCGCCCCGAACAGATACTTCGCCTCGATTGTCGCGGTGACCTTTTCGCCGAGACGGACGGGCACGGACGGGGCTTCGACCTTGACCTCAAATTCCGGCTTCTTGTATTCCTCGATCCTGAAGTGCATGTTGACCGGCAGATGGCCTTTCTTCTGATCGGGGTGGCGGAGCTGGAAGTAATAGGCCCCAAGTGAGGCGTCTTTGGGTATATCCCACTTGCTGTGGATGCCTCCGTATTCATCGGTCGTGTAGGTTTTCTCGTGGACAGTTTTCCCTTTCGGGCTCTGGATCTTCAGGACGTAGGCACGATTGGCGAAAAGCGATTTATCATCAAGGTCGTAGCGTGACTGGCGCACCCAGAATTTGAATCGGACAGGCTGTTCCGGTCTATAAACGGGCCGGTCAGTGATGCCGAAGACCTTCATCTGGTTGTAGTGCGGGTCATGCAGGCGGGATTGCCAGGTGTGGAAGTAGCCCAGGTGCGCGAAGCGGCTTTCGTCATCGTCCGCGGTGACCATCCACTGCATGTTTTGAGGCAGACTGCCGTGCTTGAGGATGAGCTGGCCGCTGCTGTTGGTGACGGCGGAAAACTCTTTAGTCTCGGTATGCAACGTGCGATTGCGCCACTGTCGACGGTAGCCGAAGAAATTCAGTTTGACTCCGGGGATCGGTTGGCCGGTGATCGCGTCGGCCACGTAATACCACCACTCGCCGTCGAGCGGTTTTTTGACGATGAGCGTGTCATCGAGCCACATCATGATCTGGCTGGTGTTGCCCCCCTTCATGGTACCCTTGAGAAGGTAGGCGCCTGCGTCTTTGAGCGGGGTGGTGATCTCGATGCGGCGGTCGTGATGGCGCGGTGCGGGCTTGAGGGTCTCTTTCCATTCGGCGACCTTGGCGCCGAGATACCTGGTCTGATTATCGTGGACGAGACGCCTACCGATGTCGCGAATCTGGCTCTTCCCCCAGTCATGGCGTTTCGGATTGGATTTTAGGTAAGCGCGAACATCGGCAAGAAGTTCCTTAATCTTGACGGTATGCGCGGTGAAGGTGGCCTCTGTTCCGTTGCGGAAACGGTATTCAATCTTTGCCGGCTGCCGGGCCGGCTGGCTTTGGGTGGGCTCGAAGCGTCCCAGGTTGCCTACGATCTGCTGGCGTCGTTTGCGTTTCCAGCCTTTGTGGCCGGGGCCGAAATGCTCAATGTTTTCGGCCCATATCTCTGCTGCCTTCGGGTACTGGCGCCGGTTTTCGAAGACCCGGGCCAGGCGGTCCATGGCCTGTTCGGGCGGGTGATTCTGAGAAGGCGGAGGCGAAAGAAACTGCTGTGCCACGCCCGGGCCCGACCAACTGAGGTTGATACCTTCGTCACCGTTTTTTTCGAAGAATTCTATCCTTATTGGATACGTGCCTTTCTGCAGATTCACTGAAACGCTTTTGCCGGAATCGATGCCGTGGAGGCCATCGTTGTTGATCTTGAGGGCCTTGCCGATGGCAAGAGTCGCGCCGTCATCGGAATAAAGGTTGAATCGATATCGGCCGGTTCCTGGCACGTTGAGCTTGCCTTCAAAGACGAGCCCGAAAAGGTCCGCACGGCGGCTGACACCAACATCAATGATGTTATCAGTCACCTTGCCTTCACCAACGGGAGTGAGTTTGCCGAAATCTGGAAGCTGGTCCCAGTTGCCTTCGTAATACTTATAGGTGAGGTCGCTGATGGGCGACCTGGTCTTGGGCGGACGCTTACTGCCAAGCTCCTGGTAGATCTTGATGAAGTTGTATTCGTCCGGCAGTTCAAAACGCTGCACGCCGGTGGCGAGCTTGGCGATCGTCTCATTCTCCTTGAGCGACTCAACGGAGAAGCGGCGTCCTTCTCCCTCGTTGACCTGCCCGAACATGCCGGCATAGCTGGACGCTGTCTGCACGCCGAACTGGTTGCGCATGAAGTCTGCAAACGCGAGCTGTAAACGTTCTCGGCGCTGCGGATCAAACTTGAAAGCCGCGTGCTGCATTGCACGCCACCGTTCGCCGTCGGTTTTGGCTTCATCGAAAGAAGGAGGCACTTTGTGCAACACAGGCTTGCCATCTGCATCAACAGATGCGCCCTGGCCGTAGCCGTGGTAGGCCGGTGTGGTGTCGATGAAATCGGGCGGTGTCTCGAGGTCGGTCAGATATTGCAGTCGCCACGCGCCGTGCATGCCGCGGTAGCCGAGGAGCATCTGCGAAAATCTTTCGGCGAAAGCGGCGAGTTCGTGACGATCCCTCTTAAGCTGAGCACTCGGCAGATCTTGATTGATGAAGTCCAAGGCCTTCTTCATCAACTGCAGGGCGCGCTGGCGATCCTGTTCCTGCACGTGAGCGTAACGTCCGCCGCCTCTCCGCCAGCCGCGTTCAAACTTGCCGGACAGGATGTAGCCGTAGTGCATCTGGCTGAAATACTGATTGGCTGCAGCCTGGAGGAGTCGCCAGTTCTCAGGGTGGGTCTCGACGGTCTTTTCGAGGAATTCGTCACGGTTCTTAAACTGATTGATCCTACTCATACATTGCACAGCTTCGTTGAGCGCGCCGGGCAATCCTGCCTGTACGGATTTCGGATCGAGAAGAAGCTCTCTGTACGCGGCCAGGGCTTCTTTGTAGTTGCCCTGCCGATACAGCTTGACGGCCTTCGAAGCTATGTCAGCTTCGGGAAACGCCGTCGAGAGAAAGAGAGTGAGAAAGAGGAAGAGGAGTTTGGGAGTCTGGGAGTGGGAGAGGTGAGGCATGGGAGGCTGATTGGAGTGTTGGAGTGTTGCAGCTTCGGAGTTTGGCGCGAAGTTGGCGCACGAGGCGCTTGGTGATGGAAAACTGTAGCTGCCGGCAGTGATACTCGATACTGGATACTTGATGCTCGATGGAGCGCCGCCGCTGCAGCAATGACGGCCGTTGCTTAGCGCACTCCAAAGGAGCGCAGTGCAACTCTGATCGGTTAGCGAAGAATTCCCAAACTCAGAATGCTGCTCTGAATTACTAATTACGTTTTACGTATTACGTATTGCGATCCCTACCGATAGGTTCGCAGATGCTCGATGAGATCCTTCAGGATGGTATCCGAGCCCGCGGGCTGGTTGGTCAGGCGCAAATAGAACACTCCCGTTGCTACCTGAACTGTGACGACATCCGGCCCGGTGGTGGCGGCGTTCCCGTGTAGCGTCCCATCAGCCTTGCCGGCCGTCTCTTTTTTGCCACTCGGCTCTCCTTTGTCCGCGTCAACTAAGGACCGACGTTTGGCGATGGTTTCGTTTGGTATGAAGGAAACCGACACAACAAACATAGGCCCTGTTGCCACCTTCTTCTTCATTTCTGTTTCTTCCTTTGCCTTGGCGGCGGGCGCCAAGACATTGGAGGCCGTCGGCGAGAGAAGAAAAGAGAGAGTCAATCTGCCATCCCTGGTAGTCCTGCGAGCATTCGGAAATCGCTTCTGAATGAAGGAAGGAAAGTGAGTCTGAGCCACGGTTTCTTCACGGTGGGCTGAGGCCGTCGTTTTTGGCGCGCCCGGTTTCGTGGCAACTTTAGTACGAATCATGGAATTCGTCCGAGCCCTTTCCTTCAGCATCTCTTGTGTTCTGGCTGCATAAGACTTTCCCTTCGATTTCTTCTCGACCACGGTACTCTCTTCAACCACTATGCTCTCTTCTTCTGGTTTTTCGAGTTCCTGATCTCCCTCGAGTTCTTTCTCGGCCTCTGGCTTCGCCAGTCTGGCAGTTCTTTTCATGCCTCTTGCCCTGACCATCTTTTCACGTAATTCCTGGGCTTGCTGAAAGACGGCATCATCGGCGGGTGCAATTTCCGGTTGCGGCTCGATCGGAGCAGGCGCCGGCCGCACTGATTTGATGACATTGATTTCAGCGGACGCGGTGACGGAAATCTGGTCCTTGGCATCCTTGATGGAATCGGCGGTGAGGGGCTTAGCTGCTTTCTTTGGCAGATCTGCCTTTAACAGGTCTAACGCGTTAACATCAGTTTCAGCTTTGTCCGGACGCGGAGGCTCTCCGCCGGCAACTTTATCGGCCAGTTTGTCTGCTTCGGCTACGAAACGACCAGATAGAGCTTTACTCCGGTCCACCCCGATAGCCGGTGGTCCTCCTGGCGATACCGCTTGCCCTTCTCTGGTGAACTCAACCGGAGCGAGAGCCCCCTCTGCAGGGCCTGCTGCGTCTTCAGATTCTTCAATGGCAGACTCGTCCGCCAGTTCGCCCTCGGCCTGTCCGTTGAGGCCAGTAGTGGCGGGCCCGATATTCGTTTTCGATTCTTCAGGCGCGGCCATCTCGGCCTTCTTCATGGCCACTGACTGCGGAGTCTTTTCTGGAGCTTTCGGAGCCATGAACGGCCGAACGATCAGCACCAGGAGGGCCGCGGCTGCGAGTGGGATCAAGAATCTCACGATGCCTGAAGAAGGCGCAGGCTCAGAGGCTTGCGATGCCTCGACCGCCCGCGGGCCAGGGGAGGCCGCGGTGATACGAGCCATCACGGAATCCGCGAGATCCGCGGGCGCGGTGGCTTCGCTTTCAAGTGCGCTCTCCGGCAGACCGGCCTGGACGAGCAAGGCCACTGTGCTGCATTGAGCGCAGGAACGGATGTGGGTTTCTTCGTCCGCGGACAAGTCCGGCAGTGCGCCGGTCTCGATGGCGGTTTCGACTTTACATTGGACGGATTGACAGTCCATCACAGATTAACTCTCCGTTAGAGTGGAGCTCTTCAAGCATGGGGCGCAGTGACTCCCTGGCCCTGAAGAGCCGAACTTTGGTTGTATTCTCCTTAAGCCCGAGTGTTTCAGATATCTGGGCTACAGTGAGACCTTCGAAATACCTGAGGAGCAGGATTTCCCTGGCGTCTTCGCTGATGTTTTCCAGGGTGTCGACGACGATTTGCTTGATCGTTTTCAGCTGCATCTCCTGCTCGACGGTGGAAATTCGCGGCTGGCTGCTTGATACGCCTACATCAAACCCGTGCTCCCTCAGGGTGTCGAGAGATTTGGGATTACCGTTTCGAGCACGAAGCCAATCCATGCACAGGTTCAGGCTTATCTGGCGCAGCCAGCCGTAAAAAAAGGCCGGGTCTTTCAAGCTCTGCAGTTTCTTGAAGGCCCGGAAAAATGCTTCTTGCGAAATATCAGTAGCGGTCTCGATGTTGCCGGTATAGTGCATGGCAATCCGGAACACGGAGTCCTGGTGGCGTTCCATGAGATCTCGGAACAAATCGGTCTCGCCCGTGAGGACAAGACCTACTAACTCGGCATCGGTTCGAGCCATAGTTCTCCCAAATCTATCCGGCCGATGCGGCGGTCAACCCGACGCCTCCGACCAGCTATATCGAACACCCTGATGTGTTTAAGACGAGGGCGGGTGGAGAAAGTTACACGGTTATTCTAGCGAATGGATGGAAGAATGGTGTGGAGGAGGTGAATGGTGAATGGTGAATGGTGTGGAGGAGGTGAATGGTGATTGGTGAATCGTGAATGGTGAATGGAGGGGAGGAGGTGAATGGTGAATCGTGAATGGAGTGGAGGACGTGAATGGTGAATGGAGTGGGGTAATGGAGCCTTTCTGGCGCTGTCTCGGCAATTCCGATTAAGAGCTCAGGTCCAGACATCGGGCTCGCAGCATTGGAGTGATGGGTGGCGAGGGCTATGAATAAGACTGGGCAGCGACCGCTGGCTACGGGCGCTTTTCCGTCGCGGATACCTTTGTAGTCGCCGCCGCCGAGATGGCAGACATATGCGCGCTGAGACTCTTGAACGTGACCGCTTCCGTCAGGCGCAAGGTGAAACGCGCGGGGAACGCGTTCATGTAGGATTTGAGGCCATCGCGGCCGAATCCGAAGACGGTCATTTGGCGTTTCATGGGCCAGAAAGAATCAATGGCGGTGTCATCCTGATGGTTAGCGAGGAAAAGGCCACGGCCGAGGTTCTTGTCCACGAAACAGACCCACTCTGCGCCGGGCAGGTCGCCCTTCCAGGCTTGATAGATGGAGGTGGCCTCGCCGCTTGATCGAATGCAGAGATCTTCTTCGCCGAGTTTACCGCCGGGCGTGCCCTCGTAGAGCAGCCAGTAAGGATGGTTTCCTTTGAGCACCGTGAGTTCGGCGAACGTGGGATAAATATTCCACGAACAGGCCCACTTGCCGTCTCTTGACTCAGAGTGGATGGAAACACGGAGCGGGCCGCGGCTCAGAATCTTCGTCTTGCAGTCTTTGCCGCCGGGATGAAAGAGGCCCTCCGGATAGGGCAGATTGGGAATCCCTCTATAACTGCCAGCCGAACCGCCTGTCGGCCGATAACTGATCCAGTCGCGGCCGTCTTTGTCAATGATGCTGCTGAAGCTGCCGCCCTTCAAGCTGTAGTAATAGGTGGCGACTCCAGTGGCGATCTTGATGACATCTTCATTCTGGTGCTGCAATCCCTCGGTCACTGACACAAGTGTAGACGCCGCGGGCAGGTGAAGCCCTGCGTCGATATTGTCGAAGTAAAGGTGGAAGTCTCTGCTCTTCACCGAACCAGTCCGTTGAAGCCAAAGGACCAGATCGTCTGTGCCTTTTTCACCGATGTTCAGTTGATAGGAAATCCTTCGAGTCGCACGGTTGCTCGTGACCTCGACGATCCGCACGGAATTCGGATCGAATGCGCCTTCGCCGCCCCCCTGTTTGAAGAGCCCTTCAACGTCCACCTTCGCGGCGAATACCTCCAGCCCGGAAATGTTTTCGACTCGCATCAGTGCGCGGTAGCGGCAATCCGGAATGAGCCACCCGGTGCGCTTATTTTGAATCTGCGCGACTTCGATCACTGTCTTTATTTCGACCTCTTTCTTTGCGGGCTGCGGCGGCTCATCAACGATTCTCTCGGGTTCGGGCTCAACAGGTTGGGCTTCGGGTTTCGCCAGACCAGATGCCTTTTTCAATTCGTCGGGCAATTCCAGATCCTGGGACAGAAGGAATCTTGCGAATGCCTCTCTTGCGGCAACAAACCTGCTGTTAATGGCGACGTGATGAATCTCGCCCTTCCATGCGCGGTCGTCCTTCCATTCGTTTCCGAGGACGACCTGGTGTTCATCCCAGTTGCTGAAATCGCCATCGAATTGCCTGACGCCCTGGGCCTTGCCGTTGATGTAGCAATCAAGCTGGCCGGGCCGATAGCTGACGATCAGATGTGTCGGCTTGCCTTTCTGAATGGGCCCGAGGGTGACCTCCGGATTCATGCCGTTCTCGCCGGTGCGAGTGGTGCGTAGCCGGAGAATCAGATCATCGTTTGTCTGGCAGACCGAAAAATTGCGCTTGTACGCATCGAACGAAAACGAGACGATTCGGGCGGGGCCCTTTTGGGAAAGGTCGTCAGTTCGAAGAACTACTTCAACGGTGAGCTCGTTTGTCTTGCGGCATGCGTCGAGGAGTGTGCGGTTAAGGCCTTTCACCAGCGTGCGGCCTCCGCTGAGCATGAGGGCGTGGTCTCCCAGCTTGGCGCCGCCCTGCAAAGAGAGCCGCTGCGCATTTTTCGAATCATCAACATCGGCCCATGAGAAGACGAGCTCCTTGTCCGAGCCAGGCCAGGCGTCGGACAACTCGACGTGTTCGATGGGAGGCCGTTCCGGATCGCTCGCCAAAGGCTTGGGGGGGGGCGAGACTTTCTTATGGGTCCTGGTGACCAGCTCAGGGGCCGAGCTGACGTACTTTGCATTCACTCCAACGCAGACCATGTTGCCGGCTTCGTCGCGGCAGTATATTCGGCCGTTCGACAGAACCGGCATGGTCCAACATTTCCGATCGAGCAATTGAACGCTCTGGATTTCTTTGTAACCGGCGGAGCTGACGCTGGCGATGATGAGCTTGCCGTACTCGCTCAGAATGATGAACTTCCCGTCGGCAACCATGAGCGCGCCTTTGCCCATTCCCCCCTGCTTCCAGATTTCTCTACCGGTATCGAATTCGATGCATTTCAGAAACTGTGTTCGGGCACGGCTGGTGTAGCCGCCGTGAAAACCGTAAAGGTAATCGCCGACGCGCACACACGCGTTGTAATGATTGACGATCACTTTGCTGCGCCAGACAGTCTTTACGCTGCGATCGTTGAACTCATAAACCGCGCAGCCGGGGCCGTAGCCCGATGAGATAAAGACACGATTGCCTTTGAAAATAGGTGTCCCCACCGAGACCTGGTATTCAGGATCCCAAGGGGTCCGCCAGAGAATCTCACCGTTATCCGGATTCATCCCGAGCAGTGCAGTGCCGGCGAACATGGCCATGCGACGCGCGCCGTTCTCATGATAGAGAATGGGTGACGAGTAACCGAGTTTTTCTTTGCCGGAACGCCAAATCTCCTTGCCGCTCGTTTTGTTCAGCGCGATGACGGACGCGCTGCGGCCACCGACTTCCAGGATCAGTTTTTCATCCACGATAAGCGGGTGGCAGGACATGCCGTGACGATGGCTCTTGAGGCCGTATTCACGGTGCAGGTCTTTGCTCCACTTCACGCTTCCGTCTTCCGCGCTGAGGCAGTAGAGGTTGCCTTCACGACTCAATGTGTAAACGCGATCACCATCGGGAATGGGCGCCATTCGCGTCCCTTCAAAATGTCCGCGCCGGCACGGATAAGAGTGCTTCCAGATCTCTTCTCCGGTTTCCGGATTCAGGCAATAGACAAAATCTGTTTCCCGGCGATTGATGCGGTGGTTGCCCATTGTGAACAGCTTGTCGCCCACGATGGTTGCGGCCGAGTAGCCGTTGCCAAGATCCTTGCGCCAGAGGATCGGTGGACCCTGCGCCGGCCACGGCGCGATCCAGCCGGTCTCGGTCGAGATGCCGTCACGATTGGGCCCACGCCAATCACCGGCAGAGCAAAACGAAAAACAGACCAGACTTGAGAGGGACAGACGTAGAAACATGATGTCCTCGATAACCGTTGTCGGCTGTGTATCAACCAATTGAGCATCTTCCCTGTGGGGCGACCCCACTGCACGGAGCTTATCTTCCCGGCTCAGGATGCCCGGTCACGGATTGTAAAGAAATGTCTGGACTATGATACGACTGGCTCGCCAAGTACCGACCCCGACCACTCTTCAGGGTTGCAGACCGGGTGGCCTTTGCCGACCAGGGGTTCTCCATCTTCGACCTCAAAATTGGAATTCCGGTTGTGAGTCGTCCCCTCCGTTAAGCTCAAGCTCGATCATTCGATCCAGGCCGGCGCGAAGCTCTTCGACATCTTCAGGCTCTATGACTTTGCCGTAGGCGAGATAACCGTTTTCGTCGAAATATTGGATCTGTTCGGTCGTGACCATTTCTTATATTCAGTGGTGCATGTGGTAATAACGAAATCGCCGGTTTTTCACCGGCAGCGATCTAAGGCCGCTCACTCCAGTTCCAATCACCTCGGTTCTACAAATATTTCCACGCATCGCTCTTCCGCTTCTGCCAGCAGGGCCAGCAACTGTTCTTCATCCAATTCCGTGAGGTTACGACCGGCCCGGGAGTGGTCATAAATGCTCGATAGGCTCTCCATCAGTTCTTCACGTTTTGCAGGTGACTTGCGCATCTCTTCAACGAGCTTGAGCAGGTCGCCGAGAAAATCTTCGCTCTGGCGCCGAGCCGCGACATCCACATCAGGGCTCGTCTGCACTTCCAGCCGCTCCAGCCAGACGAACGGCTCCCTGTTCGTTCCGGTATCCCGAAAATTCAGAGCCAGATCCTCTTGCGCGTTGGGCCTGGAAAGCGACCGATGAAGGGGCCCATAGCCTTCGAGACGGATGCGGGCAACGACGGGCCGTCCCTCCGCGGCTGCGATAAGCGACTCCTGCAGTTGTTCCAGTTTTTCGAGCAACTCTTCCGTGGTATCGAGGCCGGTGATACTTACAGATTCGGTGAGCCACCGGACCGCATCCACCTGAACAGATTCAGGTTCTTCCGGCAGATGGCCCTCTTCATCCACTCGCACGTGCAGAACGCTCCGGGGGCCTTTCTCCTGCATATGCCGGCCCTGGGTGTTGCCCGAATGTGCGATGAATGGCCTCTCCCGGGAATGAACCTGCAGCTCGTGAATGTGTCCGAGTGCCCAGTAATCCAGATTGGCTTTTGCGAGTTGGCTGGCGGCGCGGGGCGCATATTCGTCATGCCACGGGTTCGCACCCATGTGGCAGTGAAAAAGACCGATCTGATATTTCTCGTCGCCCTCCCGTTGAAACCCCAATCCAAATCTTTTCCCAATCCGGCGCGTGGGATAGCTGATACCGTGAATCCGAGCGATGGCCTCGCCTTCCTTTTCATGAACGACGGAACGGATCACCGGGCCGAACACATGCACGCCGTCCGGCATTCGAATGGTATCCAGCCAGCCATCGAGTGGGTCGTGGTTGCCATGAATCACGTAACTGCGAATGCCGGCATCGCTGAGCCGTTTCAATCCGTCCCGGAATCGGATCTGTGCGCGCAGGCTTCGTTGTGACGAGTCGTACACATCCCCCGCCACCAGCAGGAAATCGACACTCCTCTGAAAGCACAGGTCGATGACGTTTTCGAACGCCTTGAACGTCGCTTCCTTCAGCTCACCATGAATGCGGCTGTGCTGGTCCGGCAAACGGGAGAGCCCGGCGAAGGGCGTGTCCAGATGAAAATCAGCCGCGTGGATGAAAGAAAAAGGGAGCATGGTCGGATAAGAGAGATGGAGTGGTGGAATGGTGGAGTGATGCGAGTCTTAGAGGATTCGCTTCTCTCCTAATCGTTATCTTAGTCTTTCTCATAATCGAATTCTGAAGTTTCAGCCCTTTATTTCTACAAGGAAGAACTTTCTACGGCAGTCGCTTGGTCTGCTGAATGGCCACCTGAACAGCCCTCCCTCGCAGCCATTGCCCATCCCGGGCTGGCCGCTATAATTCCGCCGTTGAATATGTCTCAGATGAAGGAGATTTGAGCCTGTTAACGTATAGAGTTGGCCCACCCTACAGAGGATCTCTCTTGAAGACACAATTCCTTATCTCTTTGACAGCTATCGCCCTGGTAGCCTCGACAGTTGAGGCGAAGGATTTCTTTACTAAGAAAGTCGGTCCTACCTACCGCACCTATACCGTAGGAGGCAGTAAGAAATCCGGTCTCCAGAAGTGGAAGGCCGGCTCACAGAACAAACTTTTCGGTGGAATAAAGAACTTGATTTCAGCCCCAATGGAAATCCCTGCGGCCATGAACCGTGGCTATAAGTCCAAGGGAGCGGGCGGCGCACTCTTCTCTGGCGTCACTCAGGGCCTTACCAATATGGTCAGGCGTGCCGGCGCTGGAGTTGCCGACGTGGCGACATTTCCGACCAAGTATCCGCATGGCTCTTACCGAACCACTTTGCCGCCCAAAGATCCCATCCAGGTCTTCCGCGGCAGCCGAAAGCGATAGCGGCAACCGATAGATGTTTCGCTATCTCAAAATACAATGCCCGCCAGCCTGACGCTGACGGGCATTTTCATTTTTAAAGGGCGACAGCGTGAAGACTTCGGATGCAGTCATTGTTGGAGGAGGCGTCATCGGATGCAGCATCGCATGGCGTCTGGCACAGGCTGGCTTGAGCGTGAAGGTAATCGAAAGGAACGTCCCCGGCTCAGGCGCGACCTCTGCTGCCGGCGGGATGTTGCTGCCTCAGGAGGAGTCCGATGGCCCGGGCGATTTGCTGAACCTGTTGCTGAAGAGCCATTCGCTTTATCCGGCGTTCAGCGAAGAACTGCAATCCGAATCGGGCATCGACATCGAATTCAAAAGCAAGGGCTCGCTGAAGCTTCTGTTCGATGAAGAAGATGAAGGGCTCGCGATTGAATGCGTTGATTGGCACCGGCGTGAAGACCTGGCGATTGAGCGATTGTCGACCGGCGGCGTTTTAGATTTGGAACCGAATCTCACCCCCGAGTTGATCGGAGCGCTTTACTATCCCACCGAAGCACAGGTCGGAAATCGCAGGCTGCTCACCGCTCTGGTCACCGTAGCCCGGACACTGGGGGTCGAATTCCAGAATGGCGAAGAGATGCTGGGAATCCGTGCGAACGAACAGGGGGTAGAGATCGAGACCAATGGGGATACCTACGCCAGCCAGAACGCGGTGCTATGCGGCGGCGCATGGTCGAAGGAGATAGGAGAAAGGCTCGGCTTCGCGTTGCCTGTATTTCCGTATAAGGGACAGATGATTCAGTTGCAGATTCCCGCGCCGATGTTTGAACGGCCGATCCTGCATCGCGGCACTTATATCATCAGCAAGCCCGTCGGACGCGTCCTCTGCGGCGGCACCATGGAGAAGGTGGGCTTTGATACACGTGTGACCGGCGAAGCCATCCACTCGATACTCGAGAACGCCCTCCGAATCGCACCTTGCCTCGGCGATGCAGAACTGGTCGACACCTGGTCCGGTTTCAGGCCAGCCACCCCGGACGGACTCCCGATCATCGGACGAATCCCGAACGCGCCAAACGTCATCGCAGCCACGGGCCATTTCCGGAACGGCATTCTTTTGACCCCTGTTACAGCAGATCTCGTGACTGCGCTCGTTACTCGGTGCGAGGAAGCTGGGCTTGCTCCTTTTGCACCCGGTCGTTTTGCGGACGGGTGACCGTGAAGCCGGTCGCAACGAAACAGCAGGCCAACATTCTCACTTTCACACTCCAACACTCCAACACTCCAACACTCCATCACTCCAACACTCCATCACTCCAACACTCCAACACTCCACTCTTCTTCCACCGCCCCATGCAGCCCACCATCGACGGTCTCAAGACTTTCATCTCCACGCACACGCTGGAGACCAAAGTTCTAATTGCGCCGTCATTCACCCAGGGACACTCCATCGCTGAGGCCGCGGCCGAAGGGCAGCCCTGGTTCAATCTTCATGTTCATACGGTGTCATCTCTGGCGAAGGAGATCCTGGAGACATCTCTGGAAGAATGCGTTCCGACGACGCCGGACATAGCTCTGTTCATGGCCGATCAGGTGTTGCACGAACAGCTTGCTGATTGCCGTTACTTCAATCGAATTCTGCCGTCCCTTGGATACAGCCGAACATTCGTTCGTGCCTTCGAGGAGTTCCGGTCGGCCGGCGCTGGGGCTGTAAACGAAGCGGCGTTTATCAATCAGGACAAAGGTGCGGATTTCGCTCGTCTGCTTGATGCCTACCGGTCGCAGCTCAAGAGAGAAAGTTTGGCGGATCGTGCGGATATCCTCCGGCGAGCGACGGAGTGTTTGAAGAGCGGACAAGCGCGTGGATGGCAAGGGGCTCACCTGCTGGTCTGCTCACACACCGAGCTTTCGTACCTCGATCAGCAGTTTCTTGATGTTCTGGGGAGTGAGCGATTACAGGTGCTGCCGCACAGTTTTAATCTGGACGAACTCTCCGAGGACAATCGTTGGGCCTGCAAGATTTACGGCAGAAAACCGGTGGATCGGATCGAGGCATCGGTGAGCATCCATCGCTCCGCGGGTTTCGAGAACGAGGTGGCAAGTTTTTTCGATCTTCTGGTGAAGGAGAATGCCCGGACGGATGAAGTCGAAGTGCTTTACACCGACCCTGAGCGTTATCTGCCTGCGCTGCGCCAGGCCGCGCAGAAGTACGGAATCGAATGCACCTTCGGCCAGGGCATTCCGCTCGGCCAGACCCGTGCCGGGCGTGCAGCCATGGGATTGCTGAGTTGGATTCGCGAAGGGTTTCACGAACCAAGACTGAGGGCGCTGATCGTCTCGAATCTCATTCGTGTCACCGACCGGAAAAAAATGAGCGCGAGCAAATTCGCCCGAGTTTTGCGCCGGTCGCGCATCGGTTGGGGAAGAGAACGTTACCTGCCCACGCTCCAGTCAATGGCCGCCGCCTGCCGCCTCAGGTCCCAGCGTGCCGAAGGCGAGCACGATGGAGAAGTCGAAGAGCCCGAAGCCTACCGCGCAGCCTGCGCCAGGCGGGCCGAGGAGGCGGAGTATGTCTATGAACAGATCTCCAGATTGCTCGAGCTTGTCCCAGAGCTGCCCGACGAAATTGCGTCCCCGAAGCTTGCGGAGCAACTCCTGCCTCTCTTTGAAACGCTGCTCCCGGAGACCCATCCGGAAGAGCGTGAAGGCCGGGCAGCGGTCCTCGAATCTTTGAAGCGCATGTCTGCATTCAAAGGAATTCCCCTGCCTCGCCTCCAGGCGCTCGAGCAGCTCCGCGAGCTTCTCGAAGGACTGAGCATTCAGAGCTCCGGCCCGAAGCCCGGATGTCTCCACATGGCTTCAGTCGCCGGCGGCGGTATGAGCGGAAGACGTTTTCTGTGGATTCTCGGGTTGGATGAAACCAGCTTTCCCCGGGCCGGGCTGCAGGATCCCATTCTGCTCGACGAAGAACGAGCCCGGCTTGCTGATACGATGACTCCCCGCTCACAGTTGCCGAATGAAGACAATGTGCTCTTGAAAGGCATCGTCGCGGGTCACCGCGGCGAGACGGCCGTTTCATACAGTGTCGCCGCTCTGGACGAGAATCAGGTTCTGTCGCCTTCCGCCGCGGTACTTGAATTTTATCGGGGCGCGAACTCCACGAATGCTGATGCCACTTTTTCCGACATGTCGAAAGCATTGCCTGCCGCATCGGATTTTGTGCTGAATGGTGATGTCTCGTCTGCCGCCAATTCTCTGCTCTCTGAACACCAGGCGTGGCTGAAGCTCTCGGATGAATGCGAAGTGAATGCCCATGGTTCGATTCTCCTGGCTTTTCCTCATCTGCGGTCAGGCATCGACGCCAGCCGCGCGCGCTATGGTAGTGAACCTTCCCCTTACGACGGCTGGCTGAGCGGCCCGGGCGCGGATCTTGATTTCACACAGACTCGCCGTCCGCTTTCCGCATCGAGCCTGGACATCCTCGCACAATGCCCCTTCAAGTTCTTTCTTCGATACATCCTCGGCATCAAACCGTCCGACGATCTTGAGTTTGATTCTCTCGAGTGGCTTTCGCCGCTCGAGCGCGGCCGGCTGGTTCACCAGATTCTGCACGATGCCATCGAAATGCTGAGGCCGGAGAATCGTCCCCTCCGTTATCCTGAGGATCTCGCAGCCCTGCACGGGCTCGCAAACACGCTAATCGAGAAACAGCGAGACGAGGTGCCGCCTCCGAATGAAATCGCATGCGATATGGAAAGGGAGGCGATCCTGCAGACCGTCGAAGTATTCCTGAAGGAAGAGTCCGAGCGCAGCTTGAATCCGGCGGCCAGCCAGGCAGAGATCCCCTTCGGGCTCGATGAGGGCCAGGAGAAAAAGTACGCGTCGCCAACGCCGGTGCCTCTGAAGTTGCCGGACGGCACAGCCATTCACATTCACGGCCAGATAGATCGGCTCGACGAGATTGAGGAAGGCATCTTCGAGGTCTGGGATTACAAGACCGGCAGCCCCCGCGTGTATGAGAGCGCGACCGCGTTCCAATCGGGGCGCCGTCTCCAGCACATCATTTACGGGATGGTCGTGGAATCCATGATCGAGAATGCCCGTGTGCGCAACGCGGGTTATTTCTTTCCCGGCGTGAAGGGAAGCGGCGAAAGGGTCAGCCACCCACGAGAGGAATGGCCGGCGCTCGGTGAGATTCTGCAGCGAATGATGAACGTGGTCAGACAAGGCGAGTTCATCCACCGCACCAGAAGCAATGAGTGCAAGTTCTGTGACTACCAGATGGTCTGCGGCAACGTGAACAAGGCCTGCTACAAAGCCAGACAGTTGATGGATGCAGGCACGCCGATTCTCGGCGCACGGAAAGAGCTGGAGAAGATTTGACACGCAATGCGGGCCCAGATTCTCATTTCGGCCTGAAGAATTCCGCCAGCTTTGCTGTATCGAGTGTTCGGGTGATGCGGAAGACGCCGGAGGGGCCATTGGGGTGACCGCTGTAAATGAAGATGTGTTGCACGCCGCGCTTTTCATCGATGATCGCACCGGCCGGGTGGAATCCGTCAGCTTCGCGATAGAAGTTGCCGCCGCGAGCCAGCAGGCGGCACTCGCGCCGCCACTTGCCCGTCGGCCAGTCTTTCGGTGCGATGCTCCACAGCCAGAGCTGCATGCGGTAACGTTCCGACCTTACCAGTTCGAAGCGTTCGGTCATCGGGTTGAACGAGAAATCGGCGGTGTCCACGTTGTTCGGATTCCGGAGGTTGGTGGCAATCACCTCGGGCTTTCCGCCCGGCGACCAGCTCATCTGTTTGTGGGAGCGCGCCTTTGTCTGATCGCGCGTGACGAACAGAAACTTGTCGCCGTGGAATAAAACCGCCGGCTCGTATTGCGGGAACCCGGTGTCGTGCTCCTCGACCTGCCAGGTGGCACCGTTGTCAAGGGATGACAGCACGACGAGTTGGTCGCTCTTCTTCGGCCCTTCTACCGTTCCGAAAAAGTTGCCGAACACCAGCAACCCGTGCTTCGGATGGTCCAGGATGCGCGGTCCGATGTTGACGAGCTCGTGTGGGAAAGTGTCGTCGCGAAGTGCCTTTGAGAAATGCTTCCAGGTGCGGCCCCGGTCTTCAGAGCGAAACACACCGTGGTTGTTGACCGCCACGACCGCGTCATCACGGGACGTGCCGATGGCGTGCAAATGAATCTTGTATCCCTCGGTGGACTTGTTTCCCTCATCGAACTTGAAACGGTGCGATAGCGGAACGATGCCTCCGCGATTGCGGTCCTCAGGCTGCATACAGTCGCGCAGATCGTAAGGATCGGACCATGTTTCTCCGCCGTCGTCGCTGCGGAGCACCACGCCGTAAGACATCTTTTCGTGGGGTCTGCCCGATCCCTCTTTGCAGTGGCCTGGGATACGCCGGTGCATGACCACGATCGTGTCGCCCGCCATCGTGGCGATGGGCCATCCGAAATGATTGCAGTCCCCCGGCGGATCGACGGGTAGGTTGACCGGAGCGATCTCAAACAGCCCGCGTCGTTTGCCGACGGCCCACTGGGCAAGCTGCTCATCCGATGCCCCGAGTAATTCTCGGGCAAGCAGATCAAGCGATGACTGTCGAATGCCCGGTTTTTCACCAAGTGCTTTCCGAATCGCGGCAGCGACGGCCATGGCTGACACTCGCCGTCCCTCGGTGTTGAAATGGACCCCGTCATTCAGCAGTTGCTCGGCCCTTGGTTCAGTGAGCGCGTATAGATCATTCGTCACGACGCGGTTGGCTTTCATCACCTCGGCTGCGGCTGCGTTGTAAGCCACCACATCTCGGTCCCGGCGATAGCCTTTTGCTTCTGTCTTCTGCCCGACAGGTGTTGTTGCGGCCCAGAGGAGTTGCGCGCCCGTTTTCTTGAGCCGCTCGACGAGTTTGCGTACGTTCCGGCTATATTCCTCCAGCGGCACCTGATGGCTGCCTTCGGGGGGCGGAGCGGCTTTGCCTTCTGCGTTCAAGTGGGTGATGTCATGTATGCCCCAGTTGAAATGGATGACGTCCCATTTGCCATCGCCAAGATACGTCTCGATTTCCGCGAGGGTTTGCCTGGTTGAGCGGCAGTTGTCAGGTGCGCGATAGACATTGGCAACATCGGCCAAACGCTGACGCACACCAACGGTATACGACATGGAGAGCGAGTCACCGATCAGCAGCACGCGGGGCAGGCCTGTGTCCGTTTCCACGAACGCGAATTCAGGGCGACTCTGGTATCTTTTGGGCACGGCCCGAAGCCATGCTTCCTTGCTGCTGTAAGGGGAAGGACCTTGCTCAGCAGTTGTTGAACCGGCTGTGATCATGATGATGGTTAGAAATGCGGGTCTCATGGTTCCTTCTCAGATGATGCTGCGAACCGGGACAGAGCCAGATGGCGAACACCAAATCGAATGACTATCAAAGGAAACCCAGGAAGAAAAAACAACAATGAACCGAACCATCCTCGCGAATCTTCACACATGAGAGGAGACATGAATATCAGATTCCGTAACCGGTTTCCTATTCCGCTGAATCCGGCATTCGCTCTGATTGCGTTGCTTGCGCTCTGTGGCCGGTCGGAGGCAGCTCCCAGGCCCAATATCGTTGTCATCCTCAGTGACGACTACGGCTATGGCAGCGCAACATGCTACGGTGCGAATCCGGCCTTGATTCGCACTCCTAATATGGACCGCCTGGCGAAGGAAGGCCGGCGATTCACGGACGCCAACACGACATCGTCCGTCTGTTCTCCAACACGCTATTCCATGCTGACCGGCCGCTACTGCTGGCGAACTTCTCTAAAACACGAGGTGCTTGGCACGTTGTCGCCCCTGCACATCGAACCGGGAAGAATAAACCTGGCTTCCCTGCTGAAAAAGCACGGGTACAGCACCGCGTCCATCGGCAAGTGGCATCTGGGTTACGGCAGCTCGCGAAGAGTCGATTACACAAAAGATCTGAAGCCCGGCCCCCTGGAGATTGGGTTCGATTATCACTTTGGCGTTCCTGCCAATCATGGCGACATCTCTGGCGTGTACGTTGAAAACCATCGTGTAGCAGGTTTGCGCTCCGACAAATTGGATCGCGCGGCAGCCGCAAAGAATTTCAAGGGCGCCCGTTACCTTGGCCTCGATGCACCGCATCGCGTGGATGAAGAGGTGATGCCCTTTTTGACGGGGAAGGCAGTCAAGTGGATCGAGAAGCAGACCGAGGCCACGCCGTTCTTCCTTTACTTCACACCGGTTGCCATTCACAGCCCTGTAACCCCTTCCAAAAAGACGGAAGGCACGAGCAAGGCCGGCCCTTACGGCGATTGGATTCATGAGCTTGACGAATCGGTCGGCCGCGTGCTTGGCGCGCTCGACCGAAAGGGATTCACCCAGAACACATTGGTGCTTTTCACCAGTGACAATGGAGGGGTCAACAAGCCGAAAAAGCCGGGTGATGCCACGGACGCATTAAAGGCCGGCCTGAAGATCAGTGGTCCGTTTCGCGGAGGCAAACACGACGTCTGGGAAGGCGGATTCCGCGTGCCATACATTGTGCGTTGGCCGGGACGCGTGCCCGCGGGTTCTGCCTGTGACGAGACCTTGAGTCTCGTCGATACGCTGGCAACTGTTGCCGCGCTGGTGGGAGAACCTCTGCCGCCCAAAGACGCAGGCGCCGAAGACAGCTACAACATGCTGCCCGCTTGGCTGGCTGAGGAATACAAATCACCGATCCGGCCGGACATGATCCTGCACAGCGCGGACGGCAACTTCGCCATTCGCCGCGGTCAGTGGAAGTGGATCGAAGGTGATTACCATCCCGATACAAGGACCGGTGCCGTGAAACTGCGGGCCAGTCAATTTGAAAAGCAACTCTATGATTTGCGCGCAGACATCGCCGAATCGGCGGACGTCACGGCAGACCACGCCCAGGTCGCCAATGAGCTGGCCGCCCTCTTGAATCGCTACCGGCAGGGCAAGTACAGCCGTGAGCTGCCACCGCCGCCTCCACCCAAAGAGCCTGTCGCTCCCCTGAATCCGGTCTCTGGGAAGGTCGTACGGACCGAAAAATTTGACGCCCTTCCCGGGTCGCCATGGGTCAAAGTTCGAGGCAGATGGACAGCAAAGGTCGGCGTGCTTAGGGGCAGCCAGACTGCCGGCGAGCGAGGACCTGGGGCCATGCGTTGCCCGCTGAAGCTCAGGGATGCCGATATTCAGTACGAGCTGTCTCTGCCTCTCGGCGCGCGTCATTCAATGCGCCTTCAGGGCAGCCAGAAAGATCATGTCTTTCATGTGCATGTCACCCATCGTTACCTGTCGATCCTGAGGCAGCCCACCGAAGAGGAACCGACCGGCAACATCCTGATGGCCAGGGAAAAGCTGCGATTGAAGCCCGGCGCCTGGGCCAAATTGCGAATCTATCTTCAGGCGGATGAGCTTGCCGCCCAGGTGGGAGAAACCGTCGCTCGCACCAGGCACGTTACGCTCTCGAAAAATAAACCAGCCTTCGCCCTGCTGGTAACCGGCAGAGGCGCGGGTTTTCGAAAACTGGTCGTCACTCAACCACACCCTCCGAAGTGAGGGTGCCCTTCTGAAACGAGGGCAATTTCACGGATTTGATGACAATTTTCAGGGGCAAAGCCCCGGGCTGTTTGCCTAGCCCAGCCCAACGGGCTGGGTTTTCGGGCAGATCGTCCTTAGGGGCAAAGCCCCGGGCATTTGCCCCAATGAATGGCCTCCTTATAAATGGCCGGG
>JASLXP010000301.1 GCA_030740295.1 Planctomycetota bacterium
CAGGCAACGGACGTTCAGATCGGAATGGTCGCTTACATCCTGATCCCGGTCATGCTCGATGGCGAGATGGTTGCCTACTCGCGCCGCGCTCATTCCACCTTTTATCAGCAGAACGAAAAGCTTGCCGGCGAGGCGTTCACCGACCACATTCGGAATGACGACATAGTCCATTACCTCCTTGGGGGCGACCTCAAAAAACTGGTGACCCCTGAAACCGTTCCGCCCTTCACACCGGAAGAAGCCGCCCTGCTGACGATCGACTACGGCATCCTGGAACGCTATCTGGGATTCTTCGAAGGCTTTGACATCCTTGTTGCCGACCCGGGTGCCGAGATCGATGTGTTGGCCATGACCGGAAGATTCGACCTCATCCGGGAATACCTCGAGTTCCTGAGAGCCCGTTTTTCCGTGGTGATCACGAGCCTGCACCATGCCGGTGTGACCATTCCACTGCTGGAAGAGGAGAATATCCCTGTCGACGGCTACCTCACTCCCCTCAACCGTCCCGGGACGTTTATGTTCCCCACCCGTGAGATAGCCATCGATGCGATTCGAAATGCGAACAAACCGGTCATCGCGATCAAGCCGATGGCCGGTGGGCGGAGCCTTGGGCATCAGGCATTCGAGTTCGTGTTCAATGAGATCGGCGCCGCCGCGGCTATGTTCGGAATGGGAACCATCGATCAGGTCAGGGAAACAACCAGCGCGGCCAGAGAGGTGCTCGGCGCGGCATAACGGTTCTGCTGAGGATCTGGACCTGTTGGAATGCCTTGTCAGAACACAGCCAATTCAACGCTCAGGAGAACAGGATGATCATCGTAGATACCCACCCTCATCTTTATTCAGAAGACGACAAGAAATACCCGCCGATCGAAAATCCGTATTGCCCGCCCGAAGGAACGGGAACGCTCGAACACCTTCGGAGAGAGATGGCGGCCAACCGCGTGAGCAAGGCTGTTCTGATTCAGACGAGCACTTACTATCGTTGGGATCAGCGATTCATCTGCGACACCGTGGTCGCTGACCCGGAACGGTTCACTGGCGTGGTCACGCCCAGCCCGGACGACCCCCACAGTCCCGATCTGCTTTGGGCATTGGTCAAACGTCATGGCATCCGCGGCATGCGAAGCATCGTCGCTGCGGATGGACAGTTCGATTGCGATGGAGTTCATCAATTGTGGAAAGTCGCGGGCGAGCTCGGCGTGGTGGTCAACCCACTGCTCAGCCTCGACAGAGCGGATCAACTTGCAGGTGTGCTCGAACGGTTCCCGGATCAGCCCGTCGTCCTCGATCATTGTCTGAATCTGAATGTTGGCCCAAACTTCACTCGTACTCTAGACAAAGTCCTCGGGCTGGCGCGCTATCCAAACCTGGTCGCAAAGCTGACCAACATTCCCACGGGCAGTGCGGAGGAGTTCCCGTGCAGCGACCTTCACGACACCTACCGGCGCATCATCGATACCTACACTCCGGATCGCTGTGTCTGGGGCAGCGCGTTTCCATGCGAGCTCTGGTGCCCTAAAGTCACCTATGGACAGCATCTTCAAATCTTCACGAATGAACTGGGACTGGACGAAGAAGAAAAGGCGGCCATCCTCGGCAGAACGGCGATGAGATTATGGTTCGAAGGTCGGGAATGAACTGCTTTCTGTGGCTCGACATGGCGAAGTGTCTAAACTGCTTCCCGTCGCGTTTACGCCAATTCTCACCAGACATGCCTGTGGCGGAACAATGAAAAGACCCATCGTGAAATCCCAAAGGTTGCTTCCTCGCTGTGCAGAGAATCTCATTGCCTGCCGTATGGTCTGGCTGGTGGCGTTGTCTCTGGCCTGTGCCCTTCCCCTTACGGTGGTTGGTGGTGAACTGATTGTTGATCCTGCCTCGCCCAATGTGATCGACTTTCCTGCGCAGGAAGCGAAGTTCGTGCGCTTCGTTATTCGGGAGGCAGCGGGCGCGCCATGCATTGATGAGTTAGAGGTGTATGAGCCTGATTCTGATAAGAATCTCGCGCTGGCGGAGAATGGCGCAAAGGCGAGCGCGTCTTCCTGTCTGCCGGGCTATGCGATCCACCAGATTCCTCATCTTAATGACGGACGCTACGGCAACAGCTTCAGTTGGATTGCGGCCAGCTCGTCAAACGAGTGGGCGCAGATCGAGCTGCCGAAGCCAGCTCGTATCGACCGGGTGGTCTTTTCACGGGATCGCAAAGGCAGGTATCGGGACCGTCTGCCGACCACGTTCGAGGTACAGATTTCGAGTGATGGCCGAGACTGGCACACCGTCAAGAAGGTAGGAAAGACTCACATCGTTTCTGTCGAAGAAAGACTCCTCCTGCCAAACAAGGCGATCTCATTGGACTTCCCCGAGCAGAGGGTGAAGTTCGTGCGGCTGGTCATTCGGAAGACTAACAACGGGTCTCCTCCCTGCGTGGATGAATTGGAAGTCTACGGCAGCGACCCGAAGAAGAATCTTGCATCAGCATCGGCCGGCGCCACGGCGAGCGCGTCGTCTTCTCTGAAGGGCCACGCCATTCACAAGATCGAACACCTCAACGACGGCAAATACACGAATGCTCACAGTTGGATCGCTGAGGCCGTATCGAGCTGGACCCAGGTCGAGCTTGTCCAGCCGACCACAGTTCAGCGGGTCGTGTTCTCTCGTGATCGCGGGGGGACCTACAAAGATCGCCTGCCCACGGATTTTGAGATCCGGACCTCGCAGGACGGCCGGCAGTGGACTCCGGTGAAGAAGGTGATCGCCTTGAGGAATGTCACCATCGACAAGCCAGTTGCAGGCGAGTCACCCACGGATTGGGCTTACCGGATCGCTTCCACCATTTCGGACAATCTGCGGAAAGCTGCCAACGAATTGCTCTCCAAAATTGAAACGGAAGATGATGTCCGGCCGATGCTCGACCTGCTTCAGTTGGACCGGCAGCGGAAGGCCATGGAGAAGCGACTTACGGTGGAATTCAATCCTGCGGCAATACGGCGCGCTGTGGCCGATCTTAAGTCGTCCTTTCCGGCCCGGTATAAGCTGCCACCGGATTTCGAGAAGCAGTTGAGCATCCACGAGAAACGTCTGCCTGAGCTGCTCCGTCACCTCAGCGAAGGCGACGCGGACCAGGTGAAACAGGCCATGACTGCCTGCGAGGGAATCATCGCTTCTCAAAGAGCCGCGTTGCTCTCTAATCCTCTTCTCAATTTCGATGAGATTCTTGTCCTGAAGCGAAGGACGCCCGGCTCGAAACGGGGACACGTCTATTGGCAGTGGGGACAGAAATACGGAATGACGGTCAACTGGTCTTGCGACTTTCGGCCAAAGAATCCACCGGTTGCCCCCTGGTGGAAAGATGAGCTGGTTGCGTTCTCACTCAAAGGAGAACAGAACGCTTTCAGGACGATCTTCCGACCCAAAGCCGGCCTCATGATTCAGCACCCGGAGCTTCACTTCGACGCGGGCCGGATGCTTTTCACCATGCCCGGGTCGAAGGGCGCGTTCCAGGTGTTCGAGGTCGGCCTCGACGGCACAGGCCTGCGGCAGATCACAAACGATACGGGGCCGGACGTGGACAACGGCGACCCCGTCTACCTTCCGGACGGGCGGATCATCTTCAATTCCACGCGCGGGTTCCAGGCCGTGCCGTGCGAGGACGGAAACTCGTACGTCTCGAACCTCTGCATCACGAATGCGCGCGGCATGAGCACGCGCATGTTGACCTTCGATCAGGAGAGCAACTGGTACCCGACCTTACTGAACAACGGTCGCGTCCTTTACACGCGCTATGAATACGCCAACGTCAGCCACCAGTTCGGACGCCTGCTGTTTCACATGAACCCGGACGGAACCGGGCAGACAGAGTATTACGGCAGCAATTCGTACTGGCCGAACTCGGTCTTTTACGCACGGCCCATTCCAGGCCATCCCACCATGGTGATCGGAGTTGTGTGCGGGCACCACGGCCCCAATCGAACGGGCCGGCTCGTGCTGTTCGACCCCGCACGGGGCCGCCGTGAGACCGAGGGCGCCGTGCAGACCATTCCAGGTTACGGCAAGAAGGTCGAGCGAATTGTCCAGGACGTTCTTTACGGCAACGACTGGCCGAAGTTCGCGCATCCCTGGCCCCTGAGCGATAAGTACTTTCTCGTCTCCGCACGCCTGCACCCGGAGCAAGTTGAATACGGGCTTTACCTCGTCGACATCTTTGACAATATCACCGAGATCTGCCGGCTTCAGGATTACTCCCTCTTTGAGCCGCTCCCTCTACGGAAACGTAAAGCTCCGCCGGCCATCGCCGATCGGGTAAAGCCGAAAGAGAAAGAAGCGACCGTGGTCCTGACCGACGTGTATCAGGGTCCGGGCCTGCAAGGCGTGCCACGCGGCGCAGTAAAGAAACTGCGGCTGTTTTCGTACAACTTCATGTATCGCGATACCCGTAGACGAGGTTTCGGTCATCTGGCGACTCCGGGCGTCGACGGACCGTGGGAACCTCGCTACATCCTGGGCACCGTACCGGTCGCAGCGGACGGCTCCGCTCTTTTCAAAGTTCCTGCCAACACTCCGATCTCGGTCCAGCCCCTGGATGAAGAGGGGCGCGCTTTGCAGGTCATGCGCAGTTGGTTCACTGCGATGCCCGGTGAAGTCATGTCATGCGTGGGATGCCATCAGCCGCAAAATGCCGCTCCGGCGGCGAAGACGAGTATCTTGCCAGGTAAGGCTGACAGCATCAAGCCCTGGCGCGGCCCGCCCCGCGGCTTCGACTTCGAGTTGGAGGTGCAGCCAGTCCTCGACAAGTTCTGCGTCGGGTGTCACAGCGGCAAGCAGCCGGGGCGTCCCGATTTCGCCAGAAAATCAGAGAAGGAAAAACTCCGCATCAACACCGAGTATCACCGGAAAACCCAGAGCAGCATCAGGACGATTTTTACTCCGTCCTTCATAGCTCTGCATCCCTACGTTCGCCGGCCACACGCGGAGAGCAATTACAGCACTCAGGCCGCAGGTGAATACTACGCGGACACCAGCGCGTTGGTCCAACTGCTGAAGAAAGGGCATCACAACGTGAAGCTGGACGAAGAATCCTGGGACCGGCTCTACACCTGGATCGACCTGGGTGCGCCCGACCATGGCTCGTGGAAAAACAGCGAATGGGGAGCTCCGGGCAACTATTACGAGCGCCGTCTGGAAATGCTGAAGCGATTCGCCAACCGGACCGATGACGTAGAGTGGTTGCCGCCCGCGTCTGAAAAGATACCGGGCTACATTCAGCCGCCAGCGGAGGAGAAGGCCATCGCTCGGATCGACTGCCCGAACTGGCCTTTCGACGCGGCCGAAGCCCGGCGGCGGCAGGAGTCGGCAGGTCTGCCGGAAACCGTGTCTTTAAGCCTGACAGACAGTCGCAGAATGGAGTTCGTCCTCATTCCGCCCGGCGAGTTCCCGATGGGAACCTCCGACGGCCCGGCGGACGAGCGGCCCGTGGCGCGTGCCCGGATTGGGAAGCCCTTTTACATGAGCTGCCACGAGGTAACGAACGAGCAGTTCCGCGCTCTCGTCGATCCCAACCACAACAGCGGCCACGTCGCCTGGCGCAGCATCGATTGGCGAGGCGAGGGCTATCCCCTCTCCGGCGCAACTCAGCCGGTAGTGCGAGTCTCATACCGCCAGGCCATGGAATTCTGCAGAGCTCTTTCGGTCAGCTCCGAAAAGACA
>JASLXP010000302.1 GCA_030740295.1 Planctomycetota bacterium
ATGTCGAGCAGGTTCACCTCGTGCATGAGCTCGCATCTTTCGCCGACGGCTTCGCGGGGAACGATGACCCGAAAGCAGTCTTTGGCATCGCGGCAGGTGGCGTACACGCAGTGGCTGGTGCTGCAGCCGGTAACGATCAGGGTATCGATACTCATGGAGGCGAGCATTTCGAGCACGTTGGTTCCTTTGAGGGCCGAGGCGTATGGCTTGCGGATCAACTTTTCCGTGGGACGCTTATCGAGACGCGGGTCGATGGCCATCAGGTGCTCGTCTCCCGGTTTGAGGGTGAGTTTCAGTTTGCGGTTTGGACTGGGCGGGTCGGCCGGGTCGTATGCGTACGTCGTAAAGAAGATCGGGATTCCGGCTTCTCTTGCTGCATCAAGGACCCGGCGCGTCTGTTCAACAACTGAATCCAGGTTCGCTCCCATCTGGTGTTGAGGCTGGGTCCAGTAGAGGGCGATATCGATGACGATGAGTGCGGGGCGCTCGCCGAATCCGATGCGGTGGCCCCAGTCATTCTTCAGGTAATGCTGGCGGAGCTCTTCGATGTGCTGGCGGAGCGGCTCACGAAGTTGGTCAGGAAGTTGGAGATGGTCGACGCCGAAAGGGTTCTTGGTGGACATGGCTGGGTAAGGTAAGTAACGGGAATCAGGAATCGGGTCATTGAACAAGTGCCGGCTCGTTGGTCAACAGTTGTGGGCGGTATCCATCGCTTGCTACTGTCCACCGGACTGCCCCGATGCACTCTGGCAGAAGGCCATTTTTCGCTTGCAGCGTGATCGGAAGATCGAACGGGGTATCACCAAAGTTGCAGCCGCACAGCCATCCGTCGACGCTGGCGGCCATCACATGTTCAGGCGTATCCAGGATATCGAGCTGCTGTTCCGCGGTCTCTTCTGCGGTCCGATGTGGGCACCAGAGAGCGATGAGGCGGGCTATCTCATCGTCGGCCATGAAGGACTGCGGGCCCGATTGTTCGCTCAAAACCACGTTATCCTTGATCGCATGCCAGACTTTGAAGTGATGCGGATTTCGATAAAAGGTCTTGCCGCTGCCGCGAAAGACGAAACCGAACTGATGATCCACGTTGACCCATCGAGTCTCATTCAATTCTACGCACAGGTCTTCGGCATCATCGGAAACGTAGCCGATGAATTCCTGCTGGCCGTTGTTCCAGAAAACCCGGCGATGTCCCCGTAGGTCATCATGATCTCCAAACATGCCATCATTGATAACGCACAGAACGCCCTGGCAGACGCTTTCCACGGTGATGTCCTCATTGGCGATGAGCCGCTCGGCCGAGATGCAATTGCCGTCCGGAAGTGAAGCAAAGAAGAGCTGTCTGCGAACAGAACCTTCAGCGAGGTCCTCGACGATTGCGGCCGTGACACAATCCCTGCCTTCTCGAATCCGAGTGATGACCGGCTCGCAGTTGGACGCCTTCCCTTGCACACTAATTTTCGCGAGCATCGATCCGCTCTCAGGGCCGATGGATTTCAGGCCATCTCTTGGCGCGGGCAGCAGCATGGTGCGATTGCGCCATGAGAGGCTCGTTATTCCGCAGTTGTGCTTGTGCACGAGAGCTCCACCGTGTGGATATACGTAAACACCATTCATCCGGTCTCGAAAGTCAGAGGCATCCGGAGGCGCCGCTCCTTCTCCGGACAACCGGTGAACGAGGTATGCGTGGGCCAGCACCGAAACCATCCGCTCCCGCATCAGGGACGGGTCCTGTTGGCCGTGGCAATGCTCCACCGTCTCCTCCGGAACCATCCGGCCGTTGTGCGCAAGGGAAGATCGTTCAACTATCTGGAGAGCGGCTTCCTCGAGCAGCGCGGCGTCAGTGTCTTTCAGGTAATGGCTCGCCGCCGCGTGGAAAAAACACTCGCCCTGATAAGCAAAATAGGGCCAGTCCATTCCCTGGACACAATGCGGCGCCCCCGTGTCATCGCACCACCGCTTGAGGAGGTCGTATGATTCCTGCCTCCGCCAGAACATGTGCGGGGGGACTGGCGTTCCGAACAGCTTCAGCAGGTTGATGGACATGCCGTGCAGTGACAGCGCGCTCGCCATGTAACTCGGGTGAACGAATCCATGATTTTCG
>JASLXP010000303.1 GCA_030740295.1 Planctomycetota bacterium
AATGCGTAATTCGTAATGCGTAATTCGTAATGCGTAATTCGTAATGCGTAATTCGTAATGCGTAATTCGTAATGCGTAATTCGTAATGCGTAATTCGTAATGCGTAATTCGTAATGCGTAATTCGTAATGAGTAATAAGTAATGAGTAATAAGTAATGAGTAAGTCTGGGCTGTCACTCCTCCATTGCTCGATCATTCCCCTTACTCATTACTCATTACGCCCATTCAACATCCAGTGCACCGGATCGCGACCCCTCCTATAATGGCCGGTCTAATGGCTTTTCGATGCCGTCACTCCCCGCGACAGCCTGCCCCTCTCTGGAATTATTGAATCGCCGTTTATTCTCCGGAGAAGCTCTTCATGAGGTGCCCTTACTGCAAAGTGAATCGTGACAAGGTAGTGGATTCCAGGTCTTCCGCTGACGAAATGGAAATCCGCCGGCGCAGGGAATGCCTGAGCTGTGGACGCCGCTACACCACGTACGAGCGTGTCGCCGAAACCAGCCTCAGGGTCATCAAGAAGGACGGCCGGCGCGCTCCGTTCGAGCGGGGAAAAATCATGGAGGGCCTGTACAAAGCGTGCGAGAAGCGGTCCGTCTCGGTGGAAGTTCTCGAAGAGATCGTCAACGATATTGAAAAGGAATGCAGCGAACGTTTCGAGAAGGAAGTGCCCACCAAGTTCATCGGTTCACTCATCATGCAGCACCTGCAGAAAACCGATCCGGTGGCATACGTTCGTTTCGCATCCGTTTATCGTGAGTTCAAAGACATTACCGATTTCGCGGACGAACTGCGCAAAATCGTCCAGGACAGAGGAGGCACCGGTTGACATCTTTAAGGAGTGTTCTCAAACGGGATGGAAGAGAAGTTCCTTTCGATAAAACCAAGATTGCGGATGCCATCTTCAGGGCCGCTCAAGTGGCCGGCGGCGAGAGTCGAAGCGAATCCGAAGAGCTCACCGAAGCGGTCGTTCTGTTTCTGGAACGAGATTTCAAAGAAGACCCTCCGCCCATCGAGGCGATTCAGGACCTGGTCGAGCGCGTTCTGATCGAGACCGGCCACGCGGCCACAGCCAAGGCGTACATCCTTTATCGAGAACGCCGCACACGGATTCGGAACAGCCTCAAAGTCAGAAAACCTGCGCCCCTTGATGATGCATCGCACGTCAAGGTCTCTCCCGGCACTCGTGACGAAATCGCAATCTGGGATCCCGAGAAGATTGTGCTTGCCCTCGAAATCGAAGCACAACTCGAACCTGAAATCGCTCGTGAAATCGCACATGCCGTCGAACAGAAAATACTTGCAGCGGGGATGCAGCAGGTGACCACGCTCTTGATCCGGGAGATGGTCGACATCGAGCTCCTCCTCCGCGGTCTGTCGGCATCCCTCGAAAAACAGTCGTTATTCGGCATGCCGAAATTCGATCTGGATCAGCTTCTATTCCAACGGCAGAAATCGAATCATAAGGTGGTGACGAACAATCCGGAGGCGTTGAATCTGGCCATTGCTGAACGGCTCTTGCGGCAGTACGCGCTGGATGAGGTCTTCGATAAGGAGGTCGCCAGGGCGCACCTTGCGGGGGTGATACATATTCACGACCTTGGCTATCCGGCCCGAATCTACCTTGCGAACCATTCACTCGAATTCCTGAAAAAGTTTGGTCTCGCCCTCGAAACGATCGATGTCGCGTCCGCACCGGCAAAGTATCCGGACACGCTCACATCCCAGTTGTTCACTTTCCTGGGTTCGATGCAGTCGTATGCCGCGGGCCCGCAAGGTATCGACTATCTGAATATCCTCTTTGCTCCACTTTTGGATGAGCTGGATGACGAGGCCATCTATCAGGAAGCCCAGCGGCTCATCTTCGACGGGGCCCAGCACGCCTCCTCCCGCGGCGGACAGACGCTTTGCGCAGAGCTGAACATTTACCCGGATGTTCCACAATGGCTTCAGGGCCTGCCGGCCATTGGCAAGGGAGGGAAGCCAACTGGGAAGAGCTACGGAGACTACGCCCGGACCGCAGGAAAATTTGGCAGTGCCCTCCTGGACGTCTGGGAAAGGGGCGATGAATACGGTGGACTTTTCTGTTTTCCAAAATGCAATTTTCATTTGTCCTCTTCATGTTTTGAAGATCGCCCATCATCGGATTTGCTGGCCAAGGCAGCTCGGGTCGCGGCAACGAACGGCATCCCCGTTTTTGTCTTTGACCGCAGCGATGCCCCAAGTCTGGGCGTACCGCTCAGAACCGAGTGGAGTTCCGGCCTTCCGCTCGAAAGTCTCCGTGGAGGCGTCATTCAGAGCGTGACCATAAACTTGCCCCAGGCAGCCTACCGGGCAGGCTCGTGGGATGAGCTGTGGCGCGAAGTTGAAAAGGCGCTCGGGCTGGCTGTTAAAGCGCTCCAGCAGAAACGGCGACTTGTCGGGAGGCTTTCAGCTACCTCCAGGCTGCCGCTGTGGCAATTGGGACGAACCGTGCGGGACGGCAAACCGTATCTCGACCTTGAGAACGCCGGCTGCGCGATTGGTCTCATCGGTCTGAATGAGTGCATGGCATTCGTAACCGAAAGCCATTTGCACCAGAGCGAGATTTGCCTCGACCTGGCCGTGAAACTCTTGCAGAGGATTCGGAAACGGCTGCAAGAGTTTTCGGTGGAAACAGGGCTGAAGTTCTTCCTTGAGGAGTCCCCCGCGGAAAACGCAGCCCGTCGCCTGGCGAAGGTGGATCTGAACCAGTTCGAGATTGCTGATATCTTCGTGCGCGGCGATGCCGGGGCGGACACCGCACGTTACACCAACGGTATCAAGGTCCGACCGGAAGCAGCGATTTCGTACAAAGAACGTCTGCAGATTGAAGGGCGCCTGCATCCCTTCATTGACCTGCATGCTCTCAGCCAGATCTACGTCGGCGAGCCGGGGCCTTCGCCCGATGAGATCCTGAATACACTGAAATACGCATGGGAACGGACCGGGGTCTCGCAGCTCGCGTTTACACCATCCTTTACCTTTTGCCACGATTGCCGCGCCACCCGCCGCGGCCAGCACGAGCTCTGCACCGTGTGCCAATCGGCCAACACCACCGGCCTCACACGCATTGCCGATTACTTCTGCAGAACCACGGAATGGAATCGTTCCAAACTGGATGAATTTCGGCGGCGACATCTTCTGTCAGAGCTTAAATGAGCTCGTGTCTTCCAACTCAACTCCATCCAACGCTGAGGCCGCTGACCTCCAGCGGACAGTCCTCGAAATCATCCGCGGCCAGCGCACGGGATTGGGCGCGTCGGTGGCCAAAGGCTTTCTGTGGCTTGCATCCGGCGCGTACCGGCTCGGCGCAGGATTTCGCAACACCCTGTACGACCTGAGCCTGAAACAGGCCGGCAGCGTCGATGCAAAAGTGATCAGCGTCGGCAACCTGACGGTCGGCGGCACCGGCAAGACGCCGGTGGTCGAATGGCTCGGGCGCTGGGTGCTCCAGCGCGGCTATCGCGTTGTAGTTTTGAGCCGCGGCTATGGCCAAAAGAAAGCGGATACCGGCGGGCCCGTACCGGGCGCTATGAATGACGAAGGTCTCCTCCTGCAGGCAAACCTCGACAACATCCATCTTGTTCTCAGCCCGGATCGCCTTCGAGCCGCCGAGACCGCGCTCGAACACATCGACCCGAAACCTGAATGCTTCATCATGGATGATGGTTTCCAGCACCGGCGACTCGCCCGGAATCTGGACATCCTTCTTATCGATGCGCTCAACCCTTTCGGCTACGATCATGTGCTGCCACGAGGACTGCTGCGCGAACCCAAGAAAAATCTCAGGCGCGCGGATGTCATTGTGATCACCCGTTCCGATCAGATTGAGAAAGGTGATCTTGGCGAACTGAAGAACCAGATTCGCCTCCTTGTGCCCGAAGCCCCGCTCCTCACGGCAGCACACAGACTTAAAGGCATCCTCCAGTGCTCTGACCTATCGCCCATCGGCAGCGGTTGGCTGAAGGGCAAGCGAATCTACGCCTTCTGCGGACTCGGCAATCCGGAGGGCTTTCGTCGCGAACTTGACAACCTTGGGGGCGAGGTCATCACATGTGAAGAGTTCCCCGATCATCACTGGTATTCTGATGAAGAGTTTCAGGGCATCGTGAATCGGGCCGAGGAGGCAAACGCGGACCTGCTCTTAACGACACAGAAAGACGCTGTGAAATTCGATCCTGAATTGGACCTGGATCTTCCTTTCCTCTGCCTCCGAATCGGCATCGAATTCCTCGAGGGCGAGGACGAACTGACCGGTCGGCTGACAGAGATCTTCCCCGAAGAACGCCCCGCGGCCGGCACAATGTCACAGGACGAATTCAACCAGGCAGTCTCATTCGGTGAGCGTCCGAAGGACTTTCATCGTCCCTGGGAGGAGAAGTGGTGGGAAAAGGAAGAGGATGGAACAGGGAGTCGAAGCTGAGTGTGAATCCTGACTGAACAGAATCGCTCAACTCACCTCTTCAATCTCAGCCTTCCCGATCCGGCCATCGTGGAGAGCTGTGGCAATGAGTACTGCGGTTGCACCGAGATTACGTTCTCGAATGAGATCGTCTCTGCCGCGAATGCCTCCGCCGGTGATGAGTTCTATTTCCGGACATGAGCTGATGATGTGCCGGCAAAGTTCGGAAGTGCCAGTACCTTTGCCTGTGCCGACATTCGCCAGATCGAGCACAATCATCCGTTTCACGTCTCGCATCAACACTGCATCCGCTATCGATACCGGCGACGGATCCGGCCAGGCCGAAAGGTCGCCCAGAGGTTTGCCTGCTTTGAGGTCCAGGCTGAACACCAGTTTCTGAGAGAATTCTGATCCAGCTATTCTCCCCAGCGCTTCAGGGCCGCTGATGGATTCCAGGCCGACGATTGTGGCGTCAACATCGGTCGCCGCGAGTGTAAAGAACGACTCTTCATCCGTGATACCAGCATCGACCATGAGTCGGATATTGGCGTTGGTGATGCCAGCATAAGTTTCGAACTGTGGCTCGCCGCCGGCGATGGCGTCCAGGTCTGCCAAATACATCTCTTCAAGACCGAAAGCGTCACGATAAGCCTTCGCCACGTCCAGGGGATCGGACGACTCCGTCAGACAGGTCTTCACCGGCTGATAGTTGTCGCGCTGTCCCGCGATGGCGTGGACAGCGTGCCCACCCTTAATATCCAGGACAGGTATAACCTTCATCGTTCCTCATCGCTGAGTTGTCTGAGTTCAAATGCCCAGAATTCTGGTATACGAGTTTATATGTGGCGGAGCGCTGGCAGACCAGCCACTGCCGGATTCTCTTGCCGCGGAAGGCTGGGCCATGCTATCGGCTGTCGTCAAGGATTTCGGTGCAATCGATGGAACGGAAGTATGGACCACTCTCGACAGCCGCATCCATAGATCGCTTGCCGCTGAAGTTAAGGAATTCAGGCCGCAGGAGGAGCGCGATACTCTTCTCTGCCTCGCCTCGAATTGCGATTACGTCCTGGTCATCGCTCCTGAAACAGATGGCATTCTTTATGAACGTGCCGTCTGGCTTGCAGATTCACCGGCTCGTTGGCTCGGGTGTTCTCCGTCCGCCATCGAACTCACTGCCGACAAATTCAAGCTAGGAAATCATCTGAAAGACAATGGGATTCCTGCCCTAGCGGTGCAACCACTTCTGTTGGACGCTCTCGAAGGGCTGGAGTTCCCAGTTGTGATTAAACCCAGGGATGGGGCGGGGTCTGAGAGTACTTTTCTGGTGCCTTCACCTGATGAACTTCTGAATGCTCTCAGTCTTCTGAATCCGCAAGATGGAGAACTTGTCCATCAGTCGCTTCATCCCGGAGAGCCGGTCAGTGTGGCATTTCTGTGCGGCCCGGCAGGAGCCAGCGCTCTGCCTCCTTGCAACCAGCACCTTTCAGATGACGGCCGATTCAGATACCTGGGAGGTCGTGTCCCGTTGGAAGAGGACCTTGCAGTCCGTGCGACATCATTGGCGGCCCAGGCACTTCGTTGCCTGGATGGTCTGTCTGGGCATGTCGGAGTCGATCTGTTGCTTGGGAGCGAACCACAGGAGGACAGAGTGGTCGAGGTGAATCCCCGTATGACCACATCTTACGTTGGGCTCAGACAGGCGGTGGATGTCAATCTCGCAGAGCAACTGCTCGCGATTGTCGAAGGCGCGGGCCCAAGTGCGCTCAGGGCCAGGAAGCACATAGCGTTTCAGGCCGAGGGCTCCTGGTCTGAGCTTTCTCCAGAGGCTGAACATCTGCGCACAGCCAAAGAAAGGACCGCGGATAAAGAGGGCCGCGGATAAAACAAGAACCCCCTTGGGTTTTCTTCATCCGCGGCCCTCTTCACCAGCGGTCCTCTTCCACCGCGGTTCTCTTCATCCGCGGTTCTCTTCATCCGCGGTCCTCTTCATCCTCCTCTTCATCCGCGGAACTATTCCGCCAGCGGCCAATCATCCGTGCGAAATGGAGAGGCGGGCAGGCCAGCACTGTTAATCAGGTTCGGCTCGGCCTCATGGTGCCAGCCAAACCTCACCGCGACAGGTTTGGCGACGGTTTGGGATGACACAAAGATCGAGTCTCCCTCGATGACGGCGATGGCGTCCGCAAAAGCTCTGTCCTTGCCGGCTACCTGGAAATGAGTCAACGCCTTGCCGTCATCTGATCGCAGGCCCGCAGCATGATCGAAAGAAATCTTGATTCGGCTCTGTTCGATTTTCATATCATGATAGAGCGGCCCGGAATAGACCAGTTTCTTTTCGTAGGTTTTCGAGAGAGCCCACAGAGCCAGGCGAGCACCCACATCCTGTTTATTCCGCGGATGAATATTACGCGTGTTTCCAATGTCGGTGATGACTGCCATGCCTGTGTGCGGCACTTTAAGTGTTGCGGCCTGCGCTTCCCAGATGCGAGGAAGCAATTCGGGATTTGAGTTCCCGTAACGAAAGGGAGCCAATTGGGTGAAAATGAAAGGCATCGACTCGTCTTTCCAGACATGACGCCAGCCTGCGATGAGGGCCTTCATCTTCTCGTGATACACCATGCCGTCGCGAAGATTCGATTCGCCCTGATACCAGATAGCCCCGCGGATGGAGAATGGCGCCAAAGGATTAAGCATCGCATTGAAAAGATTGGAAGGATAGTTATGTGATTTGCGCGGCTGGATCGGTACGCGTGGCCGGCGAAGTGCCTTGCCCTTTCTTCCACCTTTGAGCCATGCCTTCCATGCAGTGAGGTCCGCGGCGTATTTCGCCTTTGCCTTCTCGGGCACGAAAGCTTCATCCCTCGCATCCCAGGAGGCCCTGAGGCCCTTGACAACATCGTCATCTTTCTGGCTCTCCCAGGGCGTCCATGTTTCTATGCAGGAACCGCCCCACGAGGTATCAATCAGGCCAATCGGAATCTTGAGATCTTGGTACAGTCTGCGTCCGAAGAAGTATCCCGCCGCTGTGAAATTCCTCACGGTTTCCGGAGAGCACACTGCCCACGAAACCACCGCGCAGTCGGTCTGAGGCGCGTTGGCCGTCACACGATTGACGCCAAGCAGACGCATTTGCGGATACTTTGCCGCGGCGATCTCTTTGTCCGCGTTGATGACCCCGTTAACGGTCATACCCATATTGGATTGCCCCGAACAGAGCCACACTTCGCCGATGAGCACATCCTTGAGCTCGATCGTGTTCTTGCCTCTGACTGTGACGGAATAGGGCCCGCCCGCGGCTGGTGTCCGCAGAGCCGCTTTCCACTTGCCGGTGTCGTCGGCCGTCGTCGCAGCCTTCTCTCCCCATGTGCCGGAGACAGCCACCCCCTCGCCTTTTTCGGCCCATCCCCAGAGGACTGCCGACGTCTCTTGCTGCAGCACCATGTGGTCGGCAAAGACGGCCGGAAGCTTGACGTCCGCGACGGCCGTCGATGCGGCACTCACCAGAACGAGAATCCATGAACACTTTTTCATATTTGAAATCCTTTGAGTGAAGGCGCCGCTCGAAAGACGCAGGATGTTAGGGACAAGCGCCGGTAGAGCCAATCAGACTGCAGCCGCAGCAGAGCAGCTAACATCGCTTCGTGGGCAGAAGAGGTCCGAGTCGGGACCGTGTCACTCGCCAATCCTCTTTATCTTTGCCGTTTCCAGGCCATAGGTCAGGTCACCGTTTTCATCCACGATCGTGGAAATGTCTGCGCGGTAAATGCCGCTTGAATCTTTGAAAGTCAGGATGCCATTCGAATCCAGCTCGTCTTCCAGGAACGAAAAGGACTCGTTCGAGAACGCGAAGGCCGTGCTGGCTCCGTCTGGGAATCTGTAAACCAGCGACTGCACGTTGCGTTCTACGGCTGGATCCCAGGCGCGGAGATGCACCGCGATCGTCTGTTCCTCGAGCTCACGATTTTTGCCGAGGGAGTAGATGCACCCTCTCCTGCCCTCGAATCGCACGGCGTTCTTTTCAAAAACGGGTTCTGCGGGCTCGAGGGGGTCTAGTGTCCAGCGCGTGATGCGTTCGCCGGTGGGGCCGGTGTGGATCAATACGGTCGAGACATCCGTGAAGATGGCGACGCTTCGGAGGGTCTGATTGCGCCATACGACGAATGATGGCTCATCCGGCAAGTTCTTCCGACTGCTTCCTTCTTCACGCCAGGCGATGTCCGCGGCCATGCATCCTGGGCCGTATTCGTAATTGAGATGGCTGCATGAAAAGCGTGCCGTATCGATGCCCCATGCCTGGGTCGTTGAAGGGGCATCATGGACCGGATGAAGGATGGGCGGCTCCCCTCCCCAGGCCCACGTCTGGATTCCCCTGAGCGGAAGAAAACCGGTAAAGGTGATCCCCGTCTGATACTGCCGGGTTATCAGGGCATATTTGATGGGCGAGCGGCCAAAGTAAACGGTCTCGTAAAGCTGAGTGAACGGTCGTTCCCACTCTTCGATGTCTTCCCTGGAAGGTTTCATTTCGCCTCCCTGGTTCGCCAGAATCTGACCTTCGAGACCTTCGGACTGGTACTGCTGCTCCTCCATCATTCGATCGAGCAGATGGCGATACATGGGCTGCTTTGAAGAGAAATATTCCAGGCCCGAATAGATATCGCTGGGCCGGGTCATCTCACGGACGTGATATTTTCGAGAGCTCGCACCAGGGATCAGGTAAAGGCTTTCCGTGTGCCATTTGCGAAACCAATCCAGGCCCGCACGCAGTCGGGCGTCGAATTCGGTTGTGGCCGCGTACTGCGCGTAGGAGTAACAGAATGCATATGCGAGATAGGAATAATGCGGGCATGGCCCATACTGTTCGACAACCTGGCCATTATCGGCGAGGGCACGGAGCATCCCGGCATCGCCGACTTCTCTTGCCTGGCGGTAGTATTCCTCATCGCCTGTCACCTGTGCGTAGAGCAAATCTGCCACAAAACAGGCCATATCCTGGTTACCGGGCGGGCCGGAGCCCTTGCGCTTTCGAAATGCGTCCGCATCGGCCTGGAAGGCATCGATCACCAGCGAACTTAGTTCTTCGCTGAAATCCTCTTCGACCCAGATGAATGTGGGCACGAGCGAACAGATCGTCCAGGCATGTTCGTGGCTCAACGATTCGGGAGTGCGTGCTTCCTTTATTTTCTTCTGCGACCATTCCCTGAATCCGTTCTGATGAAGCTCGAGAATTTTCGGGTTCTTGTGATGCTTCGACAAAGGGCAGAAATAAGCAAAGGCCATCGAGTGATTGATGTCGGATGGATTCTCCGCATCCTTCAGTGAATTCAAAGCCCCATCCAGGCGGGAATCGATGAGCGACTGCAGCCATCGTGTACGTTCGTTGTCGTTGATTGCAGGTTTTAGTATCCCGCGAAGCGTTTCGATGTTCATTCGCTTATCGTAGTCAAGGCGGTAAGCGAGGAAAAGCTCTATGCAGTGGAAAATCCTGAACCCTCTGACTTCCACCGGTTTTCTACTTCCTGATGGCTGCGGGCAGGGCCGGGACATCCTGATCGACCTGAGTTACGCGGGGCCGTCACTGCAGGAGAGATTGGAGGGTTTTGGAAGTGGTATCGAAAGAGTGGATTCCCTGTTCATCACGCATCTGCATGCGGATCATTTTCTGCCTGCTGAGGCGCTTGAGCTGGCCAAGGCTGGCTGCCGCATTCTGATCGAGCGCGAGGCCTGGACTCTCATGCAGCAATTGCGCGGAGAAGGGGAGAAGGGCGCACTGCTGCTGGCCTCTTGCGATGAGATTGAAAGTCTCGGTGTTCTAAATTTTCTTGAACCGTCAGGTGAGATGTCTGTAGGTGAACGGCACATCGCGTGGGCAACCTACCGTCACGGCAACGGGGACATCCATTGCGATAACCTGGCCTTTCTGGTGGACGCTCACCTGTTTACCGGCGATACGAGCATCACTTCCTTCTTTGACGAATCAAGACCGGATGACACGGATCTGGTCGCACGTAACGCCGGCGACACGCGTGTTTTATTCGTCAATATCGCCCACCTGAGCCGAAAGGACATCCAATCCCGCACGGATCTCAACGAGCGGCGCATTCGAAACTACCTGACCAATCATGGAATCCTGGAAGACTTGGTGGCCGCCATCGAGAGCGGCAGCTATTCGGACTTCTTTGCGGGCCTGGACGCCATCGTTCCCTGTCACATCCGAAAAGCGCCTCTTGAAGAAACGGCAACAATCATGCGGGAGCAGTTGCTGACTTCTGCTCTGAAGACGGGATACCGATACGAAGTCCTCTTTCCGGACCAGACTGATACGTCCCTGCAGCTTTGAGACTTACGACGTCTCGGCAGAAAAACGCGGCAAAACGCTAAAGTTTTCGGAACTGTTCCGATAATTCTCTGGGCATTATTTTGGCCAGAGCCCTACGGGAGCGCGAAAGGAGTGAACCAGTCTTCTTTCTGCCAGGCATTGCAGCGGGACAATATATCCTGGGCCGAGCCTGCGCGTTCTCTCATTCGCCAACATTTATGACGTAACAGAATCAGCAGTTAAGGTCCCCAACTGCCAATATTTCGGCTCAATCTCAAACCCTCCGAGGTCGAGCCCGGCAGGCGGAATTCGTACATTCTTGTCTGGAGGGGATGAGGAGTTTCATCATGTCCTGGTTTCATTTTCCGTCGCCATCTGTCGACAACATCAAAATCAAGAACGTGTGGGCCACCAATGTCGTGAATAACGACGTAACTCAGGCCAGCCAGCAAAAAGGCAAAGATAGCGGCTGGTGGTGGGGAGGCGGTGGTGTCAGTAACACCGTCAGTCAGACTGCTACCAATGTGCAGCAGCACAATGACGCGTTCAACAACGTCAACGTCGGTACCAGCGCCAAAAAGAGCAATGTCACTATCAAGAATGTCGGTGCCAGCAACATTGTGAACAACACACTGGTGCAGGCTAACGACCAGAAAGGCACCACCTGGGGTGGCTGGGGGAGCGTCACGAATGGCGCCTGGCAGTCCTCCACCAACAACCAGAACTACAATGATGCCTTCAACAACATCAACGTCTGGGCCTGAGCCCCAGCTCTGATGACAATCTGCCTGGGCCGGATCGGTGGCAACGCCGGTCCGGCTTTTGGCATTTCTGGCCTTGACGCTCCGCGACAAGGCTTCATTTCAAATCTGTTACTCGGCCGCCCCAGCACTCTCCCAGGAAATGCGACCGGGTCTGAAGCGATCAGATCAGGGCCGCCAGCCCCTGACCAGATCCAGTCCTGGCTGACATCTCATGTCTTTTGAGGGGGAACTTCTCATGGCTTTCATCGGAAACATCAGCATCGGAACGGGATTCTTCCCGAAAGGATTCTTTACTACCGTCTTCGCACCTCTGGCCGATACCGGAGGTACCGCATCAAACACCGCGAACATTACGCAGGATGCGGACGCAGGGGATGACGGAACAGGAAGTAACACCGTCGATCTCGATCAGAACGCAACGACCGGTGCGGGAGGCACCGCGACCAATGTGGCCAATATCGACCAGGATGCCGACGGAGGCACTGCCAGCAATACGGTTGACCTGGATCAGGATGCTACCGCCGGCGGAACGGGGGCCGGCAGTACTGGAACCGCAGCAACGCCCGTGCTTTTTCTGAGACCTTTCAGCGGAACCTTCGTGAACCTCAGAAACCTGGGCGCAGGGATCTTCACGAGCAACGCACAACTTCAGAACCTCTTTCAATTCGGCATCGCGGGCTCCGGAGGCAATGTCTCAAACACGGCCACACAGAACGCAGACGCCGACATCTCGGCCGACGTGGACCTAACGGTGAACATCACAATCTGAGAACCCGCAGTCTGAGAACCAGGAGAGGGCAGGCAGTCGAGAGACTGCCTGCCCTCTGTTTTTCCGGGTCTGATATGGAGTATTGGAACGCCGGAATAAATGGGCAATCTTCAAAATCGGGTCACCCACACCCATGGGGCATCGAAAAACGTGCTGCAGTCTGTAGCTGAAAGAGCTGGAGCACGCCGGTTGTTGCAGAAGTGCCATTTCCTCTGGTATCAAATCAGGAGGTGACTTGCCCTCATCGATCATGTGGTAAGCCCATCGGCGCTTTTCTGTGACACGAAACTGTAAGATGCAATGCCTTGCCCCAGTTCGCAGGCGCCGTCGATGAGAGCTACTGTTCCGGGTAGCACCGATAGCCGTCCAGCCATGCTTCTATCTCTCCCTCCGACGCAGACCTGCGAATCCCATTGAGTGTTCTTCCCTTGGCTACAAGTCCGCGACCGCCGTTGGCCGGCTTTGGGATCTGCTTGGCGCGACACTTGGCCGGATGGGCGGCAGGTGAGCTCTCGATCAGGAAGGCGTCGTGTGACTCAAGGGAGTCGGGGGCGAGCTGAACGAATCGGAAATGGCGGCCATCTGCGAACCGCAATGAAGCCCCTGTCGCCAGGTCGACACTTTCGCTCTCGACCGCCAGAGGTTTAACTTCTTCGATACGGCAGTCACGGCTTTCAGGGATCGGTACGAAGACGTGCAAGAGCGCGATCGGCTCGTTGACCCGCGTGTGCGTTGCCAGGACCGGCAGGGGCTCGAGGCTGACCCGTTCGTCCAGAGTTTCCGCCCCGACTGGGGCCGCGGGATCGTCTCCCGATAGGATGATCGAGGATTTGCACGAACCTGGGCAAACCGTCCAGGCGGCGATCGTGGAGGGGGGCTCGTCTGCCGGAACGCCACTTGTGCGCGAGGGTCTGGTGTTGATCGTACGGAAACAATTCTCCTCCCTCTCAACCTTCTCGCCGGAGAGGTGGAAGATAGCCGCTGCTTCATGCTCGTCGCCGTCGATGGGCCATAAGAAGTCGGACACAAAGAAGATGTCCGGTTTCGCAAAGAAGATGGCCCGCTTCCAACGCATATGGCGAACGGGCCTGGGCCAGTCCTCGTCCGGCTGTTTGGGATTCGTCCAGCCGCCGTCGTACACGCCGGAGGCATAATCGAAGTCGGGCGTCGTCTGCCACCGGTTGGATTCGTACGGCTCATTAAGCAACTGCAGGTGCATCGTCTCTGGCCCGTGACGCCGCGAAGGCGGCTTACCGTCGATGAGCACTGTGTTGTGCTCGGAGCCGCACCACCCGCCGTAGTACCCGCTTTCTCGGCCGTGCATTCTGCCGTGGCTGTAGAGC
>JASLXP010000304.1 GCA_030740295.1 Planctomycetota bacterium
TGTTCAGATTCGATAATCCGCCGTCTCCCACCAGCCCGCACGAGAGAGCAGGAACATCTATCAGAAGGACCCGATTGGCGTTGCTCATCAGAAATGTGTGAATCCGTTCAGGCTGCCGGCAGGGCTGGCCATCCTAATCGGGGGACTGTTTACCGCAAACGTCCACGGAAACACGAGTCGCACGAAATCAATTTAACGGCCCTGCGGGCTCAACCTGCCAGTTCGGACTGCCAGTCTGCAGCCACTCGTTCCGCCTTTTGAACGGATTCTTCCACGAGCTGTTCCTTGTAATTGCGAATGAGGTCTTTGTATTTTTCGTCCGCGATCCCCAGGATCTTCGCAGCGAGCACGACAGCATTCTTCGCGCCGGAGCGGCCGATGCCGACCGTGGCGACCGGGACTCCAGCCGGCATCTGCACAATGGAGTAAAGGGCATCGACCCCGCCGAGCGACGTGGATGGAACAGGGACGCCAATCACCGGCAGCGTCGTCAGCGCAGCGAGCACGCCTGCCAGGTGGGCCGCACCACCCGAAGCAGCAATGACCACTTTGAACCCGCGCTCTTCAAGCGAAAGCCCAAATTCATGCAAAGCGTCCGGCGTCCTGTGCGGGGAAATAACTTCGAGCTCGTACCCGATACCGAGGGCATCGAGGTCATTGATCGTGTGCTCAGTAACGGACCAGTCAGTATCTGATCCCATGATGACGGCAATCGGTTTGTCTGACATTTCTTAATCTCCGTGGTTGTTGTACTGACGTGGGCTCAAGATCAGACTGAGCAATCGCTCTATACCAAATCCATCCACTTGCCGCCTCTTACATCTGATCACTTACACCGGATCAGTACATCGTCATTCACATCGAGCTGCTCCCTCAGGGCTTTGGTGTCCTCCAGGAATCGCATTCCATCGGTGTAGTAGCCGGCTGTCGGTTTCAGTCCGGGCATCTGTTCCTGCCACCAGGCGTTGAACTGCTTCATGAAAAGCTCGCGCATCAATTTGCAGCACATGGAGGCCAACGCGATCGGCAGATGTTTGTCATCGCCTTTCATGAGGAACCTGAACCGCAGGTTCCGGCCTCTCTTGAGAAGGAGATACGAAGACTGCTCTCTGGCTTCCGACTCGATCATGAATCCGTGGTCCGGGAAAGTCTCGATGAGCTGAGGACCGTAAAAATTTCGACCTCCCTGTTTGTCGCAGAGAAAAACACTTTCCTCGTGGCCTTCATGTTTCGCGAGGATTTCCAGAGCAAGGGCGCTGGCGAGATCGTAAAGAAGCTCTGATTTATTTCGTGTCTGCAGGATGTCATTGAACTCGGGAGCAAAGACAGGCCGGATGACATAGCCGAGAAATTTCAGGCCGGCCGATTCAAGCGAATCAGTGAGTTGAAGCGCGGCTTCAGCTCTGACATCCAGTCCATCTTTGGCGCCGCCGTACCAAGGCAGTTTGTCCTCAGGGCTGACACGTCCCTCTGCACCAAAGCGATGCAGGAATGCTCCCCAGTCACCCCCGTATTCGAATCCGCTCCTTTTGCCGAAGCTGAACACACCCTCCGCCAGGTCAGACAGGCCTTTCCGTTTATACACCTTCTTGCTGTCGCCAATGACCAGCCCTTTTGCCAACCTGCCCGGCCTGGAGACGGTGTCATGGAGAAGTTCCCAGATGTCAGGTATCTCATTTCCCTGGTACTCGAACACCGACGCCCCGACGACCAGTGGCCCGAGGAGGGGGCCGTATCCCGCTTCATCAATTCCTGCGATCAGCATTATTTATATCTTTCTTTTCTTTGATAGAAGGCTTGCGCTATCATGCGCGGGAGTTCACTAAATACCACCCACTGAGAGACACCCATGTCAGACACTTTGAAAATCGGTATCGTTGGCTGTGGCATGATCGGCAAATCGCACCTCAGGGCTTATTCGAACATCGAGGAAGCGGAAGTCATCGCCATTGCCGATGTCGATGAGAAGGAGGCGAATAAAGTCGCGGAGGAGTTCGGAGTCTCCAGAGTTTTTGCTGACTATAAAGAGTTGCTGGCCATCGATGAGATCGAGAACGTCGACGTCTGCCTTCCGAATTTTCTTCACAGCCCAGTCTCCGTAGATGCGCTGAATGCGGGCAAGCACGTGTTCTGCGAAAAACCGATGGCCAGAAACTACGAGGAAGCCTCTGCCATGCTGGAAGCGGCAAAGGCCAACGACCGCGATCTCGGCGTGCAGGTAAACACGATATTCCAGCCCAATGCCCGCGGGGCAAAGCGCATCATCAATGAAGGTGGCCTCGGCCACATTTACTTTGCCAAGCTTTCAAACTATCGGCGCAAGGGCAGGCCGTGGGTCGATGGCTACGGCACACCGCACTTTGTGTCGAACGAGAAAGCCGGCGGCGGCACGCTCATCGATACCGGCGTCTATCACTTCAATCGTTTCCTTTGGCTGATGGACAATCCTAAACCCGTCACGGTAAGCGGCGCGACGTTCCAGGAGATGGACGTCTACGAGGGCCGCAAAGACGACATCGATGTGGAGGAAATGGCCGTCGGGCTGATCCGTTTCGATACCGGCCTGGTCCTGTTTGTGGAAGATGCCTGGTCCGCACACATGAACGAATCCGGCGGCGACGTGATCCTCGGCTCGAAAGGCGGTCTCAAAGTCGATCCACTGTCGTTCCATTCGGATATGTTCGGCATCGAATCGAACACTACGTTCGACACCCGCCTGGCCGAGTATCACCAGAATCAGTATGACGAAAACCGTGCGGGCTACGCATCCCCGCACCATCACTGGGTGTATTCGCTGCTGGGAAAGCTTCCTAAAATTCCGACCGGTGAGATTGCCCTCAACACGGTCCGAATCTCGGATGCCATTTACGAATCCGCAGCCAGGGGCGAAGAAGTGAAGCTTGCCTGATGAGCGACGACAACTCCCATAACCTCAAACTTCCGTTGCGTGCCATCGTCGATCTGCTGGTCTCATGGCCGGCGACATTCGTTGCACTGGTTTTTGGATTGGGAATGGGGCTCGTCTGGCTTTTCGTTATGAAGACTGCGCCGGTTGAAGATTCTGATCTCGACAAAGCCTCCTCTAAAGTGAGCGGCCGAATTGTACCGCCGGTCAAAGACATGGGCTGGTCGGTTGGCGGACGGGTAAAGGAAGGTGGAACGCAAATCTACCGATACCGTTTTTCATACGAAGTGGACAACCAGCAGTATGAAGCGCTCTCCTATTCCACCGGCAAGAAGCATGAAGAAGGCAAGGTCGAGATCGAATACCTGCCCGATGCGCCACGGACTGCCAGAATCATCGGCACACGCCGCGGCATGATGGATCGCCGGGTCGTATGGCTGAGCGCGATACCTGCGTTCGCCTTCCTCTGGTTGCTGGCGCTGTTTTACCGTGGCGCAAAGTCGATGCTGTATCTTCAGCGCGGCCGTATCGTCGAAGGCACAATCACCGACGCAAATGTCACGCGCTCAACGAACGCGGACAGCCCGGACAAGTGGTTTGTGAAATTTGAATTCGAAGATCACGAAGGAAACGCCTCTTCCGGCCAGGACACTTCGTCTCTGCTGTCAGAGCCGAAACCGGGGGACCGCATCGACCTGATCTATCCCACCGGCCAGCCGAACAAGGTCCGTTACCTGGGCGGTATTGTCAGCCAGCTTGAATTTGATGAAACCGGCGGGTTCCAGAGCCAGTTTTCTGCTTCCGCTCTTGTGAGAATTGCGGTCACCGATATCAGCATCGGTGCCAATTTGCTTTACGGCATCTGGATGCTGCTTAGATGAAGAGCATGGCTCGCGACGATTGGGCAGAACCCTCCTAAAAAGTCGCTGAGAAGGGGCCATTCTCACGTTGACTTGCTCTACTATGTTTGGTCTGGCGGCCAGCCGCCGCCACGCTCTTCGGCTACTTCTTCAGCACCCTGATCTCCACATCATCGATCAGCAGCTTGTCGCCTTCATCGTAAAGATCGATACCTGACGCGTGCGAAAAGACGAACTTGAATGCCTCAGGTTTCTCTCGATTGATGCAGTTTACGAATGCGCGAATGTTCGAGGCCTTCGAGAGCGGCTGCCGGTAAACCTGCCATTCCGTCTCCGCGGTTAACTTCCCGATCTCTGCCCGGCAATTCCAACTGTTCTTGATATCCGGCTCGAAGCGGAAACTAAAAATCAATCCAACTTTCTTTGGGAATTTTTCGTTGACCGCTTTGTATTTGAATGAAATGAACGACCGTTCCATATCCCCGGTTTTTGTCTTGCCGCGTTTCCACACTGGCATCTTGATCCTGCCTGTCACCGGGCTGCCGAGATATGAAAAGCCAAAGTAGTCGGTGTGAGTCGAGCGGCTGATAATCTCAAAGCTGAGGACACCTCGTTTGCCATCGGGGCCCTTTATCTCATCCTCTTCTTTGATGGCCATCACCAGTTCGCCCGTGGCATTCTCCGGCATGCCCGCGTAGGTATAGGCGTAGCTGTGCATTTTGCCGTTGGTGTCGGTGGTCTCATCTCCATTCAGTTGCGAACAGGCTGCCCCCGATGCGTGTGAAAACTCTTCGATAAAAACGAACGACTCCGCCAGCACGGGCGAGAGCAGAATGATGAACAGCATTTTGAACGTCTTTGATGGATTTGCGTCTGACTATATTATCCGTGGCCAGGCCCCGTCGCTTCCCCCTGTCAAAGCAAGAAAGGAATCAAGATGAACCGTGCCTCAGAAATCGCCTTTTGTGCAACCGCCCTCGCAGCCCTCTGCATTCAGACAACGCAGGCCGACGACTGGCCCTTTTTCCGCGGCCCCTCTCTGAACGGCATATCGAAAGAGAAGGGTTGGAATCCGCAGAATCTGAAAGAAGCATGGAAGAAAGATCTGGGCTTCGGGGCATCGAGTTTCACAGTGGTCGGCAGCAAAGTCCTTACCTCTGCGAACAAGGCGAACAAAGATATCGTTTACTGCTTCAACGCAGATGATGGCAAAGAAATCTGGCGGTACGAATTTCCGTGTAAATTTGATAAACGCATGTTCGATGGCGGAACAGCGTCGACACCGACGATTGATGGACAGTATGTCTACAACTTCAGCTATGACGGTCAGATCCAGTGCCTCAAACTTGCCGATGGAAAACTGGCGTGGAAGAAAAACGCTATTACTGATTTCAAGGGCAGACTGTCGCGTTGGAAATATGCGGGCTCGCCGCTGGTCCTCGGCAAACTGGTCATCTTCGATATCGGCGGCAGCCCAAACTCGACTCTTGCACTCGATAAACGTACGGGCAAGAAGGTCTGGGGAAAAGGAAGCGGTGCGGCCGGCTACGCGACACCGGTCCCGTTCAAGTTTGGCTCGACAACCGGGGTTATGGTTTTCAAGGGTAAGACGCTCCTGGCTCATGACGCGGCCAATGGTCGAGAGCTGTGGAGGATTCCCTTTCCAAGCAAGTATGACGTGAATGCTTCCACACCGATCGTGTTCGGCGGAACCTTTTTCGTCTCTGCGGGCTACAACACCGGCCGCGGGGTTCTTTACCAGATCACGCGATCCACTCCTAAACAGCTCTGGAGGAACAACGAGTTCCAAACCAAAATGAACACCGCTGTCGAGCACAACGGCTACCTCTACGGAATCAGTCTCAAAGGCGGCCTGATGTGCCTGGACATGAAAACCGGCAACAGGCTCTGGACTGAAGGCTCATCAGGCAGAGAGGGCACGCTCACCCTGGCGGACGGCAAACTCATCGTGCTCAGCGACCGTGGCGAGTTCATCATCGCGAACGCGGATCCCAAAGGATTCAAACCCATCATTCGCAGGCGTGTGCTGACCGGCCGGTGCTGGGCGGTACCGGTCCTGGCAAACGGGCGGATCTACTGCAAGTCAAATCAGGGCCAGATGGTCTGTTTGGATGTGAGGTAGGAAGCAGATGGAGTGATGGGGTGGTGAAATGATGGAGCGTTGGAGTGCAACATTCCTGCACTCCATGGGAACAGCGGCTTCAACGACACGGGCCTTCCGGATTCCTGACACCGGATTCCCCTTCCCGGGATATTGCTCACTTCCCCCGCGGATGGAATTCCCTGTGCACTGCCTTCAACCGCTCACGTTCCACGTGTGTGTAAATCTGGGTGGTAACGATGCTCGCGTGACCCAACATTTCTTGAACCACTCGGAGGTCCGCCCCGTTCTCCAGCAGATGCGTAGCGAAGGAATGCCGCAATGTGTGCGGCGAAACATTCTTTCGAATGCGTGCCTCCTCGACGTAATGTTTGACCAGGGCCCATAGCGTATTGCGGTGCATGCCGCGGCCCCGTTTATTGAGGAAGAGCCGGTTGTCTTCACTGGCCCGGGCCAACTCGGGCCGAACACTCTCCAGATAGAAACGTATCCAATCCGCGGCCGGACGTCCGAGCGGCACGATGCGTTCCTTAGATCCTTTGCCGTAGCATTTCACGTAGCGCGCATCCAGTTGGACGCTGTCCACCGTGAGCGCGGCGACCTCTGATACCCGGGCACCGCACGCGTAGAAGGTCTCCAGAATCGCCCTGTCGCGAATACCGATTGGGGTGTCGATGTCAGGCGCGTTCAAGAGCCGGTCTATTTCTCCTTCGGTAAGAAAACCTGGCAGCCGCTTCCAAAGCTTCGGTGATTCGATGACCGCCGACACGTTTTCTGTAATCTCACCTTCGGCCATCATGAACTTGAAGAACATCCTCACCGAAACCAGGCTGCGCGCGGAAGAGTTCGCAGACAGCCCTGCGTCACGCAGACTCATCAGGTAATTCATGAGGTGACGGGTGGTGATCCGGCGAGGGCTTCTGATTTCGTGCCCATCCAGGAATGCGCAGAACCTTTTAAGGTCGCGGGCGTAGGCAAAGATGGTGTTCTTTGCCAGACCACACTCGACGGCCATGTAATCCAGAAATGCCGCTACCAGGTCCTGATAAGGGCTCTTGTCTGGCGGCAGAGGCGGTGTGGCGGGCTTTTGTCGCATGGGTGGACTCACTGCTGATCTTCTTCTGATCGGGAGATCACGCATCCCCTAACCTTCACATGGGCTTTCAACCTTCGAACTAAACCTTCACTGAGCTATAATGGACAGTTTCCAGTCGCAAACGTGCGAGCTGGCAGTTATACACCAAGCCGCGTTCACGATCTGATTCGAATTCCACGCCGCTCAAAGAACCCATGCCAAGAACGGTCATCACCGGAGGATCTGGATTCCTCGGCTCACACCTGTGCGATCTTTTTATCGAAAAAGGGCACGAGGTCATTTGCGTCGACAGCCTGCTTACCGGCAACACCGACAACATTACACAGCATGCAGGCACGGAAAACTTCTCCTTTATCCATCACGATGTAACCAACTACATCTATATCGAAGGCCCGGTCGACAACATCCTGCATTTTGCCTCACCGGCCAGCCCTTCCGATTATCTCAAGTATCCGATTCAGACCCTAAAGGTCGGCTCGCTTGGAACGCACAAAGCACTCGGGCTGGCCAAGGCCAAGGGGGCACGTTTCCTGATCGCGTCAACATCCGAAGTCTACGGCGATCCGCTCACGCATCCTCAGAAGGAGGAGTACTGGGGCAACGTAAATCCGGTCGGACATCGCGGTTGTTACGACGAGGCCAAACGATTTGGCGAAGCCATGACCATGGCCTATCACCGCCACCATGGTGTCGATACCCGCATCGTTCGAATCTTTAATACCTACGGCCCGCGCATGCGGCTCGATGACGGCAGGGCCCTTCCGAATTTTCTCCATCAGGCCCTTCACGGACACGACATCACGGTCTACGGCGACGGCTCTCAAACCCGGAGTTTCTGCTTTGTCAGAGACACGGCCCGCGGTATCGCCGCGCTGCTCGAATCCGATGAACACATGCCGGTCAACGTTGGCAACCCGGTTGAAATCACCATTGCAGAATTTGCGAAAGAAGTGGTCGAGCTCACTGGCAGCCAGAGCAAGATAACCTTCCAGCCGCTTCCGGAAGGTTATGGTGACGACCCCAAAGTCAGGCAGCCGGATATCACTCGCGCCCGAGAGATCCTCGGGTGGGAGCCGCAAGTCGAACGCCGAGATGGACTGATGAAAACGATCCAGTATTTCAGAGAAAAGCTGGGGCAGTCGTGAAGAATCTTTCACATTCTTTTACCTGTAGTTGTTTTCTATGAGACGAGTCCAGGCGTAGAAGAAAGAGAACGGACTAAGAAGCCAAATGTCAGAAAAAACCCCCGTTGCCCAACTCAAGGAAATGATCGGACGCACCATTGGCGGCTGCGAGATCACTGATTTTCTTGGCCAGGGCGCGATGGGCGATGTCTTTCGAGCGCGACAGCATTCGCTCAAGCGAGTGGTCGCGATCAAATTTCTGGGCCGCGAATTCAGCCGGCGTAGCGACCTGATTCAACGCTTCGAGCGCGAGGCCCACGCGGTGGCCAGGCTCAATCATCAGAATGTGGCGCAGGTCTACGATTTCGGTGAATCCAATGACGGGCTGCACTACCTGGTGATGGAATATGTTGACGGTGGCAGCCTCGAAGACATCGCGCAGAAAGAATGGCGCATCGATCTCGGGCGCGCGCTCAACTACATGTCCCAGGCCGCGGCCGGCACTGCCAATGCGCAGGAAGCCGGCATCCTTCATCGAGACATCAAGCCCGGTAACCTCCTTGTTTCGCAGGGCGGGATCGTCAAGGTCGTCGACTTCGGTCTCGCCAAAACCAACTACGAGTCATCTAGCGGTGACCTCACCTGGACGGGCTCGATGATGGGCACGCCGAATTACATGAGCCCTGAGCAGTGTTCGGGCGGAAAGGTAGATGAGGCCTCCGATGTTTACTGCCTCGGTGGCACGTTCTATCGCCTCGTCACCGGGCGTATGTGTTTCCCCGCGGATAACGCGGTTGCGGTGATGATGAAACACCAGTCCGAAGATCCGCTGCCGCCTTTCCTGCTGTGGCCTGAGCTGCCGGCCGGTTATTCCGATGTCATCATGAAGTCCCTTGCCAAGCGTCCTGAAGACCGCTACGAAAATGCCGCGGCTTTTAATGAAGATCTGCAGCGCCTGGAAAGCGGCCAAACCACTTCGGCCTCTGATTTCTGTTACTACCCTCCTCCTATCGATTCTGGTTTCCTCGATGACCGTCACGTGCTGCGCGGGGTCATGCAATGGGGAGTCATCGGCAACGAGCAGTTGAAACAGGCGATTCAGATCCAGGCGCAGCTCAAGGGAATCGACCGGCAGGAACGCATCCATGAGATCCTTGTTGCCAAGGACTGGGTCAAGCCGGAGCAGATGGAGGATTTACTCAAAGCCATCCATCGCACTCGCCGGCAAAAGGTGGATGCAGCCTTTGTCAGCGCGCTTTCTGAAAAGGGCACGCTTCCCTCCGAACGCATCGATTGGCTGCAGCGGAAGCTCAAAGAGCTCGAGCTCAGCGGCAAACCGGAGACCGCCTGGCAACAACTGGAACAGCGCGAGTATCTCTATCCGGATGAGACGCGTGCCGTTCTCCTCACCCACCTTGACAATGAACGGTCCAAAGAAGAGGTAGCGTTTATCGAGGCCGCGGTCGGTCTTGGTTTTGTAAAACAGAAGAACGCCGAATCGATTTTCGCTACGCAGCGCAACCAGAGGCTGCCCCGCGAATACCGGCGGCCGGAACAACTGGCCGTAGAAAATGAGCTCATCACACCCGAACAGGCGGATCAGATCTTTCGAGCGCGCCTGCTCGCCATCCTGGGCGAAAAAGGATCCGGTGCGTCCACACCAAAGCCGTTTGTTGCTGACGATGAAGACATTCCTTCCTCAAAGTCGATCGGCCAGTCCGGCATTCTTCCTGACCTGGATAAGATTGAGATGGAGTCCGGGCATTTCTGTCCATACTGCAAAAAAGAGATCGCCCGGGCCAGCGTGTATTGCCCATTCTGCAGGCACAGCCTGGGGGCCCCCGTGAAGAGGAAGGCTGCAAACACCAGAGCCCAACTGGCGCAGCCCAACCCGACCACCCGAGCCGCGCATGTCCAGCCTCAGACGACGCCCGGCACCCAGCCCTCGCCCGTTCAGCAAAGCCCCTCGCCCCCAGGCGCGGTAAAGAAATCACCAGCGGCAGTGGCCGGCCGATACAGGGCTGTGGCCAGACCCAAACCGAAAACCCTCATAAACGTCCCGGATCTCTGGGTGGCACGCATGCCGGCAGGAGAGCTCACGAGACCTCTGAATCTCGAGCTTGTGGCGCAACTCATAGCAACCGGAAAAATCCGCCGTGAGACCGCCATCCAGCCACCATACACTGAAGGTGAATGGGTGCCGGCAGGCAGAGTGAAGCAGTTGTCACGCTTCTTTGGTGCATGCCATCAATGTAACAATCGAGTCATGGCGAATGACGTGGTGTGTCCCAATTGCAGAGCGGGTTTTTGAGGCGTTGAGATGGAGCATCCTGATCGGCCATGACCTATCTACGCATCAGCAGCCGTCAGAATAAACGCATCAAACAGTTCCGGCGTGCGGGTGATCACCGGCTGCCTGGCACAATTTTCATCGAAGGTACAAAGCTGACAGAAGAAGCCCTGCGTTGTGGTCTGCAGGGGCGTAGTTTCGTCGTGTCTGATTCCTTTTTGAAGAAAGGCGATACAGAGATCCTCGGCGGACTCGAGGCCGCAGGAGTGGAGGGCGTTCAGGTCCCGGATTGGCTGATGGAAGAGCTTTCAGTAGTCAAGACACCGCCCGGCCTGATCGTGCTGGCGGACAGATCTGAATCGGATTCGGGCTCTTTGCCGGCTGAAAGCACCTTCATCGTAATAGCGCATCAAGTTCAGGACCCCGGCAACCTGGGAACGATTCTCCGATCTGCTGAAGCAGCAGGCGCGCATGCGGTAATCGTCACCCGGCACGGAGCAGATCCGTTCAGTCCGAAAGGACTTCGCGGGTCCATGGGCGCTACATTGCGATTGCCTATCTGGCACGGCCCGACACTCAGCCAATCCATTGCCGCCTGCCATGAACGTGGCATTCAAGTCTACGCGGCCTCGCCGAAATCCCAGACAAGCCTCTGGGATCACGATTGGAGTGCGCCATCCGCGCTGCTCCTGGGGTCGGAGGGTTCCGGGCTCAGCGTCGCTGAGCTCAAACTGGCTGATGGTGAAATCACGATTCCGATGGCAGGCCGATGCGAGTCCCTCAACGTCGGGGCGGCGGCCACTGCATTGATGTTTGAGGTGGCGAGGCAAAGGAGCGCCAGTGCGGGCGAGGGCTGATCTACCGCTCTTCTGACAACACCCGGTAGTACCGTTTGACCAGCTCCTGGTATTCGTCCGGGACGAGCTCGCTACCGGGCTCTTTGATGTTGCGCTTTTGCAGGATGCGTTTGATGCGCTCGAGGATGCCCTCGCGTGCGAGTTGCAGGTGCTCACGTGCCGCGGTCAGGTGGCCCTTGGCTTCCTGGGTTTCCTTCGAGCTCATTGCCTGGCGGGCCGCGTTCATCTTACCTTCAGCCTTCTGTAGATTCTGCTGCTCGGAGGAGGATTGATTCTGGCCTTGCTGGCGGGCCAACTGCTGGCTGAGCTTGTCGAGGTTCTTTTGAGCCTGTTCCAGTTTCTTCTGCAAGTCCTGGACGGCTTCAGGGCTCTTGTTCGCCGCCTGCTGCAATTGCTGTTCGGCCTTTTCCAATTCCTTCAATGTTTCGGTGACATCGTTCTTTGCGGCCTGCAAACGTTCGAGTGGCGTGGAGAGGTAATCCTTCTTGATGGATTCAAGCTGCTCTTGAATACCGGTGAGCGCCTGCGCCAACTGCGCTGCCTTTTCCTGCTTATCCCTGGCCTCCGAGGGCTGCATGCCCTTTGCGGATTTTGGCTGAAGGTTGTCGGACAGATCTTTCATTTCCGGCAGCGGGCCGTCTTTGAGCTCGTCCAGAGTCTTCTTGATTTCGTCGCCCACCCAGGGCTCGACTCGTTTGGCGATCTTGTTGAGTGTCTCCATGGTCGAGGCCAGTTCGTTGGCGCGTTCGACCGCGTCCTTTTGAGTTTCGGCCATTGACTTCTGCTGCCATTGCGGGACGCGCTCGCCCTGCGGCGTATCTTCCGCGGCGGAGCGGAGGCTGTCCTCGCTTCTGCGCTGCTGCTCGACCGCGGCCTTGGCCTGGTCGGCGGCCTTTGCCAGGCGTTTGCCCAGCGAGCGGTCTCTTGCAAGACGAAGATTCTCGGCCGCGGCTTCCACCTGCCTCAGGGCTTCTTCACCGTGGAATTTTGATTCCTCGGCATCCTTGTCCAGGAGTGCATTCTGGTTCTGTTTCATCTCCTTTGCGGCCGCGTCGAACGCCTCCTTTGTTTCCTTGTCGAGTCCGGCATCGGCGAGAGTGTTCATTTTTTCCGACTGCTTTGCGAGCTGGCCGGCCTGGCTGGCGAGAGCCTGCTGTTCTTTGTTCAGTTCATCCGGCTCGGACTGGCCGCGCATGGCCTGGGTGTTGAGCTTGCGCTGCGCGTCCGCGAGCTGCTCGGTTTTCTCAAGCATCTTGCGAAGCTTTTCATCGTCTTCCATCTTGGCCCTTGCTACCGCTTCATCGAGCTGCGAGCGGAGCCCCATCAAACCCTTGCGTGCCTCCTCCTGGTGTGGGACGGCTTCGCTGGGTTTGTCGCTTTCCAATTTTTCCGCGGCCTCCTGCAATGCCTTGCCTATTGGGCCGCTCTCGATCTTCTCGGCCGCTTTGGCGAGAGTCTCCTGATCTTTGGTGCGATTTGCCTCGGCCGCGCGCTCGGCCAGTTCTTGAAGTTCACTGCTCAGCGAACGGGCATCTTTCTCCAGCTCCTTTTGTTCTCGGGCCAGTTGCCGAGCGCCCTGCCCGCTCTGCTGCTGTTCCTGCTTTTGCAGTTCCTCGGGTGACATCGTCGGAGCTGAGCCACTGCCCTGCTGCTGATCTGATGGCTTCTGCCCGCTCTGAGCCTGGCGGCTCTGCTGATCCTTGTTTTCAGACTTTTGTCCACCTTGGGCCTGCTGCTGCGATTGCTGTTGTCCCTGCTGAGATGAAGACGCCTGCTGCTGCGACTGGCTCTTCTGTCCCTGTGCTCTGGCCTGTGCGCTCTGCTGTGACTGCGAAGACTGTTGGCTCTGCGCTGACTGCGACTGGGAAGACTGCTGTCCCTGTTGCTGCGACTTCTGTTGGCCCTGTTGCTGTGATTGCTGCTGTCCCTGTTGCTGCGATTGCTGCTGTCCCTGTTGCTTGGACTGCTGCTGACCCTCTTGCTGCGATTGCTGCTGTCCCTGTTGCTTGGACTGCTGCTGTCCCTGTTGCTTGGACTGCTGCTGTCCCTGTTGCTTGGATTGCTGTTGTCCTTGTTGTTTGGATTGCTGCTGACCCTGTTGTTGCTGCGATTGCTGCTGAGCCTGCCTCTCCCCTGATTCCTGCCTTTCCGCCTGCGCCATCTGCTGGGTCTGTCTCTGCAGATCTTCCTGCCGCTCGGCGAGCTGTCTTGCCCGCTTTGAAGCGGATTCCATCGCGTCCGAGAGATCGCGGCGAAGTGCGTTGTGGAGACTGCGCTCCGCGTCCTTCATGTTGCGCTCCGCCTGCTTCGCGTGGTCGAACGCGTCCTTGTATTTTCGCTGGCTCAGAGACCGCTGGGTCTGGTAGGTCTCCTCGAGGGCTTTTTTCATTCTCTCGGCCGCCCGCTCGGACATTTTCCGCTCCTGCTCCGATTGTTCCTGCATGCGTCGCGCCATGTCGTAGGACTCGTTGAGCAGTTCATTGAGCTCGTCACGAATCTCTTCGCGCTTCTGGTATTTCTGCCAGTTGTCAGGCTGCTCGGTTTCGTCGCGGACCCGTTCGCGCTCTTCCTGCTTGGCAAGCTGTTCGAGTTCGCGTTTCGCTTTCTCCTGGCGTTCCAGCATCTTTGGCATTTCTTTGGCCATCTGCTGCATCTGTTGCTGGCGGTTCTGCTGCTGCTGTTTTTTCTGGTTCTTCTGCTGAGAGAGAGCCATCATGGCTGCGGCCTGGCGGCCCTGCTGGTTCTGCATGGATTGCACCAGGCGGCGGGCCTTCGACATCTTGTGCAAGGCATCTTTACCCGAGGTCAGGCCGTCATCCGTGCTGTAATACTTGAGATACCAGCCCGCATTCTCGAGTGGTGAGATTGCTTCGCGCAGCGCGTCGACTTCCGGCATCTCAGTAATACCTTCGGCGCGCAGGGCTTCCTCCATGGCATCGGCGAGTTGCTCTACCTGGCTCGAAAGCTGCCCCTCTTTCTTCGCCATGCCGGCCAGAGTTTTCTTGTTCGCCGCGTTGCGTTTGGAGGTTTCAATGTTGTCGATCCGGAAAGTGTTGGCGACGACCTTGATCTGTTCGCCGATCATCTTTTCAAGATTGGCCAGAAGCTGCTGCTGGGCCTGTCTCCCTTGTTGCTGCTGTTCGTTCTGAAGGCTGTCCTCATTGGCCAGCCCTTCCTTTTCATAAAAGCGTACGAACTGCAAAATTGATACGCCTTCTTTGGGGCCGTTCACGGTGTCGTTGTCGAGGGCATAGGCGTAATAGGCGATGATGGCGCCCTTCGGCAGTGTCATGAGCTCGAAATCAATATCGTATTGGGAGCGGGTCTTCTTGAGCGGCGGGTCAAGTTCTTTGACTGTTTCCCGAATCTCCTCTTCGCCGAGGACATAGGTGGCAAGGCCGAGCTCGGTAAGTCCAAAATCGTCCTCCGCCTGCATCCGAATCTTCAACTGCTGATTAATCTCGGCCATCATGTCCGGGTCAGGCGAAGTGATCTTTATGCGCGGCGTCTCGTCATCCATGGCGGTGATCGCGTGCCAGAGGATGTTGACGTTGGAGCGTCCCTTTCGGTCGTAGAGTTTGATGCCGTAGTGATCGTTCTGCTGCACCTTGAATTCGCCGCGCAGGACCTGGGGTTCTTTCTTGCTGAGCCGGATGGTCTCGCCGGACTTGAGCATGAGTTCGCCTTCACGAACCGGAATGTTGGTCCGGAGCTCGAGCTTCACCCGCGTGCCTGCGAGCGCACGGATGTCTCCGGCCTTGTTTTTCTTTACCGGCGCCATGCCTGTGTATTCGGGATAGATCAGCGTCGCGCTCATGGTTTCGATGCTCGGCTCGACGAATACGGAGACATTGAAATGCTGGCTTTCGTGATCCCTTGCCTGGATGTAATACTCGAAGTCTTCCTTTACATCGCGGAATGCGTACCCGTAACGCCCATCTTCAATCTGTCGCATTTCTTCTGCACGCCAATCCTTGCCAAACCTCTTGTAATGCAGAACGACGCTTTCCGGGCGAAAACCGCTGACCTCGGCACGCACGTCGATTTTTGTGCGGAACGGCACTTCCTTGTCGCCGGGGGTCACGTTGTCCACGTGCGCAAGTGTCGGAGGTTCCACGTTGGCGAAAGGCACAATGAAGCGAAGCAGAGCCGGCACCAGCACGGTCGGCGCAAAGGCGAAGCCGGCACCCACCAGGATGATGACCAGCAGCATGGCCACTCCGATGCGGCGAGGCCAGGCCCAGTCAACGGCCTGTTCATAAGATTCAGAGCTGACACGGTCAGCAGCCTGGTCGATAAGCCGGTCGACGATCGGTTTTGAAGAGAGCTGTTCCGTCTTTTCACCATCTTCGCCAAACTCGATGGAAGTGCTTAATGATGCCTCCAGACCGGGCTGGACAGCTTCCACGTCAGCCGCGATATCCTGGTCGGGCCTTTCAGCCCGCAGTGGATTCACTGCGAGTTTCTTGATCGCGAACCAGAGCGCGCCGATAGTCATCGCGAACATGGCCAGTCGCCCGACTACGGGAAACTTGAAGACAAGGTCAAGCGCGGAGTAGGCAATGAAGCATGCGCCCCAGATTGCGAAAACGGAGAGAAGTCCCAACAGCAGCCACCGCATCATCTGCAGGCTGCGTGTTTTCTGGACACCGATGACAAGTTCGTTGAGCCGGTCTGACAAAGCGATCTCCTGTTTATGCGGAGGCGATGAAGCTACGCATAATAGCCGAGGGTATCCATGAGTGCATATTCTTTACATTTAAACAAAGGTGCGTATTACGTAATGCGTAATGAGTAAAGAGTAAGTCTGGGTGGTACATCTTCTCTGTTCTGCTCTTTTCTAACTGAATTCTTTGAAATCGAACTCGCCTAAAACTTACGCGAAATGAAGGCAAGCAAATCTGAGGCAAGCGAATTCGAGGTCGTTCCATTTGAGCAATCCTGGCGAGACCGGTGGGATGCTTATGTCATCGCACACGAAAACAGCTCTTACAGCCACTTGCGCGCCTGGGCGGATGTGTTGATGAACTCGCTTGGACATGGCTGCGAATCATTGCTCGCAAAGGAAGGCGAGCAGGTCTGCGGAGTGCTGCCGCTCTATCACGTAAAGAGCCTTCTGTTTGGTCGCGCACTGGTTTCAGCGCCCGCGGCAAACGCATGCGGCATCCTGGCCGACAACGGTGAAGTGATGCAACAGCTCATTGAAAGTGCTGGTGACAAGCGTAGAAAACTCGGTTGCCCTTACGTGGAGTTTCGCCAGGAAGGAACTGCGCTGGAAGGGCTGCCCGCGAAAGATGAGTATCTGACCACTGTCGTGTCGCTGGAAGAAGAGTCTGAGAATGTGAGGAAGAGAATCTCGAAAAAGATCAAACGTGATTTTAATCGCTCCAAGCGTGACGGCCTGACAGTCGAGAACGGGCACGAGTATCTCGATGATTTCTACGCACAATATGGCGCACACATGCACCGGCTGGGAAGCCCGCAGTTTTCGAAACAGTTTTTCAAGGCGATTGTCGATGCTTTCGGTGACAAAGCAGAGGTGGTCGTCGTCCGCCAGAACAGCCGAACGGTGGCCGGCAATATCGCCATCCATCATCGCGGACGGATCAACAATCTCTATGCTGGCGCCGAGCCGGACGCGATGAAATCCGGCGCGGTATCACTTTTCTGCTGGGAGCAAATTGAGCGCGGCTGCCATAACGGACTGAGGGACTACGACCTCGGCCGGAGCACTGCCGGCAGCAATTCGCATGAATACAAAAAATACTGGCACGGTGAAGATGTA
>JASLXP010000305.1 GCA_030740295.1 Planctomycetota bacterium
TGCTGGGCAATTGCCACGTTCGGTGAAGACAGCGTTACCGGTTTTGCGCCTGCTGATGTCGAAGAATTCAGACTCCTGGAAGACGGCAAGCCGATCCGCCTGATGGGCGGAAGCCCGTGGGGCAAGACCGCGCCGGGCACGGCCTACACCGCGGGAAGCATCCAGCGACATCTCTACGTCATTCCGGCTGACGGTAAGAAACCCGACGATCACAAATACGAACTGACCGTATCACTCCGAAAACCTTCTCCCGATGGGAAGCCGCTCGCCTCAATCGATCCGATCGATGAGGTCTGGTGTTACGGAGGAGGCTCACGTCCGTACCGCGGCACATATCACCGCGCCTGGATCTATCCAGTCATGACCCTCCACCACGGTTTTCGAGGCTACGGTCTCTGGGCGTTTTTTCACTGGAACCAGACCGAAAAGATCATGTGGATAGATGACGAAACCCTTAACGTCACCGTCTCGCCCGCATACTGCGGCTACCGCGACGGCTGGCAAGATGCACGGCTCTTCAAGATGCTTTCTTTGAAGAAGGGGCGCCCGGCATTAGACAACATCGTGGGCAGCGACGAATCACCCCTGCACGTGGATTTCAACAGCCACGAGGTCTATCGATACAAGACCGTAGTGAACGCCTACGATCCGGTGGCGATGAATAAAGGTCGGAGACAAGCATTGAGCGCGTTGAGCAAGTGAACGTGACTGCAGGCTGGCAGATTGTCTCGTAAAAGTCGCTTACGCCTTCACCATAAAACATCCCTTGTCCTGCAGTCCTTTCTGGTAGAGATCTTCGTCCACATCGAATCCGCAGCCGGGCTCATCCGGGACGAAGAGCTTGCCGTCTTCCATCTTCCATGCATCGGTAATCAGACCGGGCATATCTGCAGGACATGCCTCGAGCAGCGAGTAGTGAGGCACAGATGCCGCGAAGTGGGCATGCGGAAATTTTTCCACGAAACTACCCCAGGTGTGCGGCGCGCAGAGGGCCCCCCACGGTTCGATCATTTCGGCGGTCTTGCGCCACCAGCTCAGGCCTTTGAATCTGAAATCTTGCTGCACCAGGTCTATCCAGCCTTGTTCCACCATCTGAAAAAAACTCGGAGGAGGGGCAAACTCGCCATCGGCTACAAGGGTGGCGTAGCCCTTCTCCTCGATGAATTCGCTCAGAGCCTTGTTCAGGGCCGGGTCTTCGGCGAAGGGTTCTTCGAACCAGAAGATATTCGCGTCGCTGCATTCATCGAGAATATGTCTGGCTGAATTCAGCGTGTTGCCCATATTGGCATCGACCAGGATCTTCGCGTCCTGCCCGGCTGCCTCGCGCACGATATGGATGACGAGGATGTCGCGGGCCAGGCCTTCCTGCATGGGCATCCATCGCGCACCGCGGCCGATCTTGATCTTAAAATTTGTGAAGCCGTATTCTCTGCCTGTCTGCACCTCCTTCTGGAAGATTTCGACCACCTCATCATCGTCCGCTTCAAGATCATCGATGTAAATGGAGCCGTCGTACGTCTCGACTTCTCGAGAACCACGTGCACCGAGAAATTGATACAGCGGTTGGCCGTGAAGCTTTGAAACCAGATCCCACAGGGGCAGGTCGAGCACTTCGCCGTCCGCCGTTGTGCTCATCTCTTCCAGGTCGAAAAGCTCTTCCACGCTTCGGCCAACCAGATTCTGTGCTTCCTCCTCGTTTATGCGTGCCCACCCGAGTCCGGCCGCGCCGCCTTCGGTCTGCACTCGAATGACAGCATCGCCGATTCCCGAGCCATGATTGCCGATGCGCGCGTTGTAGCCGATGTTGCGCGGGCGAGTGCCGCGGAGATGAGATTTTTCAATGGATATGATTTTGGTGGTAAGCATCATCGATCTTTGGGGCCTCGACGCTCCGCGGCGAGAAATGTCTTGTACGCATTCAATATGTTTCTAACTGCTTTACTCGCGGCATGGTGTCCGGCGTTCAGGGTTGTGTCAAGACGCGATTGATTGGAGTATCTTCAGTCTGAGGGAGAGGCTAAAGCAGGAGTACCTGATGCAAAATGAAGAATGATGAAAGGCAAGATTTGAAGACAACAAGATCGGAGCCGATTTGAAGATTGTCCACATCATCACACGCATGATCCTCGGCGGCGCGCAGGAGAATACGTTGTTCACCTGCGAGGGGCAGCATCTCGATCCCAACAACGAGGTAATCCTGATCACTGGTCCTGCGATCGGGCGCGAGGGCGAGCTTGTTGAGCGTGCGAGAGAGTGCGGCTTTCAGGTAATCATGGTGGACGAGATGCGCCGTGAGATTAATCCCTGGCTTGATTTTCTCACGCTGCGGTCGCTCACCCGTCATCTGCGGGAGCTGCAGCCGCACGTGGTGCATACGCACAGCTCCAAGGCCGGGATTCTTGGCCGGATGGCTGCACAGAAGGCGAAGGTACCCGTCGTCATCCACACGATTCACGGGCCCGCCTTCCATCCGAACCAGATGTGGATCAAGAATGCTTTTTTCATTGCTCTGGAACGTTATGCCACGAGGAAGTCCGACAAGATCCTGTGCGTGGCGGACGCGATGTCCCAGCAGGCGATTGATGCGGGGGTGGCGCCGGCTGACATGTTCGTGACTGTCCGGAGCGGGATGGAGGTGGAACACTTCCGTGACTCGCCGAGGCACCGGGAAGAGATGCGACGGAAGCTGGGTTTTGAACAGGACGAGATCGTGGTCGGCAAAATCGCCAGGCTCGCGCACCTCAAGGGTTATGAGTTCATGATCGAGCTTGCGCAGAACCTCTGCCCCAGGTATCCGAATCTGAAATTCATGTTTATCGGGGATGGGGCTCTTCATGACTCGCTTCAACAGCAGGCACAGGAGAGCGGGATCGGTGACAGAATTGTTTTCACTGGTCTTGTGCCGGCGACAGAGATTCCGGCCTGCATCAGCGCGATGGACATCCTTGTTCATACTTCACTCCGTGAGGGCCTCGCCCGCGTGCTTCCCCAGGCACTAATTTCAGGGAAACCGGTGGTCTCATTCGATATCGACGGGGCACGCGAGGTGTGTCTTAATGACGAGACCGGGTTCCTCATTCCGCCTCGAGATCAGAAGGCGCTCGAGGATGCCGTTGAAAAGCTCATCGTGAATCCCAATCTCAGGACTCAGTTGGGCACTAAAGGCCAGGAATTGTTTACCGGCGCTTTCAGCAAGGAAGTCATGGTCGAGCAGATAAACGAGGTCTACCGGAAGTGCCTCGCCATCAAGGCCCCGGAGGCCCTCGCAAAAGATGCTGGACATTCCGCAACGGCACCGGTAAAGAAGGTATAGACACAGGGAGAATCTTTATTGATAGCAATAGTTTCCGACATTCATGCCAACGTGGACGCGCTGCAGGCAGCGCTCGCGGATATGGAATCGAAGGGTGTCGATGAAATCTACAACCTCGGCGACGTGATCGATTACGGCCCGCAGCCTCAAGAGTGCCTTGATGTGGCGATGGAGCGCTTCAAGGTGAACATCCTCGGTAATCACGAAGAGGCCACCTTGAACATCCCCATCGGATTTAATCCGGTCGCACGTAAGACGGTTGAATGGACGAGAAACCAGCTCAGGCCCGGACCTTTTAGTTCCGGCAAAACCCGCTTGCGCTGGCGGTTCATTCAGCAGTTGCCCCGCAGTTACGAGATGGATGACATCTTGCTGGTCCACGGTTCTCCCCGTGACCCGACCATGGAATACATCATGAAAAGTGACACGGACGATCTGCTCGGTGAGGTGCCCGAGAAGATTGTGGAAAACCTGGCCCTCATCCGGCGGTTCGCATTCTGCGGTCATTCTCATATGCCCGGCGTCGTGACCGATGAGGGTGTCTTTTACGCGCCGGAAGAGATCGACATGGCCTTTCCCGTTGAGGCTGCAACCAAATTGCTGGTCAACGTGGGCTCGGTCGGCCAGCCAAGGGACAGGGACAGCCGGGCCTGTTACGTAACCCTCGATGATAAAGAGGTGCGCTATCACCGGGTGGAATATGACATCCAGGCCGCCGTGGAAAAAGTGCACGCAACTCCCGGACTGGAGGATTTCTGCGGCGACAGGCTGCTTGAAGGCAGGTGAGGTCACTTCCAGCCTGCCACAAGCCAGAGAAGGCCGGCGTCACCTGGGGCATAAAGCCACGCCTGTCGCTGGAAAAAGTGAAAGGCAACGGGAAATGCCGCAATCCCAAAATCCGGACGCTGGAACACGAATGTTAATCGTCCGAACTTACCATTTGCCGGCTGAGCCTGCTGGGCTGACCAGGCCCGAAGAGGGCTTGCGATGACGGCTGAGGCGACACCAGGCCAGCCTGCTCTCCCCCGTCATTCCGCGGCCGTAAAAAAACTCTTGACTTGGGATGCCGCCGTGCTTGCCGCGCTTGCGTTGTATCTCGTATTCATTCGCACGCTCACCTACGACGAGCCGCTGCATTCGGATCATGGCACGTTCGCCGTCATCGGACACGAGCTCCTCAAGGGCAGGAATCTCTATTCCGATCTATGGGATCACAAGCCGCCCGGCATCTACGTGACCTATGCGATCACCGAGTTCCTGTTCGGCTACGGTGTTCATGAGGTCTTTATCCTGAACATCGTCACTGGACTGGTCACACTTGCCGGCGTCTACTGTGCTGTCCTGCATGCGAGCGGGCGTGTGCCCGCGCTTTGGGCCGCGGCATTCTGGGCAGTCATCGGCGGCACCTATACCCTCTGGGCGAACCAGCCAAAGGTCGAGGCCTTCCTCAATAGCTCACTGGTCTGGTCGGTGGCGCTGCTGATCAGGCTTAAATCCGATTCGTTTCACTGGAAGCTGTCACTCGGTGCCGGGGCGATGATTGTCCTTGCCTCGTTCTATAAACACTCGACGGTGCTCATCGCATTCTGGCTGGCTTTGGGCCATCTGGCCGCCGCGTGGTCTGACCCCGCCAGACGCAGGATCGCTTTTCGGCAGGTTGAGCTCTTCATGGGGCTGGGACTGCTCGCGTGGGTGGCACTGTTTTCTTACTACGCTGCCAGAGGCTTCTGGGGTGATTTCTTTGATGCACTTATCACCTATAACCAGTACTTCAGCGGCGGCCCAATGGAGGGGATCAAGCGGCTCAGCCCTCAGTATTGGTTTCCTTTCTTTCTTCGCTGGGCCATGCCCGTCGCTATCCCCATCATCATAGTTTGCGTGATTGGCGTTAAACGAGGCCCGACCAGGGAGTGGCTCGTATTCACCGGGTACCTGCTGGGTGTACAGACATCGATTTCGTTCCACAGCTATGTGCTGCAAAACTACAGTCAACTCTGGCTGCCGGTTATGGCCATCGGCGGTGGGATGGCCCTGGGACAGATCCCGGCGGCGAGATTGCAGAAGTTTCTTGTGCACGGCGCGGGCAGCATCGTGCTCGTATATCTGCTCTGTCACGAACTGCCCTGGTACGGCCTGACGCCACAGGAAATCGTAGACCGAAAGTACAACATGCCCTGGAGCACCACGACACAGGTAAGGGATCTGTCAAAGGAGATTAAGGTAATGCTCGAGCCCGGCGAGACGATGTATGAGTGGGGCTTCAACGCCTGTTTTTTCTTCTACACGGGCATCTCACCGCCGGTGGGTAACTTTCTCAATATTCACGTCCGCTACGGCCCTTTGAAAGAAGAATTGACCCAAAGGGTCCTCGATGATCTGCAGCGAAACAAACCCGAGTTGGTCCTCTTCCCGCGCTGGTTTCTGGATGTGCATCCGGTAACCAGCTATTGCCACTTCCAATATGCCCCTTTACCCGAAAACGCCATCCGGGGCCATTTCATTCTCCTCGCAAGAAAAGGGGGCGCGCTGGAGGCCAGGCTGAAACAGCGAGGTCGAGAGGAATGATGGGGGAATGCGGAGTCGGAGAGATAGAATGGTGAAATGGCGGAATCACCGGCTGCATCCAATTACAGAATCAAGCCCTGCAGCTCAGAAACGATTCCACTCTTCTCCGGCATGTAGCTTTCGTATTCGCAGCATGTCTTTCAGAATCAGAGAGGCATCCACGAATGGCCGGATGGTTGAGAGATTCGAGTCCTCCCATTCCACGGGCATTTCTTTGATCCGGAATCCAAACCTGGAGGCCATGTAAAGCAGCTCTACATCAAACGCGAAGCCTTCGAGCTTCTGCCGGCCGAAGAGGATATCTGCTGCGGCCCCAGTGAAGGCTTTGAAGCCGCATTGCGTGTCGCTCACGCCTTTTACTGTGAGCATTCTGACCAGGCAGTTAAAGACAACGCCCATCACCTGGCGGTACTTTTTGCCGCCACCAGTATTTCTTGCCCCCTTTGCTCGGCGCGAAGCAACAACAATTTCCTCGCCATTTTCGATGTGGTTGAGGACCTCGTGCAGATATCGGGGAGGCACCGCCAGATCAACGTCTGTGAACACCCTCATTTGACCACTGGCTTCGAGCATGCCCTGCCGGACGGCGGCGCCCTTTCCTCGGTTCTCTTCATTCCGGATAAGCCTGGCTGGCGCTCTGACCAAGTCTGCAGTTCCGTCCGTACTGCCATCGTCCACGAAAAGGAGCTCCGTCTCGTGCTCGAAATCGTTCAGGAAATTGAGGAGCGTCTCCTGGCTGTCCGGCAGCCTCTGGGCTTCGTTGTATACCGGGATAATGATGGAGACATCAGGACGCATTGGCTTCGAACGTGAATTTGGCGATCCGGCCAGAGATGCTGCTGCTTTGCAGCAACTACGGCGCGATCATAATGGCCGCTTTATCAGAGTTGGCTCGCATATGGCGACATGCGGGACGAACCACTGCTGCTGGCCCGTCTCCGGATTCTTATAGGGCTGGCATTGCGTCTTCAGGATCAATGTCTTTGCTCCGCTGATATCCACATCGACCTCGAACACCGGTTCGCCGGGGACGAGTTGCCGTTCGAAGACCGGTGTTGTCCGGTACTCGATGTCTTCCGAATAGACGGTGTTTTCCTGCTCATCCAGTTCGACGAAGAAGCGTGTATCCGTGTGCTTGCATTGTCCTTCCGTGTGTTGGCTGGGCAGGCCGGCGCGGCATCTGAAACGTGAGTGCACTTCGCCATTCACGGCGAATTTTGCTCCCATGTGTCCACCCATTCCGAATCCGTTTTCGATTTGCTGTTCACGTCGCCCGTCACCGTTGGTCGTCCAGACATGGATGGGGATGGTTCGACTCTTCTTGACCAGTTTCCCGGGGACGACGTGGACGTACTGGCATGCGTGCCAGAAGTAGGGAACCGAATCAATCAACGAGACTTCTTTCAATGCCTCCACCTCCTGCGGCTCAAACCTGTCAAACGCGATGCAGAACGCGGTGTGCCACGCGCACGCTGTGACGTAGCTCGCCCAACCGGCCTGTTCGCTCAGCATGGCGGCCCTTACCTTTGCGGGCTGCCCGTCGTAAACGGAACGAATGATCAGCGCGACCAGTTTCTTTGCCTCGACAACGCCGTTGTCGAGTTCCATCTGCAGGTGGAACGCTGCCTCGGGCACGCTCGTGCCCATCAGTTTGGGCGGGCGCGGATCAAAGAGATCCGAAGCGCAGTCAAACGCGTGGTGCAGTCGCATGTGGCGAGTGGGGTCGGGATCGGGAAACACTTCGTGAAAGATCCGATTATCCATCGCGTGTCCTGGCGTAAACGGCTCTTCGAGGTAATGCCCGAGCGCGCCGGCATGCCGGATAGCCTCTTCCCAATCCTTCGTACGCATGGCGTCAATAGTCCTGTTCATCAGCAGCTCTGTGATCGCCATCGACGCGGCCGGTGAAGGCGCCTGGCCCGTCCCCGCGCATGCCTGCCAGTTTTCGTCGGGTGGAGCGTGCGGTATCCAGCGGCCGTCGGGCAGCGTCGCATAGGGGCGGCATTCGTCGTAGTAAACGAGATCCATGATGCTGCAGAGGAATCCCATCTTGTCGCCGGCAGTCTCGATCGCGCCCTTCGGCAGGTATGGCCGGTCGAGGCCTTCCGGGCTCATATCCGGCTCGACGAGTTCCTGTTGCCACTGGGGTAAAGTGCTGAAAGCGATTCGGCCAAGAAGGGCATGCCCTCCCCATTTATATGCGCTGTCTGACATTTGGATGGCGTCTATGTGTCAGTGTTTACCGTGCTCCGCTTTTACTTGGCAGGGCGGAAGGAGACAAATCAGCAGTGTCAGCTTCCGACCAAAGTAGGGACGAAGGTGAAACAGGAAGCTGACCCACGCATTCCCCGTCACTCGATCACATGCTCGCCGCTATCCCCGATCTGGATAAGCGCGCGGTGTGAGAATTGTCTTCCAGCGAACGAAGCATCGTCTCTCAGCTCTGGGTTCAGAACAACAGTGTCTGTCCGATCGGGAAGTCGAATCTCGTATCCTACAGCACGCCACATCTGAAGCGGGTCGTTATCGAGAGCGTTGATGGAGACCTGTGGTGCTTTTCCCTTGAACGGGAGCACGAGCGTGGCGAATCCGACAATGCCGTCGTGGTTTAAACCCATCCAACGGCGCGCACGCAGGTGGTATCGGTCGTAGGATGCGCCGAGTCTTTTTCCTTCTTCCGCTGTGAAGTCCGCGCCGGTCTCCAGCCTCACAAGGCCTTCCTGCCTGGCATAGGCGAGAATGCATCCGATTCTGCCTTTCGTCCTGGCGACGTCGGGCGCGGCCTGGCGGAATTTGAACGGCGAATGCCACCATTGCGATATTGCTCGATTGAATCGATCCGGGCGGCTCCGATCTGTGACCGAATCGAGAACGACTAGGTAGCCCGGATCCTTCACAAAGACAATCGTGCGGCGAACCTTGCCATGAATATTTGGCGAAACTTTGCCTTTCGATAGCCCGAAGCAATGGTAGTTATAGGCGAAATGGGTCGCGGAAAAGTAGTCGACCGCGTCATTGCTGAACCACGCCACCTCTTCGCCTGCCACTTCCCGGCAGTCGTAGACCATTCCGTCTATCGTGAGAAGATTGTGGGCCTCAGGCGCTCTGAACTGCACGTCCAGCGGATTTCCGTAAGGGCCAAATCTGCATTCCTCCTCGAGCAGCATCTCGCCGTACGCCCAGAAGTTCATGCTCAAGAGATCCCAGTGCGAATGCCAGCCGGCGAACTTGCCAAAATTGACGGAGACATACGCTGAGTCTTTGTCGTCCCCGTTCCGCATGATGGCGAATCCGGACGGTCTGAAGAGATACGATTTCGTACGGTCGACGCCGAGGTTCTCGTCTGTGTTCGCCGGAAAGAACCGGCGACCGTGTTCAAGAATACTGTGTGCTCTGCTCCCCATGCCTGCATCGCCGTAAGTGGGCATCTGCAGCTTTGGCCGCGGCCCGGCTGACCGTGCATAAAACCGATAGGCATTACGAAGCGCCTTCAGATAGGCGGACTGATACTCCCCGAGCCCACCATGGTCCTGAGCAAACTCATAAGCCTGGGACAATGAACTCAACGTGTGTGACCCGTATCCCCAGACGCGCTCACGGTGAAAACCATCAGAGAAAAAACCTATTGTTATCTGTTCGCAGAGCCGTTCAGTTGCTCGCCTGTCCCAGCGTGTGGACTCACTGAATTCGGGCAACGTTCTGGCCAATTGAAACAGCGCGCGGCAACCGTGGGTCTGGATGTTATGTGCCCAGAATTCCTTGCTGTGCAAAAAGAGTGCTCGGCCATAGCCCAGCAGGAGTTTCAATAACGACTCAGACGCCTTCGTGGTCAGCCCGCCGTGATGGATGAGCGCCATGTAGGCTTTGAGCCAGATCTCCACTCTGGCTGCTGCGCCGAGCTGATTGAAAACGTAGTTCTTCAACGAGTGTCGTCCGTCCGTGGATTTCCACCGCGGGTCTTTTCGCATGGCGTAGTACTGCTCAACGATATCGACGACAAAATTGCCGTAACGTTTTTCACCGGTCTGGATGTATGCGTTGAGCACCGGCACGAACCACCCGAAATAGTGAAAACCGGCAATGCTGTCGAAATTCATTTTCGATACAGGCATCCAGTCGATCCGATCACCGAATTGAACGACCTGATCGTGCCAGCATTTGATCTTATGGTTCAGTGTATCCTTAAGGGCATCCGGGTCAGGCGGAACCGCAGTTTTCAATCCTTTCAAGATGCGTTCCCATTCTGAATTCAGAGCGTCGGCGAAATAATCTGCCAGCTTCCGAAAGCCACTCGCCTTCTTTCCGGACTGCCCCAATGATACAGCGGCCCGCAACACCTCTGGCCGAACAGCGGTCTTTGGAGCTCTCAGGGCGGACCAGAATTCCGAATCACTGATATCCGTTACGCGTGCAGGGAATCTGTCTTGGTTCATGTGAGGTTCTGATGCTCATGTGGTTCTTGAATAGCTTTGCGTTCTCATGTTTATGAGACATTTTTCAACCGATTTCAGACCAGGAGTTCCGACAGTGCGTTGGCAGCCATGTTCGCCAGAGCTCTGGGCCTGCTGTTGTTCTCTGTTGCGTTCTGCAAGCCCTTATTGAAAAACGGGAATGAGCATCAGCATTGAAGTTGTCTGTGTTCCCCAATTGGCTGATCCGGGGTGCCGGCGAAGAGGAGGACTGCTGCCTCTTTCCAGCAATCCGCATTTCTCATAAACAGAAAATTTGCAGATCCAAAGATTTCATCCGCGAGTACTTATTCATGACGCAGCGTCTAACTGTCATCATTTTTCTCACGGCAATCGACCTGATCGCAGAACAAGGCAACCGGCCGGCAGTGAGGGTTGAAGCCGAAGCGAAAGAGGTCGTCCGACAGGGCGACGTATCGATCCGTTCTTTTGAGTGGGCGTCTCGCGGAAAGGCGGTGTGGCTCAGGAATGCTGGGGATTCGATTTCATTCGTATTGCCCACGTCACTGGCGGAGGGCTACTACAAGGTGCGGCTTCGTGGAAGAAGCCTTTCTCCGCTCTCGCATGGATACCACCTGGAGGCAGGTGAGACGAAGGAGCGGTTGTCACTGAGCGGCGAGAGGCAGAAGGTAGGAGGTCCGACGACCGAGGTGGCCTGGTTTGAGACGATGCTCTTTCTGAAGCCGAAAAGCGCAGTGCGGCTTTTCAACTCCAGCGCGTGGGCCCTGATCGATGTGGTTACGTTTATTCCTGGCGAGCTGAAGGAAAAACTCATCGAAGCAGAGGCGTTGAAACGCAAGGGAAAGACGAGCCTGTCAAAAGCTGAGTGGGCTTCTGGTGACAGGGTAGCATGGCTGACTGAATCCTGGTCATCGCTGACGTATGGTGTGGGTGGCATCAAACCGGGAAACTATCGAGTGGAGATAAAGGTTCGCGATCACCCATCCCTGCGCAGAGGGTATTTCCTCAGCAAGAACGGTTTTGCTGCCTATCTTGATTTCACGGGAAAGGTCGAGCCCGTTCCCGCGCCGATGCAGAAGATGGCGTGGCTGCAGACTGAACTGCATCTTCAACAGGGAGATCAGTTGAAGCTCTTTCATCTCCGCGCTTACGGCGCGGTGGACTGCATCCGAATCATCCCTACTCCTGGTGACCCAATAGTAGAAGTCCCGGAATCCGATCCGCCGACGGCATCCGTAAGCGTCGGTCAGAGACATCCCGCCCTTCATCCGGTCACATTCCATGAACCCGCGAAACACCAACCGGTCTGGCTGGTGCGTGACGGCAAGGCTGCCGCGTCAATCGTTGTGTCCCCAAGGATCGATAAGCTAGAATTGTTCAAAAGCATCACAAACGGATTTCCTTTCAGCGTTCATGCAGCGGCCCGTGAGCTTCGGGAACACGTTGAGGCCGCCACCGGTGTGAAGATCCCGATTCTGATCGACAGAATGCCGAAACGCGGCAATGCGATCCTGGTGGGCGCAAGCCGATTCACTGACGGATTGGGCCTGAAACTGAATTCGCTTGGAAAGAGCGGGTTCGCTATTCGGACGTTCCCCGGAAAGGTTGTTATCGCTGGTCGAGACGGGAATCTGGATGAGGGAATCCACAGGGAGAGCGGTACGTTGTGGGGCGTACACGATTTTCTTGAACGGTTCGTGGGGGTTCGCTGGTATTACCCTGGCGAGTTGGGACGCGTCGTACCCGGGCTGAAAGATCTTGCGGTGCCGCCCGTTCACATTACCGACGAGCCGCACTTCAAGAAACGCCGCATCTGGCGCTACCACGGAGTGCTGAGAAACACGCCATCCGGTGCGAGCAGCGCGGTAATGGGAGCGCGTTTTCGGAATGAGGATGTCTCTGGGGTTCCATCGAGCTCGCATACTTTCGGCGAGTGGCGGAAGCTCTACGGCAAGACACATCCGGAGTATTTCGAGATGGGAAAGGACGGTACCCGGAAGTCGTCTCAGCTCTGTTTCTCCGAGCCTGGCGTTCTGAAACAGATGCTTACGAATTTGAAAGCCGATGAGCGAAAGGTCATCCAGGTTTCGCCCATCGACGTGTCGCTGAAATGTCAGTGCAAAACATGTCTGTCGAAGGTGAGTAACCGCAGTTTTCTTTACGAATACTCACAGGTGATGGGCGAGTTTGTTCACTCTCTGGCCACGGAAGTAAAGAAGCGGTGGCCGGAAAAGGCAGTCTTCTATCTCGCCTATCAGAATTACGTCGGGCCGCCGGCTGGGCTCGAATTTCCAGACAATGTATCTGTGATGGTTTGCGGTATGCGCACCATCGCCAATTACAAAGAGCCGGAGATTTACAGAGATGAGCGAGAGATTTTCGACGGCTGGCAGCGCATTCTAAAACGTCCGGCCTCACACTGGCACTACCTCTGCTGGCCGGATGACTGCACCGCAGCGCCGTTTCAGTTTCGGCACGTGCTCAAGGAATTCTTCACCCGCTATGCAGGCACGACCGGATGCTTTGTCGATTCGGGCATCGATTGGTCGCGAAAGCATCTCACGGTTTATCTTTTGTCCCGTCTGCTCTGGAATCCCGAATTCGATGTGGATGCCGCTTTCGACGAATACTGCAGACTGATGTATGGCCCGGCCTCTGAGCAGGTCGCCCGGATCTACGGACTGCTTACAGATAAATGGGAGACAAGCAGATGGTCTCATCCGCTTCCTCCCTACCATCGCATCAGCCTGAAGAACGTTCATGTGGAATCTTATCCACCGGACGTCGTGAAGGAGCTTCGCCGCCTCTACACATCCGCTCTTGGCGCAGTTAAGAAAGATTCGATTGAGGCCCGGCGCATTCGTTTTTTTGGAATCTCACTGGAAGCATTCTTCAAGGAATCGGACGCGTTTCATCGCTCTTCCGCGCGCCGAAAGTTGAACGTGCGGGCCGCCAAATCGTTGCCGACCATCGACGGTAAACTCGATGACAAAGAGTGGAAGGAGTGCAAAGAATCTGAATTCCTCAGAGGTTATGACGCGGCAGGAGGGGCCCCCGAAATCAGGACGACCGTTCGAGCGGTCTGGTCCAGCAAAGGCATCGTGCTTGGGCTTACCGCACACGAGCCTGACATGGGCCATCTGAAGGCGAACAAGACCGGCCACGACGAACAGGTTTACATGGACGATTGTTTCGAGATCTTCATCGACAGCCGCGGTGAGCTTGGCGACTACTATCAGATAGTCACTAATTCAAAGGGTGCGATCTTCGATGCCAGCTCGATTGCGGATCCCTATTCATCGTGGAACTGCGCAGGATTGAAGGTCGGTATTGCAAAGAGCAAAGGGGCATGGACCGCTGAAGTCTTCATACCTTTCAAAGGAATCGGAGCGACGAATGTTAAACCTGGCTCGTTCTGGTTCGGCAACATCACGCGCAGCCGCTGGCAAAAGGGCCTCGAGCTCTCCCGTTACCACACGGTGGACGTTCCGCCGATCAAGACCTCCAACCTGAACATGTTGCACTTTGCACAGATCGTGTTCGAGTAGTTGCTGACGGATGATGATGACTCGATGGAGAATCCCATCTTTCAAACCAGCCCCGTAATTCAACAAAAGGATATGCAACATGGTACGTTGCGCACTACGAAACGAACGAAGCGAGTGGTCTCATGGAAATCTCAGCCTCGCGTAATAGGCGGGCTCGGAAGAGTGGGGTGCGCAGAACTGGTTCTTCGACAGATGCAGATTTCTCCCGCCAGGCCCAAGAGGTGGCCAGAGGAAGATGACATTCTTCTTCGCGTAGACCATCAGCTTGAGGCCCCACTCGTCCCCTTTTCGTGGAGGAGCCGCTATGGCTTCAAACGGGATGGCGACCAGCGCTTCCCATCGTTTGCCCGTCACTTTTGAATGGACACTCCAGTCCGGCGAAGGCTTCCATGTTCGGTCCGGCCCATGCTCAGAGTTGCGCTCGCCGTTCAGATTTGTTTCCAGTCGATACCACGGAGACTTCCCGTGTTGAGGAGAAAGGAACAAGGTGAGGTAGACCGATTTGGTGGGCATGTCATGGTAGATGAAGCGAACGTATAACTTCTCCCCGTCATGGAGGACCCTCGAATCCAAATTAGCTGAGTAGTACAGGCCCCGCTTGTCCGGCGGGACATCCGTGGCCAGGAGCCAGGTCCGCTGATCGATGAACGGCGTCAGGTGCGGCGCGCCTATCCAGTCTTGTTCAGTTGGCGGCGCGGTGAGACGCTTTCCGAGGGAGACGGTCGGCGCCTTCCAGTATTCGGGCAAGGTGATGACTCGTTCTTTGAAGGTTGGCGCGGGTGCAGGCATTGCCTCGGTCTTGAGAGAGCCTCTGCCGATAAGGAGGCGCAAAGTCGCAGAAGTGCTCATGCCCTGATCGTCCACGATGAACAGCCTGGCGAGATACTCGCCGTCCGCCTTGTATAGGTGAGTCACCTTCTTGCCGACGGCTCGGTTCCCGTCACCGAAATGCCAGGTGTGAAGAAGGATCTTTCCGTCGGCATCCTGGCCCGCGCCTTCAAAGCTGACAGTGCGGGGCTCGGCATCTTTGACCAGACTCGCCACCACTTTTGCGGTGGGTATGGCGTTAGCAAAATCGGAAGGAAGGGCGTTTTTGCGTTTCACGCTTCCGGAACGGTTAAGCACAGTTCGGACGACACCCGCATCCGTCGGATCGCGCGGCAAGGCGCCGGCCTGGCTCAACACCAGGTCCTTTGCCTGGGCCACCGAATGGGTTTTAACCGGTGGAACGGCAAAAGGACTCTCTCGCTTTTGCCCGAACTTGAAAGGGCCGTAGACCGTGTGCCACGTTCCAGTGGGTTTATTGGTCTCGTGTCCGGCGTCGGCCCATTCGTCCATGTCGTCCTTTGGCCGGTTGGCGCTGATGTTGCCCTTCAAGTAAAGGACGTGCGGCTTTTCCGCGGTGCGATGGATTCTGATGGCTGCCTCGCCCCGCGTCACCGAGTCGGGGCCGGGAATGAACCAGTTGTTGATTATATTGACGTGCGCTCCGCCATAAATCTTGGCTGCTCCACGGCGATCCCAGTTATACATGACGTTGTTGCGGATGTCGGAGAGGTGGGGGACGCCGGTGCCGTCGCCGTGTTCCCAGTGGTTGCCGAAGAGCACGGGGTTGCGCTGCGCATTATGGGCAAACAGGCAGTGGTGAACCGTGACGTTGCCCGCGTAGATTCCGACTCCATAACCGTGCCTGCCCCATCCGGGGCCGAGGATGCACCACTGCAGAGTGATGTCTTTCTGATTTCCGAGCATGTCAGTAATGGTGTCGCGCCCGTATTGAAGGGAGCAGTGGTCGATGAGCACACGGCCGGCGAATATCTGTATGCAGCATGCGTTGCTGCGTGAGATGAACCCGTTATCCCGAATCCGCAGATGCCTGAGGATCACCTCTTTGAAACCGTAGCGGCTGAGAATCACGTTCCCGCTGATGGTGATGCCGGGAGGAGGCGCGCTCGAACCGTCGATCGTCACGAATGAATAGGGATTCTCAATCTGCGCCGCGGGCTTGCCCTCTTTCCGCAGCCTCAAGAATTCGGTCTCGAAAGGCCCGCCGATGTCGAGCGTATCTCTCCAGAGCTCAATGGTGCCGCCCACCTTGAATTTGATCGTGCGCGGGCCCTTGGTGTCCACGGCCGCCCGCAGACTGCCAGGACCGTGTGAGTCAAGATTCGTCACCCACACCACGGGCCCGCCGCGGCCGCCCTTGACCGTCGCTCCGAAGCCTTCGGCGTCAGGGAAAGCTGGATCGCCCTCGCCATACACGATGCCTGCACCGAAGCACATGACCAATGATACCGCTGTTCCCGCCCACGCCTGATGACCGAAGAGCGCGGAAGGGAACGGTCGTTCAGTTCTCATTTGGCGAATCCATCAACATATCTCCAAGAGACCAAAAGCCCTTGACAGTCCTCTCATCCGGGTCAGATTAGGCGTATGGTTTCACTTCCGCAACGGCCACACTCATGAACTTTTGCGCGGTGTGCGTGTACGTTTCTTACTTTTATTCCTGCGGCGGCTGCGGCAGGGACATCAATC
>JASLXP010000306.1 GCA_030740295.1 Planctomycetota bacterium
CGAGGTAAGTCATGGCTGAAGCGATCTCCACACGCGTCACACAGGACTCCGTTGAAGGCGAGGTTCTTACTGGGAACTCCGGCGAGGATACCCAGGCTGTAGACCGTCAGCGAATGTGGGACACATTTGGGGCTGAGATTAAGAGAGACTATCTGTAGGTAGAGCGAGCTCCTGGCAGGGGGTAAACTACCCTCTGGGAAGGAGCACCAGTGACTGAGAACACCGAAGACAAGAACCGGGCTGCAGAAGAACGGGGTCAGGACACCAAACGATTTTTTCGTCAGGTTAGATCAGCCACCCGCAGGAAATACACTCCAGAAGAGAAGATCCACATCGTCTTGGAAGGCTTCCGGCGCGAGGTCACGGTCAACGAGCTGTGTCGCCGTGAAGGCATCAAACCCGCCAACTTCTACTCGTGGACGAAAGAGTTCATGGAGGCAGGCAAACAGCGTCTGAGTCGGGACACGACCAGAGACGCCACGCGCCAGGAGATCGACGATCTAAAGCGAGAAGGCGCTGACCTCAAGGTTCTGGTAGCTGAGTTGTCCCTTGATCTTCACCGCCTGAAAAAAACGGCGATACCGATGCTGGGCGAAGGCCGCACCAGCGCATGAGCACCGATGAGAAAGCTCAAGTTCTGGAAAAGGTCGAAGCCTCCCTTGGTCCCAAACGTAAGGTCATGGCTGAGCTAGCAGGGTGTTGAAAAACGCTTAACTGTGTAACGGTGGTAAACTTCAGGCAACTTGATGTAGGAGCGAGCGATGCGCGGCACATCAGCCCGTCAGGCCACGATGCTCACAGCGGTTACGCCCGAAGCGCTGGTTCCCCAGAGGCACCCCATCCGGCAGATCAAACCCATTGTGGATGCGGTGCTGAACCGGATGTCGCCCACGTTTGAGCGGATGTATGCCCGCGATGGACGGCCGTCGATTCCTCCAGAGCATCTGCTGAAAGGATGCCTTCTTATGGCTTTCTTCTCCGTCCGTAGCGAGCGCCAGTTCTGTGAGCGCCTTGGATATGACATGCTTTTCAAATGGTTCCTGGACCTGAATGTTATGGACCCGACCTTTGACCACTCGGTCTTCTCCAAGAATAAGGATCGTTTGTTGGAGCACGATGCGGCCCGGGAGTTCTTCGGGGCCATCGTGGCAGAGGCCAGGCGCCGGAAGCTGCTGTCGGAGGAGCACTTCACTGTGGATGGAACGTTGCTGGAGGCGTGGGCTTCGATGAAGAGTTTCCGTCCCAAGGACGGTGGCACGCCCCCACCGGTAGAGGGAGGACGCAACCCGAACGTGGATTTCCGAGGAGAACGACGGGTTAATGAGACCCACGCTTCGACCACAGACCCGCATGCACGGCTGGCCCGGAAGGGTCGCGGGAGGGAAGCCAAGCTGTGCCTGGCGGGGCATGTGCTCATGGACAACCAGCACGGACTGGTTGTGGATGTGCAGATCACCCAGCCGACGGGGACTGCGGAACGAGATACCGCCCTGGACATGTTGCAGGGGGTGCCGGGAAGCCGACACATCACCGTGGGTGCCGACAAGGGATACGATACGGCGGATTTCATATGGGAGTGCCGCGACATGGACATCACGCCCCATGTGGCACAGAAGCGGTATTCGGCGATCGATAGGCGGACGACGCGCCATGAAGGATATCGGCTGAGCCAGCGAGTCCGCAAAAGGGTGGAGGAGGTGTTCGGGTGGGTCAAGACTGTGGGAGGCGGTCGCAAACTACGGTACAGGGGAGTGGAGCGCAACCAGCTCTGGGCAGAGATGACTCTGGCCGGCTACAACCTCGTCCGACTCGCTAAGTTGGCTCCAACCCCCGCCTGACGAAGCCCGATCTTCAGGCCGGATGGGCCGGAAACAGGCCACATAAACGAATTCCCGCCTTGTCCCAGAGCCATCCTCACATCTCAGCTGTCAATCGAGCAGCTACTTAGTGGCCTTTTCCCTCGAACCTTCAGCAAGTCACCCTATTTCAACACCCTGCTAGGTATCTGTACAACTAAACGCTAGATACTTCGTCGCCATGCTCCTCAGCACGACTGCGTGTCATGA
>JASLXP010000307.1 GCA_030740295.1 Planctomycetota bacterium
TTGCTGGTCCGGGCCGCCGATGAAGGCTCGCAGCAATGCAATTTCACCAGGAGCACGCCCCTCGAATTTCACGCTGGAAAACGAGCAGGCGATGATGTTCTTTCGTTCGGTTGAAGGCACGACGAAACCCATTCCGTTCAGTGGATGCTCCACATCATCACGATGGAAAACCATGTTGGCTGTGATCGCGCCGTGATATTCGATGTTACTGAGCTCCGTTGAAAGATCCGGACTCACATCGCTCAAGAGGTCTCCGGCAATGTGTGCAGGAAGCGCGAGGCAGAGGACATCAGCCGACAGAGAAGACTTGTCTGTTTGAAGTCGCCAGCCTTCTTCCTCTCGGATGATTTGCTGGACAGTTACGCCCGTCTGGATGCAGCCTTCAGGCAGCGAGGCTTTTACTGCGTTGGTCAGCGTCTGCAGGCCGTTCTTGAATGACAGAAACAGACTGTACCTGGCGCCGCTGGCCGATGAGGATGCCGCCTGTTCTTTCTTTCTTTTCCAGAGCGCACGAATGATGCTGCCGTATTCCCGCTCCCACTCGAGAAACTGAGGGAACGTCGCTTTGAGCGAAAGCTTCAACGGATCCGCGGTATAGATACCTGCCACCATCGGTTGTGCCAGGCGGTCGAGTGCCTCGCGGCCAAGCCGGCGTAAGACAAAGGACCCGAGCGATTCATCTTCATCGTCGTTCTTGCGTCTGATCAGAACATCACAGGCCATTCGCGCTTTGCCTGCAGCGCTGAAAATCGGAGTCTTGGCCAGAGAGATGAACGAATCCGGCGCAAGAAGGTAAAAGCCCTTGGGTACTTCAATGAGCCTGTTGCCTCGGAGAATGAAGCTGCGCCGATGAGTTTCGTTAGTGCCGATGATTTCGTTTTCAATACCCAGCTCTCGGCTCAACTCGACCGCCTCGGGCTTGGTGGAGATGAAGCAGTCTGGGCCCTCCTCCATGATGAGGTTGTCACAATGTACTGTGCCGATCACGCCGCCCGCGCGTTCCGCCGCATCGATGAGGGTGACATTGACCTGGACGCCTTGCTTTGCCGAATCGGTGACAAGCCGGTATGCCGCAGCCAGTCCCGAGATGCCACCCCCTACGATGATAGCCGTCTTCCTCTCACCCATTACGGCTCTCTCTCGCGCCATTCAGAAGATTCATCTTTGGGATGGCGTTCACTTTGTCATACCCCGATTGAACAACACATACGTCCCCGATTTACCCGCCACCGCAATATCAATCTTCCCATCGCCATCCAGATCGGCAGTACAAATCTGCAGGCCAGTCCCGACTTTACCTTCTGCAATGGTGAATCGCTGAAACTTCAGATCCTTCTTGTTCCACTTGTAGTAATAAATGCAGGGCTGCAGCATCCCGCCAGGATCGCGGCCGTTGTGCGCGTATACGCGCTTACCGGTAATGAGTTCTTCCCCGCCATCACCATCCAGATCGGCCATGTGAAGGGTGTGTGGCTGCGAGTAGCTCTTATCGATCATGTGCTCTTTGAATTTCAGTTTGCCATCTTCTTCGGGCTCTATCTGCTGCCACCACTGCAGGCCAAAGTGATGACCCTTGCCCCAGATCAGATCGTTGCGGCCATCGCCGTCGAGATCACGCACAAGCATCGGCACGCTGGCGTGCAGGTTTGACCAGTCCTTGTGCAGTTTCCAGGGCTTAATATGAATTGGATTGTGCCATCCCTGGGAGAGCTTGAGTCCTTCGTACCAACCTTCTCCGAATACGATATCTTCAACTCCATCGTTATTAATGTCTCCGAAGCCCATCCCATGCCCGTTGCCTCGCACGCCGATCACTTGTTTCAGCATGCCGGGTACGGGTTTTTTCGCGGTAATTTTTCCGCCCTTGCTATTGATAGTTATATCCCTCTCCCCTGTTGACAGGTGCCAGACCAGCATCGGGTTGTTTTTATTCCAACTGTTGCTGATCCATTCGGGCTTGCCGTCGCCATTCATGTCCCGAAAAAAGCTTCCTTCGTTTTGCGAGTAGCCAGTATCGACCAGCAGGTTCTGCTTCCACAGATGGCCGCGGGCCAAGCCTTGTTCGCCGGGGTTTTTGTACCAGTGGACTTCCTTCGGAATGAAGGCACCGGAAACGATGTCCTTCCATCCATCTCCATCGACGTCATACGCGAAATCGCAATTGCTCTGCACGTAGCCATTCCAATCTTCGATATTCCGCAGCGGCCTGGAAATAAATTCCGGACCCGCATACCAGTTGCGACCGGCAGCAACGTCGAGCTTGCCATCCTTGTTGAGGTCAGCGATGGCGATGCCTTCGTTTGCATCGACAGCGAGAGATTTAATCTCGAAACGGAGGCCGATTGGTTCGGCGAGAATGGGTGTGAATTGGAAACTCAGCGCCGTGAGGAGGAGAAAGAGATTAGGTGGTATTGGGGGAGCCACAGGATGCGAGATATGGGGTGCGAGAAGCTTGATCCGACCTTTCTTCTGTCTGTTGTCGTTTATCATTCTCTTAGAACGCTATGAGAACCGCACCCACATGAACTCCTGATTCCTTGAATCCTGATTGTCTATGCCGATGCCTGCTGAAACGCTCGCTGCCGATACAGGTGATCGAATAGATTCCCCTCGTGCGGCTGATCCCAGGAGATGTGGCCTGTCGGCAGCGGTCCGATATTGAGGCGGTCAATGTGTATGCAGTCCATGATGTCGCGGCGAAAATCCGGATCAGCGGTAATGGCCGAGCACACAAGAGTCGGCCCGATACGTGCGAGAATTTCGTTTTGGGGGCATTCGACGACGCTGGCGTATGGGAACAGGAATTCTTTGTTCACGAGCGTGTGTTCGAGGTCCTCTACCCAGACGATGGTCGGCATCAGGTAAGCGCAGCCGTCCATTTCGACATATCGCTCCCCCTGTTTTCGTGACGCTGTCAGTTCCTCTGCGCCCGGTTCCTCCAATCCGCGGTCTATCATGGCTGAGATGCCTTGCGCCATTTTCGGATTATTAAATGCGGCCAGACGGGCCTCCGGGTGTTCCGCAGGGAGGGGCTTGATTTCGGCAAGGCGGCAGGCAAGAGCTTCGGCAATCTCACGACCATGGCGGGGCGTCCAGACAGCGCTGGCATTGATGCAGGACCGTCCACCGTTTCGCGAGATGGACTCAACGACGATGTCAAGATGCTGTTCCCAGTCGTCGGCCATGTCTTCGCCAAAAATAACCTTGGAGTAACCCGGGCCGTGTACTTCGACGGATGGATCCTTTTCATAAGGCCTGGTCGTCGACGCACCTCCAAAGACCATCGAACGGTCGGAGCAGCGCAAAAGCTCGGCGGCCGCGGCGTGTCCGCTTGGATAAAAGCCAAACGCCTCTTCCGGCACGCCGGCCTTCATGAATGATTGAATAATGCGCAGTGGAGACCAGGGCTCTTCGCGGCCCGGCTTCAG
>JASLXP010000308.1 GCA_030740295.1 Planctomycetota bacterium
ACAACGTTTTTGTCACGCCTCATGCGATCTGCTGTGCGGGCATTCTGGATTTGCCTTACGTATATTCCTTCCCCGCAGCCCCTCCCCGATATGGAATCAGTTGGTATGCGGGGGGGATGAATCTGCCCGCAGACAGCCCCACCGAAAAGAACGATCCTTTCCTTGGATTCCTTACCGGGTTCGACAGCAAGTATCATGACGATGAAGCATTTGAAGAGCGGCTCAGGCGACTGGACGATCGCATTGACCGATGCATCGAAACCGACCAGACATTCCTCACCTGCATCATGTACCATCCTCAGAGGGTAAGGTTGTCGCAGTTTATTGATACCTATTTTGCCCCGAACGGCATGAATCTGTCCGAGGAAGAGTGGGGAAGATTCGGGCACCCGGCTCAATACACGGAGTCGCAGGTCGAAGCCAACCTGCGTAATTTCCAGAGGCTCTGCAGCCACATCAGAAAAGACCCCAGGCTTAACCCCGTCACAGCTACGGAACTGAAAAAGCAGTTTGGCCAGCAGGCCCCTTCAATCCAGAGAGACCAGCTCCTTGCCGCGGCGGGGGATATTCATCACCACCGAAGGATCCTCTTTCATCCCACCTTCAGTCCGGCCGAGATTCTGCTCTTCATGTGCCGGGCACTGCTGCATTTTTCTGAACGTGAAAAACTTCCGGAGGAACTATCGCGAGACGATGTCCGGGGCCCGAGACGGAACCTGATCGTCCATCCTGAACGCAAGCAGTGCACATTCAAGGAGCTGACAGTTGAATGTCAGATGTTGGTGGACGAGGTGGGGCAGTCGGGGTATCTGCCCTCTCTGTGGGGGGAAACAGGTCATCGCCTGAGTGTGAATCACATCTATGGCGCGGCCGCTGACAGACTGGTTGAGATTGCCTCGGGAGAAAGCCCCACAGATTTTATATTCCCGAACATGCCTCGATATCCGGACTTGGCCACAGCTATAGGGCAACGCTTTGCATCAGTCGCAGAAGGCAATCTTGTAGATCCAGACCTCAATATTGACGCGCTTTATCTCCACGGAAAATTGCAGGCCTGGAGCCTGAAATCAGCGGTAAAAAATTAGTAGGTCAAGACGGGGCTTTACGGATTTCAGGGGCGAAGCCCCGCCATTTTGCCTAGCCCAGCCCGGCGGGCTGGGAGGTAATGAAGGACAACGAAAGGGGCAACGCCCCGACCATTTGCATTTGCATGACTGACCTGCCGCAAATGGCCGGGGCGTTGCCCCTGAATGACAATCCTTCTCTAAACCCAGCCCGTTGGGCTGGGCTAGGCAAACGACCGAGGCTTCGCCCCTAAACAAGAGGACTCCCATTTCATGAATCCGTAAAAGCTCTCCCGTCTTGATCTACTAGGAACATACGTTTCCACTCAGGAGGTCCGACATCACCTTCATAGACCGTGATCAATAGCGAATCGCCTTCGGGGATCCAAATCACTATAGTTCGCCAGCCCAGTCGAATGGGCCATCAGCCACACTGCGCGGAGAGTATGAAATGACAGCGATGACCACACGAGAAAGATTCCGTCGGATTTACGAACATAAGGAAGCGGATCGGGTTCCCATGTTGGGAGGCCCCTGGGGCACGACCATCGCGCGCTGGCGGCGGGAAGGTCTACCTGAGGATGTCGACTTTGCCGATTACTTCGGTCTCGACCGCGTGACGGGGATCGGCGGGGACATCAGCCCGCGCTTCGAGACCCGCGTGGTCGAAGAGACGGACGATTACGTCATCCGGTTCGATTCGTGGGGCACGACTTCAAAGAACTGGAAGCATGCCAGTTCCACGCCGCACTGGCTCGATCGCACCATCGTTGACAGGGAATCATGGGAGAAGGCCAAGGCCCGCATGATCATGGGCCGGGACCGGATCGATTGGGAACGCCTCAAGGCAAACTATCAGACCTGGCGCGACAACGGCTGGTGGATCCAAGGCGGCTTGTGGTTCGGCTTCGACGTGACCCATGCGCGCGTCGTGGGAACGGAACAACTTCTCATGATGATGACCGATGACCCGGAACTGGTGATCGAGATTTTCAACACCGAGCTCGACTGCAGCCTCCAGTTGCTCCAGTTGATCTGGGACGAGGGATACACCTTCGACGCCATCAGTTGGTGCGACGACATGGGCTACCGCAACGGTACCTTCTTCTCGCTGCCCATGTATCGCGAGATTCTCAAGCCCGTGCAGAAGCGGGCCATCGAATGGGCCCACGAGAAGGGCATCCTCGCGCACCTCCACTCCTGCGGAAACATCAACGAGTTTGTGCCGGAACTGCTGGATATCGGCGTGGACGCGCTCAATCCACTGGAGGTTAAAGCCGGGATGGACCCTGCGCACCTCAAAGCAAACTACGGTGACAGGCTCGTCTTTCACGGCGGGATCAATGCCATGCTGTGGGACGATATCGACCGGATCGAGGCAGAAATACGAAGGCTGCTGCCAATCCTGAAGGAAAGCGGCGGCTACATCTTCCAGGAAGACCATTCCATCCCCGACAGCGTCAGCCTGGAGAACTATCGCCGCATCGTAAAGATCGCCAGGGAGCTTGGAAGTTACAGTTAGCGCATCTTCGTCAGTGCGAGCTTCGGGTAGCACGGATCTCTGCGAACCGTCCACTATCTGAACAGTTCATTTCCCGCAAACCGATTCATATAAAAAGCTTAGATTCTGTCTAAAGCTTAGAGAAACCCTACGATAATACATCAGCTTTGTTCGTCGGCTGGGGAGTTGACGGCATGAAAGTGCCCTTAAATCAGCCATTGCCCAGGCTTCTACCCCTATGCCCACACGCGAAGATATCAGTTTTGTAGCAGCGGCAGTTCTGGATGGCGCCATTCGGCCATCGATGGGTCGCGACCTCCTCTCGTGGAAGGAGTTTGCAGAGACGAACGGCAACCATCTGTCAGTGATGGAGTTAGCAATCGGCTGTGGCTTTATTGACACTGATAAGGCCAAAGCTATCGCAAATACGCCGGCAGGAAACGTCCAGGTCGACCTCAAGAACACGCGGCTCTCACCGAAAAAAGAAACTTCGAAGAGCACAAAAGAGAAATCGCGGTCCAAGCCGGTCTCAAAGAAGATTCCAGGCTACAAGATCACAGGGCGGCTGGCTGCCGGCAGCATGGGGACGGTCTACGTGGCAAAGAATGAAAAGACAGGTGAGAAGGTGGCCATCAAGGTGCTCTCACGGTCGTTGCGCAGCAAGCCGGCAAACCTGCAGCGTTTTTATCGTGAAACGAACATCATGCGGGCCATCAGTCATCCGAATCTGGTCAAAGCCTACGAAGTCGGCGAAACCCAGGGCGGCCAGCCCTACCTCATCATGGAATTCGTGGAGGGACAAAGCCTCGACAAGTATCTTCGTAAGGGTCCGATGAATCAGCAGGAAGCCATCCGAATCGCTCGCGCCATCGGGCAAGGACTGCATCACCTGCACACGAGGGACTTCATCCACCGGGATATCAAGCCGGAGAACATCCTTCTCTCAGAAAAAGGAGAGGTGAAGGTTGCCGATTTCGGCCTGGCAAAGCATCTCGATGACAGCTACATCACGCACACGGAAACAATGATCGGTACCCCGCTCTACATGTCCCCGGAGCAGGCAAGGTCAGAAACCGCCATCGACGTCCGTGCCGACCTGTATTCCCTCGGCTGCAATCTGTTTCACATGGTAACCGGCAAGCCTCCCTATCCCGGGGAGCATCCGCTGACGGTGATGACCAAGCACCTGTACGACAAAGTGCCCTGGGCACAGGACATCAATCGCGACGTCTGCCCGCACCTGAGCCGGGCCATCTACCACATGATGAAAAAGGACAGGGACAAGCGTTACCAAACCTCAAGAGACGTCATTCTGGACCTGGAGCGTGTGGAAGCCGGTGAAGCCCCGCTCAGGCCCAACGATCACCTCAAAGAACGCCGCTCTCGCCTGACAGATACATTGGACAGGCAACAGCAGTTGAGTGAATCCCAAGGCCGCCTGCGTGACTGGTTCTCAAGGCTCGTGCCCGCCTATCATCTGCCCGAGCGGCTGTAGGACTGGTCAGAATCTGTCGCACCCAACAGTCACCAATGCCTCGGCCACCTGGCCGAAAGGCCTCCCTCCCACAGTAAGATCCAGAGCGACTGGCTGCCGCCTACATTGGATGCCATCCGGTATCCGCATACGGAGAGAGATGTCCTTCTGCTCCCTCGGGCCGAGCTCGAATTCTTCGCATTCGCCTTCCCAGCCATCGGGCGCGATTAGTTTTATCGAGGCAGTCGCCGCGTCCGCGAGCGGATTCAATATCCAGCCCTCAAACTCGAAGGTCTCACCCGGTTCGGCCAGGGCATGGTATGGCTTGAGTTTTCCGCCCTGCGATTCCGCTCCGAAGTGTGGCTCATCATCGCCGAGAATCATAAGCGCTTCGTGAACTTCATCAAAAGAATTCGCGCCAGACTCGATGATGGTTTCCCAGTGTTCGTCCGGTCGATAGGGGAGAGTGTGACCGGTTATTACGAGCTCAGGCTTGAAATCTCTGAGGTGTTTCAGTGTCTGTTTGTAGCAGCCGATGTCGAGACCATTTTTGTAAACGTGATTAGTAAACGGCCTGGCCTCGCTGGAGTAGGCGCCTCCGTTCGGATCTCTGAAAAAAATCTGGTCCCCGGTATGCACCACTCGAGTGCCGTCGATCTCGAAACAGATCAGTGTGGCAAAACGAGTGTGCCCTGACATGGGATAAAGCGTGAACGGAATGCCCTCCCATTCGAAGGTCTCTCCTGTCGGTACCTTCGTGATATTCATCGGCTCATGCCAGAGACAGGGCCGGTCGTAACGCATCGGCCTCTCCAGCAGATCAGAGAAGACTCCGGACGCCATGATTTCGGTATCGAATAGACGCTGCAGCATCGGCATGCCATTGACATGATCGTCGTGGAAGTGTGTGACAAGGACGGCATCTATTTTTTCAGCACCGAAAGTCTCACGGAGCCCATCCATGCCATGCAGGAATGGACGCCGATTGGAGAGATGATGCTTGCCGGGCGAGGTATAGCCACGGGTATGGTATCCATAGTCGATCGAGAGGACCTTGCCCGAATCACTGATGACGAAGTGGGTCTGCGCGTTCGCATACTTCGAGCGGTAGAGGTGTGGCAAGACTTCCTCAATGTCATTGGCATCCGGGTCGACACAACCGGCATCGAAATCAGGATTGATTTCTGACAACC
>JASLXP010000309.1 GCA_030740295.1 Planctomycetota bacterium
TCTTGTGCTTGAAGAGATCACCGTAACGAAAGCGGAATCAGGCGGTCGCGGAGCGGCTGCGCTACAAACTCCCAAGGTCAGTTACGCGGCTCCGGGGCAGGCCTACAGCCTGCAATTTCAGAAGGAAGGACGCTACAACGTCGAAGCAACCTTCGCGGCCCGGGCGGCCAACGTTGAGAAAGGCCCCTGGAAGGAATCGCAATTCCAGATCCCCAACTCGCAGATTCGTGAGCTCGAGGTCACCTGCGACCGGACGGATCTCGAAGTGCTCTTCCCTGATGCGTTGCGTGTGACAAGAAAGATTGAGGCCCGAGAGTCAAGTCCGGAAGAAACCACCGTAGAAACACCCAGCCCCGAAGTCCTCACCATGAGCGCTCTGCTCGGGCCGGGAAAGCCGTTCCATGTGAGGTGGAAACCGCACGTGCAAAAGATGGTGGCGCAGCTCGTCTTCAGCAGCACGGCCAACACACTTGCGACGGTCGGCATCGGCGCGGTCAGGCAGGACACCCTTTACACGCTTCAGATCAGTCAGGGTGAGATGTCGGGCATCAAGTTCATCGCGCCCGATGGGCTCAACATTACCGAAGTCCGTGGCGAGCATCTGCGCGACTGGCGCGTGCTTTCCGAAGACGACAACCAGGTGCTCTCCGTCGCGCTCAACCAGGCGCAGTCGAGCAGTTACTCGTTACAGATTCTGACCGAGCAGTTTCTCGGCGAGTTTCCGATCGATACCACCATCAAGACGCTCACACCCGCGGATGGCATCCGCACGGCTGGGCACGTTGCCATAGGCACCGAGAGCGCAGTGCACATTGAGGTCACGAAAACAGCGGGGCTTTCGCAGATTGATTCGACTGAATTTCCGCGGGCCCAACTCGACGCGCAGCACCCTCGTTCCATGCCGAGCCAGAGCGTGTTCTATTATTCCTATGCCTCTGTGCCTTTCTCACTCGATCTCAATCTCAAAGACGTCGTGCCGTCTTTCGATGCCAGCCATCGCCTGGTAGTGACCGTCGGCGAGGAGACCCTCAGCATGGATGCCGCGGTCGAGCTCGATGTTCGCGATGCTTCGATTCGTCACGTCACCTTCAGCGTGCCGGAAGCCTGGATGGTCTCTGACGTCTCCGGTGCGCTCGTCTCTGACTTCCGCCTCGATCCCAAAACGCCCGGCACACCGCAGGAACTCAAAATTCATCTCGCAAAGCCGCTGCTCGGCCGCACGCTCCTCAACTTGAAACTCGAGACCGGCCGAAGCCCTCTGGATGCCCTTCAGAAGGTCGGCGATTTCGGCGTTAATGATTCCGGCAGCGAGCGGGGCTACCTAGTGCTTGTTTCCGAAAAGGGGATCGAACTCGATCCGCCGACTGTTGCCGAACTCCGCGAAATCAACACCGGTGCGACCAGTATGAAAGTCCCCGGTGCCAAGTATGCCTGGCGTCTGCGCACGAAAGGATGGTCCCTGGAATTGTTGGCCCGCAAGAAGACGCCCTCGTTGCGCAGTGAGGCATTGCATCTCGTGTCGGTCGGCGAAGGCGTTGTCTACGGAAACGTGGTTCACAATATTCTTGTTACCGGCGCGCCGGTCGACACTCTACAGTTCAAGATTCCTGCAGACCTGCAGAGCGTCGAATTTGTCCATACGGATCTTCGACGCTGGACAAACGAAGGCGAGACCTGGACGGTCAAGTTCAATCGCAAGCTCATCGGCAATGTCACTCTCGCTATTTCATACCTTCATCGTTTCGAGCCAGGACAAGCGGTCCGGGTCGGTGGGATTGAATCCATCGGCCCGGAGACGCAAACCGGTTACCTCATCGTCGCCAGCCACCTCGACCTCAAGCTCAGTCTTGAAGGCGACGCGGACGAGCACCTGCTGAAGGTGGAACGTGAAGAGATACCGCCCGGTTACCTGCTGCTCGCCAATGCGCCGATTCTCTCTACCTATAAATACGTTTCCGCTCCCCACACGCTGCCGCTCAAGATCGAGGCGTTTTCACGTGAGCTGACGCTGCCCGCAGTCGTCGAAATGATGGACGCCGAAACCATCATCTCAACGCAGGATGGCGAACAGACCGAATCGGTTACCCGTGTGAGCTATCGAGTGAAGAATGCCTCGGCCCAGTTTCTTGCACTTCAGATTCCGCCGGGCGCGGACGTGTGGGCAACCCGCATCATTGAAACCGACAAGAACGGCCAACAGAGCATCCGGCGCGTCACCCCTTCGATGGATACGGAAGCCGGCCAGCTGCTGATTCCGGTCAAACGTCTTCAGAATCCGAATCAGCCGATCACTCTCGAGGTGGAATACGGCGAAGGTCACCCCGACCTTGACTGGCAAGGCGCTCTTTCGCTCACAGCGCCGCGCAGCAAAGTCGCGTCTACGTTTGCGTCGTGGAACATCCAGGCCCCAGAGGAATGGGCCGTCCTGCCGGGCAACACTGGCAACATTCGAATCGACCCGCGAAACAGCATCGCCCTCAGCCTGGCCTCGGTGATGGAACGCGCGATGAATGCGTGGAAGTGGGCATTTCAAAGCAGGGCCGAGTCTGAGGTCCTGTATCCCATGCTGGCAATAGCCCTGGCCATTCTCGTCCTGACGATCTGCATTCGTCGTGAATCACTGCCGGACGCGTTTCTGTTCGTGTGCCTGGCGGCCGTGCTGGCCATGGGCATCAAGGCGACCGGCGCGCCCAGTTATTCGGAACAGTTCGAAAAACCGCAGTACGGCTCGACCATCCGTTTTTCCGAGGCGCTGCACGTCCAGCCTGATACACCCCTCGAACTCGGCATCCGCGTGGTTCCCGCGTGGAGACAGAATCTCAAGTGGGAAGGTCTGTTCAGCGCACCGGTGCTGGCGGTCCTGTGCATCGTGCTTGCCGTCGTTGTGAAAAAGGCACGACGCCTTTTCATCTGCGCGGCCCTGACCGCGTGCCTCTGTTTCATCGCCAGGGTTCCCGTAGCCTATCCCTGGCTTGGACACGCGCTTACCTGGGGGATTCCTGCGGTTCTTGCATTGGCATTCTGTGTTCATGCGACAAGCCGAATCAGCCTTGCGCCCAAGATGAAGGCCGCAGTCGCCACTTCCCTGGCCATCGGATTTCTTTTCTGCAGCAGCGTCGGCTATGCGGAGGAAGCGAAACCAACAGCGAAACACCGAAGTGATGCGACGGGCCTCTCACCCGCCGTGGCATCGAAGCTCGGGACCTTCGACATCCTCGAGTGTGACCTTAAGGCCGAAAAGGACAGCATGGCCGTCAAGTATGATCTCCAGTTCGAAGTGAAGGAGCCGATGTTGATTCCGCTCATGTCCGGGGTGGCCATCCTCCTTTCGAAACACAGCGACAGAGAAATCGTGCGCGTCATGCAGCACGAGGAAGGCATCACCCTGGCAGTTTCAAAAAAAGGAACGCACAAGATTCAAGTCGAGCTTCTGACGCCGCTGTCAGAGCCTGACGAGAATGGCGCGAGGAGATTCTCGCTGCCCGTTCCACTCGCGGTCAGAAACCAGGTGAGCCTCACTCTCCCGGCGAATGACATGGATGTGAAATCGCAATCGGCCATCCGCCTGGAAGTTTCAGAAACAAAGACCAGTACGACGGTCGACGCTATCTTCGGGCCCGGGGATGCGATTCACTTCCAGTGGCAGCCCCGCTCGCGGGAAGTGAAGCTCGAAGAGCCAGTCTTCTACGGGGAGATTGATTCGCTGATTTCACTCGACACAGGCGTGGCCGATTGCCATCACCTTGTGCGCCTGAAGATCGCGCAGGGAGAGCTGCGCGAATTCACGGCCCTGATTCCGGAGGCCATGTCCGTCACCGAGATTGAAGGGGAAGGCATCGGCGCCTGGCGTTTTGACCCGGCGACGCACGAAGTGCACATCAAAACGAAGACGCCGCGGACGGGGCCGTTCTCCTGCCGGCTTCGCACGCAGATTCCTCTCGACACCTTGCCCGCGCAGGTGGAAGTAGCCGCGGTGCGCATCCCCGATGCCGAGCGGGAGCGATGGACCATGGGACTGCACACCAGCGATTCGGTTTACATCAGCGTGGACGAATTTCCACAGCGCATGAACGTGGACGACTTTACTCGCGATGCCGCGGCCCTCCTGCATTGCAGATCCGGGGTGCAGCTTCAGCATGCGTATCGATTCCTCCAAGCGGAAGACGTGGTCAAGCTGCAGGTGCACGAAGTCAAGCCGGAGATTCAGGCCGTCGAACGATCCAGTTTCAGCGTGGCCGACGACCGCTTCGCATACAACGGCCAACTGACGATCAGAATCGCCAAAGCCGGTCTCTTCTCCATTTTCCTCGATGTGCCCGAAGGTTATGACATTGATGTCCTGCAGGGCGAGGACGTGAGCCACTGGGACGAAAAGAAAGAAGAGAAGGAAGAGGGCGTGCAGGTCCATTTTCGGAGGAAGATGCTTGGTACGACGACGCTGCACTTGATGCTTTCGAGCACGTTCGATGAGCTGCCCGAAGACATCATTGCACCGCGCGTTCAGGTGCGTAATGCGTCGAAGCATACGGGCGCTCTGCTGGTGGCCGCGGCCCGAATGATCCGGCTTGCGGTCAGGGAGCGAATCGGAATCAGCGAAATGGAGGCAGCCACACTCGGAATCAAGCAGAAAGGTGTTCTGGCGTTCCGCATTCTCCAACCGGCGTGGTCCCTCAAACTGAGCCCGGAAGCGATCGAGCCGCGCATCGTTGCTGACTTTCTTCACGTGGCCGCGGTCAATGACGGACTGGTGAATCACACGCACATGTTTCGTTACAGAATTCACAACGGCGGCATTCGGAATCTCACCGTTCGTGTGCCGTTGAACGCGCTCGGCCTGGTGATCACCGGTCCGGAGATTACGAAGAAGAAACTCACGGACGAAGCCACCGGCACTTGGAGCATCGAGCTCGCCGAACGCTGGTTTGGGCGCGCGTACCCACTGACTCTGTCTTACGAAACGCGCTTCGACCGCTCGGGCGAAAGCGTGGATATCACCGGCCCGGTGGCGGAAGAGGCCGACCTCCAGCGCGGACATGTTGCCCTGCTCGCCTCAGAGAAAACGGAGCTCGTTCCCGCCGAGATCAGCAACATTCTCGAAGCCTCTGAGCCCCGGCAGATTCCCGGCGAGTTCGGAGCAGAGGATCTCTCGTACGCAGCGTGGTGCTACCGGAGCTCGTCCGGCGATTTCAGCATAAAGATGACCGCCAGGCGCCATGGGGATGTCGCGCTGCTTGAGGCGGAAGTCCTCTCGACAAAAATCACCTCCGTGGTCAACACCCGCGGCGAGAGCATCAATCACGTCGCCATGCAGATGCAGGTCGGCTCGAAACGGCATCTCACAGTTGGCCTGCCTGAGGGTTCGGAGTTCTGGTCACTTCGGATCAATGGCCGTCCAACCATGCCTTCGATGCCGGATGGAGAAGACAACAAGCGCCTGCTGCCCCTCGCGCACGTCGCCATGAGCCACGAGCCAGTGCTGATCGAGTTCACTTTCGTTCGCTCATCGGAACAGAATCTCAAAGGGGTCAGCAGTCACCTGGGCCCCACATTCGACCTGCCGCTCAAACAGGTTCAATGGGACATCTATCTTCCGGACGAACACGATTACGAATACGTAGACGGCACACTTACCGGAGATGAAGACCTCTTCAAGAAGACCCACATCCAGGCTTACGACGCCCGGGTCTATGTCAACGATGTGCAGCAGAGCACGAAACACGACTACCGGCGTTCACTGGAGATGCAGCGCAAGGGAGAAAAGCTCTCCAAAGAGGGCCGGCAGGAAGACGCCCGACAGGCCCTTCAATCGGCCTACTACTATTCCTTCTCCGATTCCTCTCTCAATGAGGACACCCGCGTTCAACTGCACCGCCTCATCCGCCAGCAGGCAGTCGTTGGACTGGCCGGCCGGCGCGATCAGATGCAGGTGGAGAAACCTGGCCTCATGGGTTTCCGAGGCCAGGCCCACGAGCGTCTCGACCCGACGCGCATGCAGCGTCTTCGAAGCTCTCTGAGTAAAGACGAAAGCCACAACCTCGAACAGATCACTAACCGCATCATCGAATCCCAGGACGCGGCCGCCAGTTCCAAAGCGCAGGTACGATTCAACCTGCCGCTTCATGGGAGGCTCCTTCGGTTTTATCGGTCACTGCAGGTGCAGCCGGACGCGGAAATGCTTGTCACCTTGAAGGCGGAAGAAAAGGACGAGCGACTCCCGGATACGAAGAGTGCCGGATGGGGAATCGGTTTTTGTCTGATGCTCTTCCTCGGCTGGTCGACGGTTGGATGGAAGAAGAAGCTGGAAGAGGAGGTTTCGTGAAGTGGTGGCTTTACACCGAGCGCTTCATTTCCGTTTTGGCTGTCAATTTGATTACCCATGGCCAAGGTCATGGGGGTCTTCTCGCATCCCTAAAAGAGCTATCTACGTAGTCTGTCTGTATCCACAGATTGTATGGGCGCAACCCCTTCGGGGTATAAGATGTTCCGCATCGGGACCCAGGGTAGCTCGCAGAACCTCGCAACTTGGGCTGTAAGGCGTAATACCTTTGGCATAGAAGAAGGATCTGAGTAAAGCCCAGCCGGCACTGCCAGCACCAGCAAAGAGTATCCAGTATCCAGTCCCGGCCGACGCCCCCAACAACACCGGCACTACCAGCACCAGCATCGAGTATCCAGCATCCAAGCCCCAACCGACGCCCCCCAACAACACCGGCACTACCAGCCGCCGTTACTCCAACCTGCCCGTCACCCAGTGGATTCCCCGCTCTAGCACTTTTCGGAAATTGAGATCTGCATAGGTCTGATTGTCGTGACCTGACTGGTAGCAGAAGACCCTCGCATTCCGGAATTGCCGCACCCAGGCGATGTTCTTCATGCTCACATCATGGTCGGTCGTCAGAAGGATCTCGCTCCCCTCACCGGGCTCGTCCATCAGATAGGTCTCATCGATCATCTCAAAATCAGTCATCCCGTGCGTGATCGGATGGTCAGCACTGACAATGGTCATCGGCAGGGACACGTCGTGCACGAAGTCCCTGATCGTGCGGTCTTTGATCCCCACGATGTCCGACCACAAATCCCACTCGGCGTGATCCAGAAGCGCGTGATGCAGTACGACAATCCCCTGGTCCGTTTCGCCCAGCTTTTCAAGCACGTCCCTGGTCCGTTCGTCAGGCATCGGGATGTGCATATTAAAGAAGACCAGTCCGTCGTAGTGCTCCCGCACCTTCCCCGCATCCGCAACGAAATCCCCCAGCGTCTGCGGATAAAAGTCGACATCCGTCATCGATCGAAAGACAGCGTGGAAACCGGGCACGTCAAAGAAGTGTCCCCCGGTAATGACGGCGGCCTTTATTCTGTTACTTTCAGGAAAACTCTTTGTGGGCATTTTTTATTTCCCCGACTCAGTTAATCCCACAACCCCATGCTGAAGTAGCGTTCGCCGAAGTCAGGGAAGACCGTGACGATTCTGGCTTCCGGGAACATCCGCGCGACCTCGCATGCGCCGTGCAGTAATGCACCCGATGACTGCCCCATGAAGAGGCCCCTCGCTGCGAGGAGGTGGGCTCTGTCCGCCGTTTTATCGATGGGGACGTCGACGTAGCCATCGATGACCGTCTCGTCCAGAATGTCCGGAACGATGTCCTCCGGTTCTCCGAGCGGCTTCAGTCCTTCCACGCCGGGGAAGCGTTCGGGGCGGATGCAGTAGATCTGGATATCCGGGTTGGCTTCTTTGAGCCGTTTGCCGACGCCGGTGATCGTGCCACCGGTGCCGACCCCGCCGACAAAGTGCGTCAATTCGCCGCTTGTCTGTTCGAGGATTTCCTCACCGGTGGTTTCGTAATGTGCGCGCCAGTTGTTCTCGTTCGCGTACTGGTCGGCAAAGTAATAGAGGTCCGGGTCTTCTTCATCTTTCCGATGGACCACGCGCAATGCTTCGTCATAGCCGAGCATGGGGTCTGTGTAAAGGACATCCGCGCCGTGGGCTTTGAGGCGCATCTTACGCTCGTTGCTCGCATTTCCGGGAACGACCATCTGAACTTTGAAGCCGAGGATGGCGCCTATCATGGCGTAGGCGATTCCGGCGTTGCCGGAGCTCGAATCGAGGATGATCTTGTCGTGGTTCAGTTCGCCCGCTCGTACCGCCTCGATCAACATCCTCCGCACCGGGCGGTCCTTGATTGAGCCACCGGGATTATAGCATTCGATCTTCGCGCTGATTTCGGCACCCGGGAATTCCTCTTTGACGAAATCCAACTGCAGCAGAGGCGTATTGCCGATCATCTGAAGCGTTGGATGGCGGTCGAGATTGTCGGCGAGCTCTTCGTTGGATGACATTGAAGGTTACCGGCTAAGTCAGTTCTTTCCTGAATTGAGAGCGATTCTCGAAGGCCCCAATGAGCTTGCCCGCTTGACAGGCAGATGAACCAGGCTGGACAGTTATAACCATCTGTTCCTTGAAGCTGAAACGGTGTAATGTGTACAGTAATTACCTTAACGGGCCATACAGGCGGTTCCGGTCGTGTCGGATGGTGGTCTTGTTTACTTGTCTGGTATGAACAGACCTGTGATATTGAATGATGCCGGCCAGCAGAAGCCACCCGTAGTCACTCCATGCAGAAGAATGAGATCGCAGAATGCAGAATAAACACGTATCAGTAATAGCCGCAGAGCAGGGGGTTCATCCCAGGCAGGTGGCGGCCACTGCGAAGCTTCTGGCGGGGAGTGCCACGGTCCCCTTTATCGCGCGGTATCGAAAAGAAGCGACGGGGAGTCTGGATGAGACGATCATTCTGGGCATCCGCGACCGGCTGGATCAGCTCCATGCCCTGGATCAGCGAAGGGAGACGATTCTGAAGTCCTTGAAAGAGCAGGGGAATCTCAGCGATGAGCTGCGAAACCAAATTCAAGACGCCGACACTCTGGCCGCCCTGGAAGATCTCTATCTGCCTTACCGTCCGAAGCGTCGCACTCGTGGAGCCCTGGCCAGAGAGAAAGGTCTGGAGCCGTTGGCCAGGAAGCTGTTCGAGCAGGGCCGATTTGAGGTCAAGTCCGAAGCGGCTCGTTACGTGAACATGGAGAAAGGCGTCGCCACAGCAGATGAGGCTCTGGCGGGTGCACGAGACATGATCGCGGAAAGGATCAACGAAGACTCCGAGGCCCGGGCCCGGCTGCGAAACTTGTTCGGAAGGAAGGCAATCCTCCAAAGTCGAGTCGCCCGGGGGAAACGAGATCAAGCGGCAAAGTACCGAGACTATTTCGATTGGAACGAGCCACTGCCCCGCGCCCCTTCCCATCGCATACTCGCCATTCTTCGCGGGCATCATGAAGGACTGCTCACGATTTCACTGCAGCCACCAGAGCAGGAGGCGACGTCAGTCCTGGAGCGCATTTTTGTCAGAGGCCACGATGCCGCATCGCAACAGGTGCGAGAGGCCGCGTGCGATAGTTATGCACGCCTCCTTGCCCCGTCATTGGAGACCGAGTTTCGTACCGCGGCCAAGAAGCGTGCGGACGAGGAAGCCATCGGCGTCTTCAGTGACAATCTTCGCGAACTGTTGCTCGCCGCGCCGCTGGGCCAGAGGAACGTGCTGGCCGTCGACCCTGGATTTCGGACCGGCTGCAAAATCGTCTGCCTGAATCGCCAGGGCAAGCTCATCCATCACGGCACCATTTTTCCTCTCGAACCCCAACGCCGGGAAGAAGAAGCTGCCCGCGAACTGCAGGCACTCGTTAAGAGATTCAAGATCGAAGCCCTCACCATCGGCAACGGAACAGGCGGACGGGAAGCCCTGGCCTTTTGCCGCGACCTCGACCTCCCGCCGGACGTTCTCGTCGAGATGGTTAACGAGAGTGGCGCATCGGTTTACTCCGCCTCGCCAGTGGCCCGGGAGGAGTTTCCTGATCATGACCTCACGGTGCGCGGGGCCGTTTCGATTGGACGCCGTCTTATGGACCCCCTGGCGGAACTGGTCAAGATCGATCCAAAAGCGATTGGTGTGGGGCAATACCAGCACGACGTCGATCAGAAGCAGCTCAAGAAGTCCCTGGACGACACAGTGACGAGCTGCGTCAACGCGGTCGGTGTTGAAGTGAACACCGCAAGCAAACAGCTCCTCAGTTACGTGTCCGGACTGGGCCCCAAGCTGGCCGGCAGTATTGTTGATTACCGTGATGCGAACGGTCCCTTTCTTTCACGTCGCGGGCTTCTGAAGGTGCCTGGCCTGGGCGCCAAGACTTTCGAACAGGCAGTGGGCTTCCTGCGAATTCGTGCCGGCAAGAACCCTCTCGATGCTTCCGCGGTCCATCCCGAGAGCTATCCCCTGATCAAGGTCATGGCCTCCGACCTCGGGTGCGCCGTCGGGGATTTTCTGGAAAAAGAGGAGCTGCGTGCCCGGATAGACCTTGAACGTTACGTCAACGACAGGGCAGGGCTGCCAACGCTGACGGACATCCTGTCCGAACTGGCCAAACCGGGCCGCGATCCTCGGAGTCAATTTGAAGCCTTCAGCTTTTCCGAAGAGGTGCATGAGATCACCGACCTGAATCCTGGTCAGCGTCTTCCCGGCGTGGTCACAAATGTGACGAACTTCGGCGCCTTCGTGGATCTGGGTGTGCATCAGGACGGCCTCGTACACATCAGCCAACTGGCCGACCGCTATGTGGAGAAGCCATCCGATATCGTGAAGGTCCACCAGAAGGTCACGGTCACCGTGCTCGAGGTGGACGTTGAGCGCAAACGAATCGCGCTTTCAATGAGGAGTGAGCCAGAATTGCCCGGGTCATGATGGGCTCGAGTCAATCGAGGTAATGCGCCTACTCGATGACGACTGCTGCGGATTTGACCATCTCGTATTTCGTGCCCTTGGGCTCAGTCTGGTAGTTCACGGTGAGTTTGTATGCGGTGGCGTCTTTGAACTGCCCGCCATGAATCTTGAAGGTTATCGTTTCGCCCGGCTTTACTTCGAACCGGCTCGCACCCGTCCCACACCAGCCGAGTTGGCGATTCGTCCAGACGCCCGCTTTCTTCACCTGGAATGAATGAAAGGGCATCTTGCTTTCCTTGCCGGCATATCCATACATAAAGATGGGCTTGTTCGTGGTGTTCTTCAGGGTTGCGGTGGAAGATTTGACGGCCAGCTCAGGGGCAGTTGTCTTCCCCGGCTGCGTTGGGGCATCGGATGCGAATAAGCAGGCGGCGGCAGTCAGAAATGCGACACAGATTGCAGCGTTGTGGATTTTCGACATGGTCAGAAATCTCCTTCGTTATCAGTCAGTTTGAATTCTCAGGACGCTCGGGCATTGATTCGAAGGCGCACAGAGTACTATTCGGTTTCCCATGTCTGAGAAATGCTCCGACTCCTGCTTCGAAGACCCGGCTAAAGCCGTGACTCCAACTCCGGCTTCGAGTCACCGGATTCAGCTCTGCTCCGTTTCTGTCAAGCATATTCCTCGGCCAATTGCAGTGCCATCTCGGTCCATTCCGTCAGGCGGTGGGGTTGATTCCGGACTGTGTGCAGGTCCTGCAGATTGACCTCGACGATGTTCTCCCGGGTCTTCTTGAAGGCATCGCGCAATTCATCGCGCGCCATCTCCGGATGCCAGTCCTCCATGCTGACGATGGTGGGGTTTGGCTTGTGGGTGTAGACGAAATCCCTGCCAAGTTCGGCGGCCCCCACATCGATGTCTACCCAAGGGCTCATGGAAACGCGGCGCAGGTTCTTGATCTTGCGGACGTAGTGCATCTTATTGTGCAGCGGCTCGCAGCACCCGTAAGTGGCGAGGCCAAAATTTTCGAGTAGCCGTTTTTCATACCGGACGGCGAATTCGTCGTGCATTTCGGGTGAGATGCCTTCGGTGAAAATCTGCGTTGCACAGCGGGCCCACAGGTCCTTAAGCCGAACGTGCTCGCCGTCGAAATCCGGCTGAGGCAACTGATCGGTCCAGCCGTAGCCTCCGGAGCCCAGGCGCGTGTTGCCGTTGCCGGGTGAGAGGAGATTCAGTTTCTCGTGCTGCAGCACATTGTTGAGAAGCCCCTGAGTGATGCGTTCCAATGCTTCATGAACCCATTCGGGCCGGTCGACCAGGTCTGTGAACATCTGCTCGATGCCGCGCCACTGGATGAATTCGTCCATCACCGGCATCCAGAAAAAATCCCGTCCCCGCTTCTCCACCCGGTGGGTGTCACCATATAGATCGCAAAGCCGCTCGTAGCGGCGTTCGGTTTCCTCCCAGTCTACGGAGAGCGTGGGCTCGGTTTCTATTTTTTCGATATCGCTTTCTTTTTCGATGGCGTTTTTTATGGCGTACGAGCCGGGCCTCTTACCGGGGCCTTCGATATCCCTTTTCATACCGAATCCAATGCTCTTGATGTCGCCATGAATCACTATCGGACAGGCGACGACATCGTCGATGACCCGGTCATCCCGGAAATGATGCCAGCAGTAAATCTTCTTGCGGAGCTCCCTCTCCTGCGCCCGGCAGAAATCGTCGCTGCTCTGTAACTGATCGTCCGGGATCATTTCCTGCCAGATGTCACCGGCGATGGCCTGTACGTGGATCAAGGGCCGGACCCGTTCCAGACGATTGAGGCGCGTCCACAGGTCGCGCTTCTGTTCCTGCAGGGGATGGCTGGCGATTTCTGCTACTTGCCTGGCCAGGCTGCGGATGATTTCTTTGTCTTTTGCGGATGGGCTCATTTCTTATGACGTCGTGTTTAGAACCTCAACTGCCTTACCTGTTCCAGGTAATATTTGTAGTCCTCCAGTGGGACGCCCGGCGTGATGAGGTGATCGGGCATTATGATGAAGCCGCCTTCTTTCATGAGGGGGATGTGGCTTTCCAGCTCGGCATCTATTGCCGGCCGGCCCTGTTCGAGGACGAGCTTGTTGTAGCCGCCTACGATGCGGAGCTCCCGCCCGTACTTTTTCCGAAAGTCCTCCGGCCGCGCTTTCCAGGTGCCGTACTCTACCGGGAACTGAACGTTCACGCCCGCGTCCAGCCAGTTGCGCGTCATCGGTTCGATCATGCCGTCCGTATCGATTCCTAGCAGATCGATATCGTGTTCTTCGAGTTTGTCGCGCATCTTCCGATAGCCGGCGGCGACGCACTTTTCGAAAATCTGTGGGCTGACCAATGGGCCGCTCTTACCGCAGATGTCTTCCCAGCCAAAGCCCATGTCCGGCTTGCGTGACATCCTCGGAACGACCTGATCGATGAACCAGCATGTGAGGTCCGCAAGCGTCATGACCATGTCCGCGTAGCAGTCGGGATCGTCGTACATCAGGAAGGACATGTTTTCCACGCCCATCCAGTTGCGAATCCAACCCATCATCGATGCGGTGCCGAGGACAACGGGCAATCCGGATTCCTCGGCATTTCGGATGCTCTCATCCATGGTCTGCCAGATTCGCCCGGGATCGGGCTGCAGCCGCTTCTTGAATTCGGGCCAGTCTGCCGCGGTCTTCAAGGTGTAATCGATGTACTGGGGGATGCAGCTCCGATTCTTCCAGTCCTTCTGCACGACGCCATCGCCTGCGCGAAAGATGCGGTACTCCTCCGTCTCTTCGATGGTCTCGGCCTCGAAAGCGGGGAGCAGGCTGAGATTACCGCCGACCCCGGCCCAATGCGGCACCGTGTCAAAATACTCGTGGGCGTTCACGCCTTCGGGCATACCCTCCTCGTGCCACCGCTCCATCGTTTCCGTCCAGCCGGTCCAATGGATGACCGGCATGCGGTCGAACTCGCCGTAATACATGATCTCCAGCCACAATTCGCGCGTGGTCATCCGAATACCTCCTCGGTTACCTCTCTAACAATCTGCACCCATTTGCGGACCCGTTCCGGGTCGCTCTGGACGGTCTCGACGTCCTTGAGGGTAATGTCGAAGCAGCATCCCCGGCACGATTCGAAATCGCGGCGGAGGATTCGGCGGACCCGCTCAGGATCAAAATCTGATGCGACCATGTCGGTGGGATTCGGCCGGTAGCTGAGGATGTAATCGGAACCGATCTGCTCCGCGCATTTGGCGACGTTGGCTGCGGGGGCGACTGCGATGCGCCGGAGGTTCTTGATCTGTCTCAGGACGTCAATCTTGTCGGTCAGGTCTTCGCAGCATCCATAGGCGGACATGGCGAACTGCTCGATGATCGGCCGCTGATACTGGACCATGAATTCGTCAAACATCTGCGCGCTGACACCGGTCAACTCCTGAGAGGCGCAGAAGTGCCACAACTGCTTGCGGGGGACGGTGCCGCCGTTGGCCGCGGGGTCATCCAGTTCCTCGGCGTAAGGCATGGCCTGGTTCTGATGATTGCACAGGGCCCAGTCATCCTTGTCCTCCGCTACCTGATGCGTCTGAAGAATTCCATCGCGCATGAAGGCTAGAAGTTCGTGAAGAAACGCCGGCCGGTCGAGCATGTCCCACATGATCTGTTCCAGCCCCCTCAGGTAGGCGAGGTGTGTCGAGATGTCTCCGCTGAATGTCTGATAGACGGGCCCCCTGTCCACGCTGATGGTGAGGATGTCGCCGATGGCATCGTGGAGCCGGTCTACGTTCTGGCGGGTCCGTTCTTCATCAATGACATGGTCGGATGCCACCATACGTTCCAAGTCTTCCGGCTCTTTGATGGGCGCGTCCCACACGCCGGCGCCGGTGGCCATTGCCGGACGTTCCCATTTGACGGGAAGGCCCCAGATCCCACCGGGGGGAGTGATGCGTACGGCCGAGACGGTCACCCAGGGCTCGAAAATGTAATCATCATCGACGGTATCGAGGAAGCGCATCCGGCGGAAGAAATCTTCGTATCCCCGAAAGAAGGGATCCTCACACTCGCATCGGGAATCCGCCATCTCCCGCCAGGCGAAGGCGCGGATGTAAATGGGTGGGCGGGTAAAATGGAAGCTGTTGTGACGCCGCCAGAGATCGCGCCGCTCTTTCTGCACCTCTTTCTGGCAGGCTTCAGCATACTGCTTCGCCAGGTCGCGGAGGATGGCTCTATCTCTGGTGGTCTCTTCAGTGCTCATGATGTATCGCTCCGAGAATGGTCGGCGCCGCTCTGCGATACTGCAGAGCAAGCGGCTCCTTCGGCAGTGGAAAATGTCGTTTGGCCCAGATAGTGGATAGCGCATTCCCCGTGCCAAAGCCGCTTCGGCATTGAATTTGAGGGGCTGCTATCGCAGCAGCTGCCAGCGGATAATGTTCTGAGTTTCTCATTCTTGCCATGATTGCCCTGAATCGAGAGAGCCCAGCTTACTTGGTATCTGTTACAGACATGAATCTGGGCCCGGGGCCGGCCGCAACCTTCGATGTTTCACTTGGGCACGCCGGCTCGATGAGGACAGTGGCAGGGAAATTCTTCGCACCCGCGGACGCTGCCGCACCATGATCTCTCCCGTTATGACCTTCTCTGGGAACTGGGCGTGAAAATGGACGAAAAACCTCAGGCATCCAATGCTGAAGCGCCGACCATACGTGTCAGTTGGCGGGAAAAGAGTCTCGCCCTGGCACTGGCCGCGGTCATCTTCCTGCCTTTTGCCTATGCCTCTCTTATTGGCCAATTGCCGGAACAGATTCCGTGGCAGCTTCACGGCTTCTGGGAGTTCTCTTCTCTTTTTTCCCACCGGCTCAGATCATGGCCGAGCAACCATGTGCTAGTGAAGGATTCGAGCGAGCGGTGGCGGGAAGTGCCCCACGGCCCGCCTTTTCATCACAACCTGTACGGGCGGATGACGCGACTGGACCTGCTGGTCATGAATTTCGTTATGCGGAGCGGTCCGGACGAATGGGACGACCCCGAGACATTGAAACAGAAGCGTATGGTCCTCGAAAAGGTGTGCCGGGCCTATCGAGAGTGTTACGACCACCCCGAAGCTGCCGGCGCCGCTGATACTTCCGCAAACCCAATCAAATCGCCCATCCAGGCCGTTCGCCTTTTAAGGGTGTGGCGGCCGGTCTCGAATGACGGGCCCCCAAAGGCCCCCTGGCCCGTAACGCTTCCCTCGGACTGGGATTTGGAAAACGAACTGTCATGGGATCTGGACCATGAAACTCTATTCGAGCTCTCGTGGGAGAGCTCTTCCAGACCGATCCGGCCTTTTGGCCTCTAGCGCTCTCGTAACAATGAATCGTCTGAAAGGACTACTCCGCTTTCTGGATGCCTACTGGTTTGGGCCCACTCCGGCCTGGCCTCTGGCTGCGTTTCGAGCTGCATTCGCTGCAGTGCTGACCGCCTATTTCTCGATGCGGATGTGGAACCTCCAGGAATGCCTCGGCGATTCTCCCGCCCGCGTGCCGGACCTGGATGTGACAGCGGGCTCCATTCTCAGATACGCTCAGCCTTTTTATTTTGCTCCGGTGTCCGATGCCATGATGCCCTGGGTGGTCGGATCGTTTTACTTTCTCGCCCTGGCGCTTTTTGTGGGATGTTTCACCCGGCTCGCGGCCGGGCTCCTCGCTTTCTGGGTCGCCTATGTCTCTCTCGTTGATTGGATTGGCTGCTACAGCTTCAACCGATCGGCCCTGCTGGTGCTGGTCATGCTGTCAGTCATGCCGGGGGGCAAGGTCTGGTCGGTCGACGCCAAGCTCCGCGCGTGGTGGTCCCGCCGGCGAAAAGGGACGGTGACTGAGCCGGCATCGAAGAAGAATCCTCCTGCCTTCGAGGTCCTCATTTCCGCGTGGCCGGTGAGGACCATCCAGTGGTTCCTGATCTCCTGGTATTCCTTATCGGCCATTCAGAAGATTCATGGAAGCTGGTACCTCTTCAGCAGCGACGATGTGTTCTGGTGCCAGCTTCAGTATCTCTATCACGGCCCGATCGGCTTCTGGGCGCTGCAACACATCCCGATGTTTGTCTTCGGGATTCTTCAAATGGCGGCACTCTACTTTGAGCTATTCGCCCCCCTGTGGCTCATCCCGCGGCGGACCCGGCCCTGGGGCATGATCACCGGCATCACCATGCATCTGCTCATTGCGCTCTTCATGATCAAGCTGTGGTACTTCAGCGCGGAGATGATTTCCTTCTATATTGTCTTTCTGCCGATCGGGCGAAAGAGTAACGCTTGTTAACTCTGGCCTGCGAGGCCACGGGACAAGCCCGCGGCCTCCAAGAGTTAACATTGTCAGGTCGCCCCCGCTGCAGAACCCGCGCTGGCTCTTCAGCCGTCATGCATCTGTAGCGTCGGGCTCTTCGCTGTCTCCCTTCAGCTTTTGCACTTCTTCCTTCAACAGGGTCAGTTCGCTCTGCATTGCCCGGATGTGGACCAGGGCAATGACAATCAACAGAAAGGCCACGATGGCAAGTCCTTCACCCATAATCAGTCTCCTTTTGTAGATTCGGGAAATGAAAGTCCGTTCCGCTGGATTCCTCCCGATGGGGAACCAGTGGAATCAGAAATATTCGAAAATTGCGTGATCCGTCCGCTAGTCGCACTCGATGTGCCAATTACTCGGCATTGCTTCCGATACCTCTTTCTCTGGCTGGCGCTTCGTAGATTTCGGCCGGCCCGAAAGCCTCGGGGTACCAGGGCCGCAGGAACTTGCGGACCTCCCAGCAGAGATGGCATTTCTGCGCGTACCCGGAAAGCGGCTGATAGCCTTTCTCGACAGCCAACTCCAGCAAGCCGAAGGGGCCGCGCTCGTAAACCTGCCGGACCATCTCGGTGTGGAAGCCCTTCGCCATCAGTTCCGGCAAGGGTGTCTCATGCGCGTTGCCGACGATGATACCGCAGCAGGTCTGGATGTTGCCGTAAGGGTCGATGTGGATTTCCCACATGGTTTCCGGATCGAATTCCCTGGCGCAGTTCTCTCCGCTGTGGGCGCCGTGCCAGAGAGAGTCATCGGTCAGGTCCGCCAGCGAACGGTCCGGCAGAAAGCCGGCGAGATGATTACCCGCCCGGCCGACCATTCGCGGCTGATGTTTGCGAACGTAATCCGCCAACTGGACCTGGTCACGACCGATCTGTTTCAGTTTCTGCAGTTCGACGAGTGAAATGTCGGAGGCGGCAATGTTCTCGCGCCCGAACACTTCGTCTGCTATTTGAAAGGCCCGGACGCGATTCGACGGTGAGAAGAAAACCTGGTGGTAAGGGTCCGCGCTGAAAAGCATCCCTTTGACCCCCGCTTCCTTCAGTTCCGTGAGGCGATGGCGGGTGATGGAATCGTCCTCGCACCATTTCGCGTTGCTCTCGATAAAATGAGGAGCGACGCCCTCTTCGTTGGCCGCCCGGCACAGCTTTAAGACTTCGTCGTAATGCAAAAGTGCTTCGCCGCCGGCGATGTGGATGGCGCGATCCGTCGCGTGGAGCTGACGGAGAAACTCGAGGCCGTCTTCGTGGCTGGCGTACACTTCAGGCTGGTGCGGGCCGCAATTGAACAGGCAGTGCTTGCAGGCCAGGTTGCAGCGATAGGTGTACAGAAGACTCGCCACGTACTTCAGCCCGATGGCTCGTGCCACGCCTTCAGATTCGATGACTTCGTCAACAGGTCGGGGGTCTCGCTCTGGTTGGCTCATCCTACTTTCTTTTGTGTTTCTTCAGGTGTGTGGGCCTCTTAGTTTTAATCTTGCTTTTAATCTCCACTTCGCTGCGTAAAAGAAGCACAAATCAAAAGCATGATCAAAGGTAAAGCCTGGATCCCAACGTATCACAAGGTGGCGGCCGCTTCCGGGATCGGCGGCAGGGCCTGGCCGTAGAGCTTTTCCGACCACTTGCTGAAGGCTTGGTACATGTAGGGCTTGACGCCTTCGTTGGGGATGCCGATGGCGCGGTCGTCACCGTAGTCGCTGAAGATGAAGCCGCCTTCCGGCGAGGCCCAGTGCGTCATCAGGTCTCTGGCATCCGCGTCAATGAGGGAGGTGTCACCCGTCGGGAGGGTGGCCTGAATATCGGCGAGGGCCTGGAAAGTAATGCGGCCCTGGTAACGCTCTCCCATCTCCTCGATGCCGAGAGCGCGTGGCTGTTGGAGGTTGACCACATTGACGCCCGCCTGAATGTAGCCCTCTACTATTTCGTTGACTTTGCCGCAGGAATGAACCCATACATCGCACCCGGACGCGTGCATCGTGTCGAAGATCTTCTTGTAGCGCGGGAAAAAGAAATCCATCCACATGTCGAAGCGAATGAAAGCGGCCTGCTGTGTACCCCAGTCATCGGTCATGCTCCAGCCATCGATGCGGCCGGGGAAACGCCTCGTCACCTCTTCTACGAAAGTGACGTGAGTGTCCACGATCATGTCGGCCAGGGCTTCCATGGCGGGGCGGTCATGATAGAGATCGATGAGCGTGTCCTCGAAGCCATGGAGGCAGTGCATCCGTTCCCAGAGAACCATGAAGATGCCGCAGGTTACGTATTTCCCTTCCGTTTCGGCCTGTTGAAGGGAAGCTTCGCTGTTTTCGTAACGGCTTTCGTCGGTGTAGTCGGGCGGGACAAAACTGTCGAGCCCGGAGATGTCCTCCAATGGATTCCCTGTGACCTGTCCCATGTTCGGCATCGCCGTATGGGCCCAGTGACAGGTCCACTCGTCGTCACCTTCCAGTTCAGGCTGGAATGATTCTGCGGGGCTGACGGAGAGGCCTGTGGTGTCACTTACCCCAAGAGTTCCCATCTGAACGGGCATCCTCTGGGGGCGCTCGAAATTGATTGCTCGTTTGATTATTTCTCTGGGCGTCATGGTTTACACACGAGCGGCTAGCTCGGCTTCGGCCTCTTTCGCTCTCGGGAAGAGAATGTTGTTCTCTTTGTGGATGTGCTGGTGGAGGTCGGCTTCGAGCCGGCGCAGCCCGTCTATCATGACGTGGCAGGTACTGCAGGCCCCATCGGCCGGGGTGTAGTTGTTCGTCAGCTCTGCAATGCGTGCGAGTGCCTTGCCTGCGTTGTCGTGTTCAAACTCCATGACGCTAATGGGATTGGCGATGGTTCCGCAGTGAAAAGAGGGCAGCGAGTCGGATTTTTCGAGCTGGCGCACAAAGGGAAAGAGAATCTGTTCCTCCTTCATCAGGTGCTGGCTCAGCTCGGCCTGGAGCGCATCGAAGACCGATTCCAACTCGCGGAAATTCGGGTGCGATTCGCCGTGGACCTGGCTGACCTTTCGGACAATCTCATCGAGCCGCGGCAGTTCTTCTTTCATAAAGGTGTGATGTGTCTGCTCGATGTGGTCGGCCAGCTCGGTCATGGTCATGTCGGAGCAGTTCACGGCAGCCCCCGTATCGGCCGGGCCCGATGACGCTTCGAGCACTTTGAGGACGGTTTCCGGGTCGAGACCTTTTTCCCGGCATGCTTCGGCGAGGGTGTTCTTTCCACCGCAGCAGAAGTCGATGCCCAGGTTTTCGAAAACTCCGGAAAGCCCCGGACGCTCGGAGACGACTTCGCCCACGGTGGTTTCGACGCTGAGTGCTGACATGATTGACTCCTTTCGCCTTGGCAGACTGGAAGTTTTTTGGGGACGGCTGTTTTACAATTCCTGCGCTAGCCGTGAGCGCCCGCTGTCGGCAGAATTTGCAGGGCCCGTTCATTTGGCCGTGAATCTTCTGCCTGATTTCTGGCGCGGGCCAGCAGGAAGCAAATGGATGTCCGCCGGCTGTCTTGCAGCCCTTTCCATGAAATCGTCCGATCCAGGAAGGATCAGATGGTGACGACGATGCCTGCTGAGTTGTTGGTTTCGTCTTTTTCGAGGAGACGGTCTTCAGGGTCAACCACGATCTCCAGGTAGTACTGGCCTGGGTCGAGGTGGCCGACCTCGATGGCCTGTCCGGTGACAATCATCCCGAAATGGCTTCCAGGTCGTTCGTTGGCCCAGCCAACGGAAATGCCCTGTCTCTCTGCTGCGCAGTCCTGGTAGATCCGTTTGTCAGAAGAACCGGGCACCTCGGCCTCGCTGTATCTGACTGAGTCGCTCAGGCAAAGGCCGACCTCGTGTCCGCCTGCGACGACCTCTCCGGGCTCTCCATTTTCATCCAACTGTCTCAGGCGATAGAGACCGAAATCTTCATAGTGGTAATGAGGATGCCTGGAATCATGCCATTCCATGTTGCCTGCCTCCCGCGTGGATTGAGTCCCGTCTGTGTGAAACAGGACCTGAGATGCGGCACGCCTGTCGCCTTCATTTCCCTCCCCCATCACTGTCTCCAGCGCGGCATCGCCGATGTTCGCGAAGGAGGTGGTGAAGTTCAGGATTTTCTTCTCAGTCTCAGGATCGGTGGTGACGAGGGCCCTCTCTGTCTCTGCCATCCACGGTATCAGGTCCGGGAGCAGGAGTTCGGCTTCATCCACGGCTGGACTGCTATTGTGACCGGCTTCGGAAGTTCCCTCCGGTGAAGCCGTGGCCGAAGTGCCAGCACCGGGATCGCTTTCAGTTGGACCCTCGGTCACAGGTGGCTCTTCCAGCTCGACAGTGGATCCGTTCGCGGAGGAATCGACAGTCTTCTCTACAGCCGAAAAGAGATCTTCTCTTTCCTCCCCAGTTACTTTCAACGCTCCCCACGCTCCTCTGTCTAATCTGGCGAGTGCATGATCGAGCAGGGCATAGCCTCCCGGAACATCGGGTACGAATTCAACCATCGTTGCGCCGCCTGCGGGGACCAATGTCGTCTGAACGTCCTTGTGGACATGGTCACCGAATGAAGCTTCGGGATAGACAGTATCAAATACCTCACCCATGATGTGGAAGGATGACACCTTTGAAACACCGGCATTCCCAAAGAAGATTCTTATTTTCTCTCCGGTCTCCGCGGTCAGCCCTTCAAGCCCATTCACCCGGCCGTTGAGCACCACGTATTCCGGATCTTCTGCGAGCATTTTTTCCGGGTCAAAGTTCTGGAGACCTTTTTCACCCATTTTCCCTTCCGTATAGATTTCGCCCTGCACGACATAGAATTCTTTATCCACGGGGGGAAGCCCCTCTTTGGGCTCGACCAGGATGAGACCATACATTCCCTGAGCCATGTGCAGCGGGACATTGGGTGTTCCACAGTGATAGATAAACAGTCCAGGCTTCATGGCCTTGAACTGCATCGTCTTTGACTTGCCCGGCATCACGCCTGTCAGCGATGCTCCTCCTCCCGGTCCAGCCACTGCATGCAGATCAATCGAATGGGGGTGGGTGCTTGAAGGGTGGCTATTCAAGGTCAGATGTACGGTGTCCCCTTCCTTGACACGCAGGAATGGCCCGGGAACTTCACCATCAAAGGTCCAGTAGCGATAGCTGATGCCTGGAGCAATTTCTGAAATGACTTCCTGGGCCGTCATTTCGATCTTTACAATGTCACCATCCTTACGTTCTCCGACTTTCTTTACGATTGCACTCCCTGCGATATCGTCGACCACTTCAAGAGCTGAATCATTTCGGATGTGCCAATGCGGTCCTCTTCCCGGACCAAAGGTGATCAAGGGGTCAGACTTTGGGGCGCTTTTGCCTGCCGCGCTCTGGCTCTGATCGTGGTTTCCGTGTTCATGCAATGCGACTATGGCTTCCTCACTTACAGCGGAAGAATCCGTAGCCATTGGGGCCGGTGCGATTGCGGCAGGTTGTGCTGTCTGGGCCGGGCCGGATGAGGCACCCGGCGGAGGTGTCATCGTCGTGCTGTAGTCTTGAGAGACTTTTGGTGAGGCTACCATTTGATTATTCTCCGTTTAGCCGGCTGGACAGTAAACACTTCACGAACTGCCGGTCTGGGATTCCGAAGATGCCAAGGGGAGTCTCGTAACCTGCTTCACCTGTTTAGACTTATTGTCAGTTTTTCTGTGAACTTCGTATTAACTGCGAAGATTATGCAGGGAGGGGGTGAGCGGGAGACGTAAATTTTGCATAGGCCGGCTTCTTTGACGGCTGTTGCTGTTATTTTTTCCCCGACCTCGCCTGCAGAGAGAAAGACGAAAAGTAAGGGGCCCGCCGCTCTGAAGAGTTACGTTTCTCAGTAGGTCTGGATTCCGGGGAACCTCATCTGCTGTCCGCCTGACAATCCGCGGTCATCCGCCATCCGCTTTCTTCTCCTCACGACATCCTCATGAAGATCACCAGCATCGAAACTCTCTGCCTGTCCCGCCCTCACGAACCGGAAAATCAATGGATCACTTCCACGGCCAGATCGGTCAAGGCCGACTGCGCTATCGTGGTCATTCACACGGACGGCGATCATCACGGGATAGGTGAAGCCTGTGCCTACGGGGTCCCTCCTCTGATTCGGGAACAGATGGAGTGGTTCAGCCACGAACTGGTCGGCTGCGACCCGGAGGATCCTGCCATTGTTCCGCATCCCAACGGCAGCAATCGAACATACGATGCAGCCGTGGGCGGCGTAGATTCGGCCCTGTGGGACCTGCGAGGCAAAGCATCAGGAAAAACAGTGAGCCAGTTGCTTGCCGAAAAGCCCCTGGAACGGGTCAGGCTCTATGCCTCAAGCGGGTGCCGTTACGACTGGCGGGAAAGGCCTGAACAACTCATTGACGAAGCTCTGGAGTACATCGCGGATGGCTTCACCGCATTCAAATTCCGTATCGGCACTCATTGGGACTGGGACGGCGTCACGCCCGATCGCTTTCTTCAGCTCATCGAAAAACTGGTCGCCGAAGTGGACGGCCGGATGGAGCTGATCCTTGAAGGAAATATGCGCCTGTCGGAAGCCGATGCCCTCGTGATTGCAGCAGAGATCGACCGGTTGGGCTTCATCTGGTTTGAAGAACCCATCCCCGCCTCCGAGATAGACGGATACGCCCGGCTCAACGCATCAGTAAACATGCCCATCTCCGGCGGTGAGGGTTCCACTACTCTCGAACGGTTCCAGCCTTACCTGGAAAAGAAGGCATACTCCGTCGTCCAGCCGGATGCCGGCCTGTGCGGCATCAGCGAATGCCTGCGGATCGGACGAACCGCTCATCGATGGGGAGTCGACCTTGTCCCTCACAACTGGCACAACGGCCTGATGACCATGGCCAACGCGCACCTCGTCGCCGCGCTCCCCAATCCCAGATTCTGCGAGCTCTGCATGATTCAGGGCCCCCTGCAGTGGGAGATTCTCAAAGAAAAGCCCGTAATCCGCGACGGCTATCTTGAGCTGCCTGACCGGCCCGGGCTCGGCGTCGAACTCGCTGATGACCTGGAAGATCGCTTCCCTTACATCGAAGGCTCATACGCGGTCACCGATCAGAGATGAACCTCGTTCGTGTCTTTCAACATTATCGAAATACGTGCGGTAAGTAAGTAGGTAGGTAGTGACTATCTATGCTGATTCCACCTCCATCCATCATCTTCAGAGACCTGCCATGAGCGAAGAACCGACCCGTGAAAAGAGCCCTGCGAGTAACGAGAAATTCTGCCCGCTGAACCTGTCGAAAGAGGAACTGATCGAGTACACCCGCGAGTGGACAGGGGAACGTTTTCCTGATGGCAGGCCACGGGTGCCGGACGATCTGCTCGAACGCATGCGACTGGTTACTGTGACAGAGGCGTGGGGCGTTCTGCGCGGCAAGGGATATCAATGGCAGTATGAAGGCGGGTGGGTCTGCACACACCCGGGGCAGGTAATGGTGGGCAGGGCGTTAACTGCCATGTACATGCCGCGGCGTCCGGCCATGCGGAAGCTGATGGATGAAAAGGGCGAACGCTGCGGCTGCATCGGCGACCAGATTTCATGGCCCATCGATATGCTGGTCATGGGAGATGTGTACGTGGCCGACGTCTTCGGCAAGATCGATCAGGGCGCTGTGATGGGTGACAATCTGGCAACCGCGATTTTTGCCAATTCCGGCAATGGTGTGGTCCACGACGCCGCCGTGCGAGACATCGACGGCATATGGGAGATCGCAGGCTTTACCAGCTTCGTTCGAGGCTATCACCCTACCTACGCATCGCCCACGATCATGATGACCGGCGTCAATTGCCCAATCAGGATTGGAGGAGCGACGGTCATGCCTGGAGACGTCGTGCTGGGCCGGGACGATGGCGTGGTGTTCGTTCCCCCTCACCTGGCCGAACAGGTGGTGAAGACATCTGAACTGGTCCGGCTGCGAGACCAGTTTGGCAAGCAGCGGCTGGCCGAGGGCAAATATACGCCGGGGCAGATTGATACGCAGTGGTCGGACGACATCGAAGCCGATTTCTCGAAATGGCTGGAAGACCACATGGAGGAACTGTCGGTGCCGCGGGAGGCAATTCAGGAGCTACTGAAAGAACGCACCTGGTGACGTCGAGGTTTGCCGCTGAACGTCTGCAAGGTGTGCGTGTTATTGCTTGCTCTTAATCGCAACTGTTCAGGGGTGTCAGGTCAGGATGTTTCCGATGCTCGTTGCTTGGTGGTACAAGGCGACACCAAAGACCAAAAAACCAAAGAAGAGGCCTGGGGTTTTTCTCAGACTGCGCTGAGAACAACTGGCCCTTCGGGCAACAGACCAGCGTAGCCACAGGCTGCCAGCCTGCGGGCTCATCTGATTTATTTCGGCTCACAGGCTGGCAGATTCTTTCGTAAAAAGTCGATGCTGAACACTCCTCGCCCCGAAGGGGCCAAACATATCAGCCCAGGGCAACGCCCTGGGTTCGAATGGAGAGGCGTCCCCTGCCCTGAAGGGGCGTCACAGAATGCTGGGCCTCAAAAATTTGTAACGCCCTTTCAGGGCTAATTCGGGCGTAGATCACTCACCCAGGGCGGTGCCCTGGGCTATTATGTTTTGGCCTTTCAGGCCGGAAAACGTCGGGTAGTGACTTTTACGAACGAATCTGGCAGCCTGTGGCCACATGTCGCGGCCAACCAAATCGAAAAGAGGAGATTAAGAGAACGATTACGATAAAGGTTACGAGCCCTGGACCTCATCCTCGGTTGCGGCCGAAGGCTGCCGTTGGACCACCAGTAAGACTTGTAGCCTGGAAAGCCGATCGAGACCTGCCCTGGCCACTCAAGACACGCTAATGGGGACGTCCATCCTGATGGGCTTGCCGTCAGCAGTGTAAATAGAGTGGTTGTTACCACTGAGTGTGGCAGTGATCACATGCGCGCCTCGGGTAAGAGACGGCAGATGGTAGGTAGGACTGTCCGTGAGTGCGGCCAGCCGACCATCCACATAAATGTGAACGTGCCCCTCGCCTGGCACGTGCTTGTCGCTGACGTGGTCCGGGGAGAAGCTGAAATTTGTCACGTGCGTCGAGATGTTCCAGCCTCCTTCGGGATTTGGCTCCACATGGAGTTCCAGTTCGGGAAGTGCTCCCTGCCATTCGACAGTGGGTCCAGACACCGAACTCGTGCGCGGCGCGGGCCCGGTCGTGGACACTTCGTCATGCTCATGATCATCGTCATGGTCGTCGTGTTCTTCCTCCACGGCAGGTGCCGACGGGCCAGTGATGCTTGACACGAAAGGTGGCGGTGCCAGGATCGATGCTGCCTTTTCGCTCAGGTCAAGGTGGTCCTCGAGTTTGCCCTCCGCTGGGATAGTGGTGACGAAGCACGGGCAGGTGGGCGGTTCCGGGATCCGCTGCCTGGGCATCTGGATGTCAGGGGGAGATGGCTTGAATGCAATCCTGCTGCTGAGTTCGGAGCTAGTCATAAGAGACCCTTCTAGCGCTGCCTGAATGTCGCGAGTAACCACGATTCCATTATCGAGGGGAATCTGTCGGCTTTAGGTTTTGTATGAAGTTTGAGACACAAGCGGATCGACCACGAAAGCGTCACCCCAGAAGACCGGTAATTACTGCGTTCTCGCTGCGCAAGCCACAGAAATCTTTGCGCAGTTGGGCTCGTCACGGCGCAGCCTGAAAACGGAATTCACTTAAAACCTCACGTTTGGAATCATCTTTCGATACTCCCACAGAATCAGCTTCTGACTCAAGAAAAAGGAGCTGCATTCCTCGCATAAACGAGCTTCGAGCCAAAGGTGAGCCCCGCTGTTTAAGAGCAAGCCCGGCTCGTTTTGAAGATTACAGGCTCCGTAGTCATTGGAGGATTTCTCATGGCCCTAACGGCATCGCTCTGGACGATCACCCAGGATTATCTGGCACAACTGACCGCCGCGGCCAGACCACAGGAACCTGTTCCCGATGCCCAGGAAGAAACACCTGCGGAGATCACTCCGACGGAAACAACTGCGGAGATCACTCTGACCGATTCCCCCGCGCAGTCCGTCCCGCAGCAGGACGAATATGTTCCCAGTGGAGTGGAATCGTCCGTACCGCGGCAGGACGAATATGTTCCCAGTGAAGTGGAATCGTCCGTACCGCGGCAGGCCGAATATGTTCCCAGTGAAGTGGAATCGGCCGTCCCGCAGCAGGCCGAATATGTTCCCAGTGAAGTGGAATCGTCCGACGAGACAGCAGAATCCAATCCCGCTTTCGTGTGGCGCATGCCCGACCTGTTTCTTACCGGCTCATTTCAGTCTATGCCGGCCTTTGGGAATCTTGACTTTGCCCTTCAGACATTTGAGGAAGAGGAAGAACCTGAAGCCAGCCCCGACCCCCTGCTGCCAGATCTGATCCCGTGGCTACTCTGGACGGAACGGGCAGAAGTGGTCGCCCATCCTAGAACCCGTAGAAAAGTCTTGAGCTTCGGCGCCACTACCGCCAACGTGGGGGACGGGCCTCTGGAACTCCAGATTGGCGGAAATGAAGAAGATGAAGAACGGCCGACCACCCAAGTCATCCACCATGGGGACGGTACAAAGACCTCAAAGCCCGCCGGCACGCACCTCGCACGAGCGTGGGGTAGGCAACACCAGTACCTTTATAAGAACTACGGAGCGTTTCGGCTTCGAAAGGTGGGGCCGGATGGTGAGCCGGGAGAAGTAGTTGGGGAAGGCATCAAGATGGGTTTCCGCGTGACCGACCATGTCCGTTATACCGATCCGGACTTCAGGGGAGGCAGTCTTGAATCCATCTACCGCGGGTTCGGCGGTACAGGTAAAGGACAGGGCCTTTCCGTGGGCTGGGCCGACCATTATCCGGCTCGCCTGGGAGGAGTCATCTGGGATCCTCAAACCATCGACGTCGAGGATCTCGAGCCCGGGGAATATGTCCTGGAGATCATTGTCGATCCTGAAAACAATGTACTGGAGAAGAATGAGGACAATAATGTCGGCCGGGTGAACGTGACCATATAGCCCGCACTATTCAGTGCGCCGGTAGCCAGAGTGGGGCAAAGCCGCTACAGTGCGTTGGATGCGTGTTTGCAGAGCAACTCCGGTTAATCCTTTGAGTTTCGACTGCGCACAAATTCCCCCCGGGCGAACATAGCTCATGACACCACGTGAAATCATCCAGGCAAATCTATCTCAAGCGACGCCGGACCGTCCGGGGCTCACCTTCTCCGGCGGACGCCTCAATGATGTCATCGGATGTGGATTGGGGCCTTCGGAGACCTATGAAAAGAAACAGTGGACTGAAGGGAATGTCGAATACCACGACGACGAGTGGGGCAACATCTGGCACCGGCTGGTGGGGCTGAGCGCTGGCGGGGAAATCTACGAACCGGCTGTTCCGGATTGGTCTCAACTTGAATCCATGCGGCTGCCCGATTTCGATAATCCAAGTCGATTCCAGGCCATGAGAGAGGTCTTCGCCCGGCCTGCAGACAGCTTCAAAATGGCCTACATGCCTGGCTGGGTCTTCGCCTCCAGCCGATACCTCAGGAAAATGGAAGTCTACTTCATGGACCTGATTGCCTTCCGCGAAGAAATCGACCGCATGCATTCTATGATCACCGACCTTCTGGTAAAGGTGATTCGCGGATACGGTGATGCGGGCGCAGAAGGAGTCTTTTACTGCGAAGACCTCGGCACTCAGGACCGGCTGCTCCTCAGCCCGAAGATGTGGCGTGACGTCTTCAAACCGCACTACGAAAAACTCACCGGCGCCGCTCACGAATGCGGCATGAAAGTCTTCATGCATTCCTGCGGGTACAACTGGGAACTGCTGGACGACCTGATCGATGCCGGTATCGACTGCTTTCAATTCGATCAGCCCGCGGTCTATGACATGCCCGCACTGGCTGAAAAATTGAGGGAACGAAAAGTAGCTCTCTGGTCACCCGTGGATATCCAGAAGATACTCCCCACGGGAGACCGGGATTTCATCGAAGCGGAAGCGGAGAAGATGGTGCGGCTATTTGACGGTTTCCTCATTCTCAAAAACTACGGTGACCTGCACGGTATCGGCGTCGAGCCAGAATGGGACATGTGGGCATACGACGCCCTGCTCCGTGCCGCGGGAGTCGCCGCTTGATCGATTTTCCCTCAGGCCTCTTCAATCGCCGTTTCCCTGAATTCGTTGGAAGCCTTTTTCCACTGAATTCGCTGGGAGCTTTCATCTCTCTGAATCCAATCACATGACACCACGAGAACGAGTCTTTGCCGCCTTGAATCACACGGAGCCGGATCGAGTCCCCTGGGGCGAGCATTCGATTGACTACAACGTTTACGAAGACGTACTCGGACGACCCACACTGGTTTCGGCCAAGTTCCGCCAGACCCAGGCATACTGGGATGGACGACGAGATGAAATCGTTGAAAGTTACAAGCGGGACATCCCTGACCTCGTTCGCGCGCTCGAGATGGACATCGTCCCCGTCGGCGGAAACTCACCCGCCGGCCATCACCCGAAGGCGATGGAAAAAATCGACGACCGCACCTACCGGGACGACCGTGGCAGTCTCTTCCGGATCTCGGCCACGACGCATGACCTGATGCCCTACATACGAAACACGGAAGGCTACACTCCGCCGACTCTCGATAGCCTGCAAGAGCAGATCGACAAGTTGGAAGATCAGCCGCTCGGCGACCCGAACGATTCCCGCTGGGAATTAGTTCGTCACGTGGTCAAAGAGATGAAGGACACCCACTTCATCATGCTGCTGTCGGGGGACCTGAGCTTTCCAGGTTTTGGCGCTACGGAAGAAGATACGTGGATGAGCCTGCTGACCGACCCGGAAATCTGCCGGAAGATCGCCGAGCTTCGAGGCAAGCAGATGCTGCGAGAAGTCAAACTCCAGGCGCAGCTCGGCGTGGACGGCATCATGCCTTGCGGCGACCTCGGATCGAATACGGGCCTCATGGCCAGCCCGGAGATTTATCGCGAGATGGTCTATCCCTGGCACAAGGCACACGTCGCCGAAGCACATCGTCTCGGACTGAAGGTCCTCAAACATTGCTGCGGCCACACCAAACCCATCCTCAACGAACTGGCCGAAGTCTACGACGCATACGAAAGCATCCAGGCCACGGCCGGGATGGACATCGGAGAGATGAAGGGCTGCGTAGGCGACTGCATCTGCCTCTGGGGCGGCATCTGGCACGAGCACATCATCAGCGGCAGCGTGGAGGATATCCGCAATGATGCCCGCTACGCGTTCGAGCACGCCGGCCCGGGAGGCGGCTTCATCATGGGCTCAACCCATTCCCTCGCGGTCGGGGCCAAGCTGGAGAACATCATGGAGATGAAACGCTGCCGGGATGAATGCGGCAGCTACCCAATCAATCCAAAGGCGTTTGCCGATTGACTGGAACTCGCAACCGGCTGGGCAATGATGGATCAGGCGGCGAGCCCTCTTCGACCCTACTCAATTCTCAGTGATACCGGAGGCGCTTTCGGGGGGTAGCGGAAGGTCCTGTCGGCATCGGGTTCCTTCTGGTGTCCTTCGACCTTTCCTCCTTTCCATTCGATTCGGTAATCCCCCGGCCGTTCGAGGCTGAATGCCTTCTTCATTACCAGGGCCAAAGAGTTGGATTCTTTGCCCTCAGACACGTTCCACCAACCGATATCCTCCGGCACGAATGACATCAGGGCTTTGACCCGTTTGCCGTCAGGACCGATGACTGCCAGATTTGCTGCCATGCCTTTCCCCCCAAACAGAGTGACCGGCTTTCCGGAATCATTTCGCACGTCCAGAAACAGGAAGGGCTCGTCCGCCTTCCGAACGCTCTGATGGCTGAGGATCAGCCTCGACCTCAGACCATTCTCCTGCTCGCCCCAGTCTCCGTACATGGGTTGATCGGACATCACTGACGGCAGTGTCTTTTCAAGCTTCTTCTTCCACAACACCGGCTGATCCGGCCTGCGATGGGAGTAGCCTTTCCCGAATCTGGATGATTCCCAGATTCTAATATCCACGACTAACTTTAATTCGTGGCGGTCGATGCAATTCTGACTCAATCCCGAGAGGTAGCTGGTGCCGCCGGTTCCCGTCCCGTAGGAGTCCCTTCTCGCCACTCGCTCGCCTTTGTGAAACACCGTAAGCGCACGGTGAGTGATCAGGTAAAGGCCAGGGGTCCGCTCAAGCGCGATGACCTCCCGCCTGGCTCCGCCGCCATGCAGCGCCAATACTCCTTCGGAACGATCCGCCGCAATCTCAGCGATGACAGAGACTTCTTTGGTCACGGGCTCGGCCTGCACGACCTTCAATCGGAGTTTTCCAGAATGAATCGTCCCTGACCATGCCTGCCGGGTCCAGGGGAACTGCTCTTTTGTCCCTTCCGAGAATGACTGCCTGTAAGTAGCCCGGACGAAGTAATCGCCAGGAGGGACCTCCTGCCCCACAGAATCAAAGAGGCTGATCCGTGTTTTGACCGGCCTTAGTGGCTCGTCTGCGATGTGCGTGCGGTCACTGGCACGCGGGAAGATCGAAGGTCCATAGTAATACTCACTCCTCTCCCACTCCTTGCCGGTTTTGGTGTTCTTGAAGTGGATGACCGTTCGAGCGGAATCTCTGTCGAGGTACGCAATTCTCCCATTGGGTTGCGGCACGACCTTCATGAAGACTGAAAAAAGAGCTTTCCCGGCGGCACTGATCTCATCTCCAGGTCCGAGCAGTCGGCATGCGAGGCCACTCTCTGTTTCGCCCCATGGTCCTGGAGTAAGGGCAGCGAGTTTCTCTGCCGCAGCTTCGTTCAATTGGTCACCGGGAATCGTTTTGAAAAGCCTCAAGTGGCCCCCGCCGTCACGAGGCAAAGCGGAAATGAAAGCCACCACCTCTTGTCCCGTCGCCTCGAATTGCTCGCAGGCCGGGTCAGTGAGACAACTCACCTGCAGCGTTCTCTCTTTCACTTCGCCCTTCAATGCCCGGTCGATTTCCAGACCGATCCCCTCCCTCAACATGAAGGTCCGCTCCTCCTCCTTTCGATAGCCAGATAAGACCAAGCCTCGGCCACGAGGAGTCTTCGTGACTCGCGCCCTGGCGACGATATCCGCCATCACCCAGGCATCTTCGAGGGAATAACCAGCCTTGTCACAGTGTGACCAATAGGCATCCCCAGGCATACGCGGCACGAGCGACAACTCCACCACGTTGGAACGTATGGATCGCAGGGCATCGCTCTTCTCTTCAGTTCCCCATGCATTCGGAAACGAACGCAACTGCGCTGGGAACACGAAATAAACCACCTGCAGTCGGGCCTTCTCCGGCCTGGCTTCTGCAAACTGGCTCTTGAGGCTATCCATACGCAGGGCGCCCCGGAAGACCGCTCCGGGCTTCAGCGATTGGAATGACTCCATCCTGATCGACATGCCGGAGCCTGGCTGGTTCTTGCAGTGGCAGCGATCCTTTCGGCTGAGCCACTCCACGTGGACATGATGAGGATAGCCATACCTGAGGATTGTGACTTCTTTCTTTCCAACGTTGCGCAACTCGAAATGCACCTTGAATCTGGAGGCAAGCAAGACCTGGTTCTGTTCCACCCAGGCTCGGCCCTGCAGCCCGTCCACCGTTTCTCCCCAAGGTGTGTCACCCGGCGCGGGCTTCTCCTGTTCCGCGAGACAAGGGGCGAACAGATAAATCAGAATGACTGACAATGTTGCCATGACGAAGTGCTTCCGTACCGTGGGTCCCGATTCCAAGCTGAGCTCCTCGCAGGTGTCCTGAATCCAATCGGGATTGTAGTGCCTCAGCAGCGAAAACAAGTTTCCGAGGGGCTACTTCTGATCTGAATTCTTGGTCTTTACCATTCCACCTCGACCCAAGCTCTTCGCCTCTCGTTCTCCGCTCCTCTCTCTTCGGTGAGATCGTCTTCCCGGAAGGCACATCAATGAAGTCTACGATCCTGACGGCGCTGCAATTCTTCCTGCTCGTGATGATCTGGGTACCCGCTCCCACCTCCGCCGAAGAGGCGACGAACGAGCTCGCAAATCCGGGCTTTGAGGAGGGGGCCCCGGACAAATCTGAAGGTTGGAAGGCTTATGGCCGCGGGTATGAGACCGATCGCGAGATCTTCCATGGCGGCAAACGATCGCTCCGGTGCACAGCCAGAGGCGATCAGGATGGCATGGGCGCCGTGCAGATCATCCTGTACGAAAAGCCGGACCGGCGCCCCGTTATTGTCGGTGGTTGGAGCAAGGCCGAGAACATTGGCGGAGGCGGCGACTACTGCGTCTATCTCGACATTATCTACGAGGACGGCAGCCCATGGTGGGCCAAGACCAGCCGTTGGAGACGGGGAACTCACGACTGGGAATACAACGCTGAAATCTTCTACCCGCGAAAGCCGGTCCGGGAAATCCGGGCCTATGTCTTCATCCGGCGGACCACGGGCACTGCCTGGTTCGATGATGTCAAGGTCTGTCGCGGTGGGCTGCACGTGACTGGAGTTCGGGTCGGCTCCGACTACCCAAGGT
>JASLXP010000310.1 GCA_030740295.1 Planctomycetota bacterium
GCGAGTGCTGAGTTGGATTTCGGAGGAGTAAGCTGACATGGGCGTGGCACGTAATGCGTAATGAGTAATGAGTAATGAGTAAGAAAGCCTGCTAATCGTCAGGCCTTCAAACTTCTAAATTTCCCTTCCGCTCTTCCTCCACTCCAATCTTCCACCATTCCAATCTTCCACCATTCCACCATTCACCTCTTCCCCTCTTCCTTCGTTCCCTCCTCCGGCTCCTTCTTCAGGCCCAGCTTCTGTCTTGCGCGGTCGGCATAGTAAGAATCGGGGAAGCGCTGAACGACCGCTTCGTATCGGCGCTTGGCGCGTTCCGCGTCGCCAAGGTTTGAAAGGCAGAGGCCGAGAGCATAAGTGCCTTTTACTTCGGATTCGGCGGACCTTGTGGTGAAGAGTAAAAACTCAAGGGTGTCTTTTGCTTTCTTAAGCTGCTTGGTCTTCATGTAGAGGAGGGCGAGCTGGTAGCTGGCTTCGCCTGCGAGCCAATCGTCGGGAGAGTTGCCGGTGGCTTCGAATTTTTTGATGGCTGCCTGAGTGTCCTTGAAAGTCAGGTCGACCATCGCTGATACGAAATAGATCCAGGTGACCTTTGCGACGGTGTTCTGGTCCACCGCCTGGACTTCATTCTCATTCAGGCTTTCGTACCATCGCATTAATTCGCCGGCCTCTTTTGGCAGGTTGGTGCTGGACTCCATGCCCGTTGCCCGCTTCAGATACCAGACCATCATGCGATCGATGAATGCACGGAGTTTGACCGGCTCTTCCATGGACAGCATGTGATACTGGTGCAGGGCATCTTTCAGTTCGGTGGCCTTGAAAAGGGCCTTGGCGTATCCCTCGCGAATCTTGAAACGCTCGTCGAGATCTTCCGTGCCGGCCATCGACAGTCTGAAGTGTTCGGCCGACCGTTTGTATTGGCAAAGGTCGAAATAGATCCACGCCAGCTCGTAATCAACCTTGTATGCCTCCAGGTCATCGCCGAGCTCCAGCTTCATTTCTTCAAGGGTGGCGAGGACGCTTCTGTAGTCCTTGAGTCCCTTGTGGATTTCCAGCTTGAGCTTGTATGCGTCGCGCTTGCGCTGGGAGTTTGGGTAGCGATTGAAGAGAGCGTTGATGCTGGTGAGGGCCTCGTCCATGCGGCCGTCTTTCTTGTAGGACGAGGCCATGCGGTAATAGGCTTTCTGCGCGATTTTGGGTGAGACGTTTTCCGGGCGGAAGCTCAGCCCCAGCGGCTCGATAGCATCGCACAGGACATCAAATACCTGGACGTTTTCAAAAGGTTCGCGATTGATGGGCACTTCAATCCCGTTGGCGCTTTCATCGAGACGGATGTCCACGTTGGAATTCACCCGGATGAAATCGAGGAAATCTTCATCGAGCCGCCTGTCTTCGAATTCGCCGCTGACGACCTCTTCGAGGGAGAATGCCGTTTCATATGAAAGCATCTGTTTGAGCTGCTTTCGGCTTTTGGATTCTTCGTCCGCGTCCGGCTTATAAATGACCAGTCGTTCGGACGCGGCGCGGGTGAAGTTCTTGGTCGCCTCGCGGAAATTCCGCTCGTGCTCGAACACCCAGCCGACCCAGAAGAACGCTCCGTAGTAATTAGCGTAAGACGGATTATCGAACATCTTCAAATATTCCTTGAGCACGATTTTCATGCGCTCGTAATCCCGCTGCTGATAAAAATTGATGGCCAACTGAAAGAGGGACTTCTCGCCAAACTCGCTCTTTGGATTCACCTTCCGGATCTCATTGAACGCGTCCTTGCCCTGGTCATAAAGCTCGACCGATTTGTTGCGCGGCACAATTTTGAATTTGAGGTCGAGAGGCTCGAGAAGCCGATTCAGCGTATCCGCACAGGTCAGGTTCTGAGTGTCAGCGATGCCTGGCACGGCCTTGTACTCCGCTGCGAGCACGTCATCCTTTTCCACGCCCTCAGCCCACAGGACTTTGCATTTGGTGACTTCTTCGAAATGAGCCACCACATTGAACATCATCGCGTTGCCCTTGTGCACATTCCGAAAGGTGCCGTACTTTCGCGTGGTGGGCTCGAAACGATTGTGCGCGTTTGCCGGGTTGAAAATCTCGATGGTCTTGATGATCACCACATCCGGCTCTACCCGGGTGGGATCGATCTTCAGAGTGGGCTCGCGGTTGGTGATGCCGATGTCAAATTCCATTTTGTAGGTCTTGAAGTCCAGTATCTGCTGCAGGAAACTGTCGACCGTGCCGGTCAACCTTTTGAATCTGACCTGCTTGTTTTTCAGGTAGACGTGTGCGCTCTCCGGGACACTGGATTCAGCCCAGACGAAGGGCATGCCCGATGCCTTTGAAACGACGCGGAGCGCGGTCTCTCCCGTAATCGTCTGTGCCCCGCGGGGCCATCGTACACGGATCTTTTTCCTGAATGGCGAATAGGATCTTCGGATGACCGCGGTCTTGATGATCTCTTTGGGATAGATGTAGATTCCGAAACGGGTCTGGCCGGGATCGTTGCGGGCCTCATGCGCGGCGCGGCTGAAGAGCTGGCCCGCGAGGTAAAGCAACTGCAGGGTTTCCTCCTGTGTGAGGACGGTGGCACGTTCGGCAATGCCGCGATAGACACCGGCAGCCTCAGCGAGACGGCCCTTCCTCTGATACCAGCCGGCGATATCCATACCGAGCTTCTGAAACCGGACGTCGTTGCCATAATCGCCGGCGAGCTCTTCGTAGCGGGCCTGGGCCTTCTTGATGTTGTCTTCTTCTTCCGATTTGAACATGGTCTCAAGAAGGGCCAACTCGATACTCTTGACGAGGTCGAGGCGCTTTGTGTCCACCAGTTCCTTCGCCGTCTGCAGGTCGCTCATGGCGATGGAGAGCTTGGGCTCTTTCAGATAGTTCGGCTGAATGTTGCCCTTGACGTTCTTGCTCGGGCTGTCGCTCGCCAGGTGGCTGACGCCCCGGTAGTAGTGGGCCTCGACGCGGATGCTCTTCCACTCGGCTGCGTCCAGGCCGTTGCCGGTGTAGACCTTTTCATCGAGCAGCGCGTCGCAGGCCTTGGCGCATTCGGCGAAGTTTGGTGCACGAAGGAATTTCGTCATTTTCTTATCCATCACGGCCTTGTTGTGGTGGCGCGCCAGGTTGATAAGCGCGCGGGCCGCGGCCACGGTGCCTGCGTTTTCCTTCGCGGTTTTCTGCCAGCGCATCACCTTCTCACGATCGGTCGTTACCACATTCACTTCGTAGCCCATGCTGAGCAGCGCATCGATATTCTCGCTGGATTGTTTCACGAGCGTGGAGGACGGGTATTTCATTGAAAGCTTGCTGAGGTTCTGGGCCGCCTTGGTGTAGAGCGCCTTCTGCTTTGTTTCGTCCTTTTCAGGGGCCGCGAGTTTCATTGCCAGCTTGCCGATGCTGTAGAGGGCGTTCTGTTCATACTTGGGCGAGCTCACGCATTTCTCGTAAGCCTCGAGCGCTTCGAGCAAGTTCTCACGGGCAAGCTGGACGTCGCCAATGGCCGACTGTGCCTGCTGAAAACCTCTCGAGCCTTCGCCGACTTTCTCGAGATACTCCAGCACTTTGCCGGCATTCGACTTTGGTTTCGCCTTCTCGCAAAGCCCGAGCAGCAGATACATGTCGGACTTCATCGCGCCGGCCGGCACGGTATCAATGAACCCGCCGCCGGTGAGGTAGCCAATGGCCCGGTTGAAATCCTTCTTCTGATACGCGACTTGCGCGAGGACGAGCTTTGCTTTGCGCTTGAGGGTGGCGTCGTAACGGACATTTTCGAGCCATCGCGCCGCGTCGATGAGATTCTTTGCTTTGAGGGCGATGACGCCCAGTTGCATGGCCGCGTTGTCGTGGGCTTTCTCGAGTCCCCGAGGCATGCGACGGCCCTGTGCTGCGTACTGGTTGATGACGTTTCGGAAGCCGTGGACGATGCTCATGTAGAGCTGCTTCGCTTTCGCTTCCTGTCCGTGCTCGACATAAAAATCAGTAAGCACGTTATCCGCAGCGACCGTGACCGCGTATCCGAATCGCCTCTTGTTCTTCTGGATCTCCTTGTGAGCCGCCTCGAGCTCGGGCTGGAATTTTGTGCCCTCTCTCGCAATGATTTGCATCTTGAAGAGCATCAGCGGCCCGGCCCGCCTGTCGCTCGGATAATCGCGCACGAACTCATCGATGCGCTGCCGTGCCCCCTCCGAATCCTTGAGCCGAAACGCCACGCATGCGAGCCGGTATTCGGCGACCTTGCGATTGCCGCCCTCCGGCAGGTTGTCGCGGGCTTTCTGGTAATAGGGCCTCGCCTCCGCAAACTTTTTCATCATGTAGAAACACTCGGCCAGCATCAGGTGCTTGGTGGGCACCTCGACATCCGGTTTGCCTTTGACCTGATTCTGCAAAATGCGCGCGGCATCTTTATAGAGCCCTCGCTTCATGAGCGCGGAGGCCCCGCCTGATTGCGCGCTTGCTGAAGAAAGGAGGAGGAGGAGAGCGGGGAGAAGTTTCATGGGGCGGGATCGAAGCAGAGAAGCTGAGAAATGCTAGCGGAAGGGGGAGGAAGTGAGAGGAAGTGAATGGTGAATGGTGAATGGTGAATGGTGAATGGTGAATGGTGAATGGTGAGTCGCGGCTACGGAATAGTGCGGAGTGGTGGAATGGTGGAGTGGTGGAATGGTGGAATGCTGGAGTGTTGGAATGCTAGAGTGTTGGAGCGCTGGAATGATGGAGTCTTGGAATGATGGAGTCTTGGAATGGTGGAGTAATGGAATGCTGGAGTGTTGGAGCGCTGGAGTGATGGAGTCTTGGAATGGTGGAGTCTTGGAATGATAGAGTGTTGGAGTGATGGGGGTGTTGGCAGAAGATGCCAACTTCAGAGGATTCACCTCTTTCTTAATCGTTATCTTAATCGGATCTGGGCCTTTCAGGCGCTGTAAAGCGCTGTCTCGGCATCACCATTCACCATTCACAATTCACCATTCACCTCCCCCTACCTCCCCCACAGCACATTCCCCACGAACGTCAAAAGCCCCACGACGAGTGTCCCTGCGCACGAAATGCCAATGGCAAAGGTCAGCAGACTCGTCACCGTCAGCATCGGCGTCCAGAGGTACTCGACGACCAGCACCGAGGATTCGCCCCAAAGCCTCAGGATCAGGTCTGACAGGTACAGCAGAGCCAGGAGCACCAGGGCCGGCCTTTTGAAATTCTTGAAATCAGGGCCACTCGGAGAGAGGTACATCGCCACACAGAAGACGAGGTAAAGATAAAGGTAAAACTGCCACTGTCTCCAGAGCTCGTTCGCCTCGGCGATCTCTTTCAAACTGAGCATGTGCTTCAAACTTCGCGCGGCCAGCGGGATGTAGGACGAAGTATCCTGCAGAACCTCCGCGGTCAGTGGCGACGCATCATCCCCAAGCCCACGCGTCGGCAGCAGCGCGGGCGAGAGAAGCAGAGTGAGCAGAAAGATCACAACCGCACCACCAAAGAACGGCGCTATCGGAATCACCGACCCGCCCAGGATCGTAGCGTATGGATTCTTCTTGTTGAAGGAGTGCCGCACGTGGCCAAGCTGGCCGGTGACCTTGTTCGGCCGGAACAGAACCAGTTCATCGATTTTGTGACAGAAGAGGATCGCAGCCAGCGCATGGCTCAGCTCATGAACCGGCGTCCCTATCCAGCCGGTCACCAGCAGTCCCCGCCAGCCAAAAGTCTCCAGCAGACGTTTGTTCTGCCAGGTGCCCATGAAGTAGAGGGCCGCGCAGCAGAGCCCAATCGGCAGCACTACCATACCCAGTACAGTCAGCGTAGAGACGCCGGACTGCAGCAGGGCGTTCAGAATGCGTTTGAGTAATTCTTCGGCAGCCAATGGTTAAAGGTTCCACGAGTTTTACAGCGAGGCGGCCACCGGCCGTTGCTCGTATTCTTCCAGCACCCTTCTCGCGTTTTCCGTATCACCCTCGCGCTTGATCGTGCGGTCGAGGAAGAAGAGTGCAGCCTCATCGCCTTCGCTTGCCAACTCAAGGGCCTCCTTGAATCCCCATGAAGACCAACGGTCATCGAAAGGTACGACATCGAGATCATACTTGTGCCAGTAGTATTTGAGGTCTTCATCACGTTCCCAACCGGCGTAGATTGCCCGGATGATTATCAGGCAGGACGTTGGGTTTAATCCAAATTGACCCGCTTTGCACGTGATTTGGTGTGCTTACCTGATCTGCTTGTGAACGAAGCTGGGAAGGCCTGTGGGAAAGGCCAGGGCAAGCCGCAACGGTCTGAGCCACCATTTACTTCTTCTGTGCCCATTTCTTTTTCGCATCCTCGAATCCGCCGATATTGACGACATTCGTGTAGCCCATCTTCTTCAGCGTGTTGAGTGCGACGCCGGCCCTGCCGCCGCTTCTGCAGTGAAGATAGATGGTCGCTTTTCGGTCTTTGGTTACCGATTCGATCTTTTCTCCGATGATGCTGTGCGGAATGTTGATCACGCCCTCGATGTGCGCGGCCTCAAATTCTCCGGCGGTGCGAACATCAATCCAGATCGGCTTCTGCGGGCCTGCACCTTCACCGGTGACCAGGTCAGTTGCGATGAACAAGGGCAGAAGCAAAAGGAATCCTGTCGTCTGCCGGAAACAGATCATCGATTGTCTCCTTTGCGAACGCCCCTCTCCTCGGCGCATATTCCTGCCTCCCATAAGTGAATCACGGTTTACGAAAACTCATCGAATGCAGTAAGTATACAGAACAGATGTCGCAACCGATGCGGATACTCACGATTTGCCGCTGCATCTGAGCTGACCTCTAACTTGATAATGTTAACTCTGGTCCAAGGAGGCCACGGGCTTGCCCGGCTTGCCCCGTGGAGAGTCACGCTTCCCTGCGACAGATCGTGACAATCAACGGCATATGGCCAGAAAGAGGGACCTTAAAACTCATGTCTGTTGAAAACGACGCTCTCGCAAGAATCTTCAAGCCAGCGACACGCTCGTCCGTGGAAGTTGTCCTGGCAGAAAATCGAACCGGGCGGAAGTATCGGGACGAAGACTTTCCGATGATTCCGGATGAGTTTGAAACCTTCAGGAACGACATCATTCAGAATCTTCAGCGGATACTCGGTCTGGAATCATGGGCCGTCAGAAACCCGAAAGGCAAAGAGAGCCATCTGAAGGATCGTTTTCGATTCCGGTTGCTTGAGACCATTGAGCGGCACGGCATCGAGATGGAAGTAGGAGTGATCGAGATTGCCGAAACAGGAGACGCAGTGCCGTCGGTGATCTGTCTGCCAGAAACTTCGAGAGTGCGGCCGGGCCTGTGCGTGTTCTCAGGTCATTCAGCGCATGGGCTGCGCGACCTTACTATCGACCTGGAAAGCTACCAGGAAGGCGTAGCCGCGCGGCTCGCACAGTCCGGCTTCGTCAGCATCGCGATCGAGAAGATCGATTCAGGTTACCTGGCGAGAGCGTTCGGAGATGGAGTGGATGAACCTGAAATCGGAACGCTGCGACTTGCCTGGGGGCGCCCCACCCGCTCTCACCAGTTGATGGCCTGCATTGCTGCCGCTGAAATCCTGGCGGGGCATCCCCGCGTCGATGAAACCAGAATCGGAGCAACCGGCGTCTCGCTCGGTGGATGGCTGAGCATCGAGACCGCGTTGCTTTCAGATCGAATCACCGCCCTTGCTGACTTCGGCAAAAAGACAGTCAACCTGAATCCAGCTTCGAAGCTCGACGCTTTCGTGGGCATGAAGGACATCTGCCACATCTATCCCGGCATGCTCTCGATCTGCGACCGCAACCTGGTGGCTCTCGCCTGCTGCCCGATGCCGATGCTCGCAGGGCACGGAGAAAAAGACGCCACCTCACACGCTGAGAGTCCCGTTCATTTCAGACCCATCTTCGAGGCCCAGTACGAGGCCCTCGGCCAGGCCGACAGATACGAATACCACGTTCACGGCGGCGGCGACGTGATGCCTGCAGATGCGGTTATCGAGTATTTTCGGCGGATTTGGGGCTGACTGATTTCATCCGCGAGTAACTTCGATCCTGATTCTGTGTTTCCTGATCACGCACCGGTTCGCACAGGTCAAAGGGACTTAAAGCATGCCAGACCCGATATCCACACTCCTGCCCTCTTCCGATGATTTCAGACCGGCCAGAAGGACCTCCGTCACGTGCCGAGCTGAATGCGCATTTGAAAGCTCTGGATTCGTGTCCTTCTTAATGCAATCGACCCAGAGGGCGTGACCGTGCCCGGTCTGATAGGGCGCCAGATCGACCGGCTCGTGAGTCGGTGGGATGTCCTCCCTGGTATATGAGCCCGGGGTCCATTTCGAAAGGGCGGCGCCGTCTTCCCCGGGGGTGGTCAGCTTGCCGGCGGTTCCATGGATGCGCATCTGTCCCGTGCGAGCGGGATCGCACCAGCTTGTCTCGGCGGTACCGAGCGCGCCGTTTTCGAATTCCAGAATGAGGGTGGCCACGTCTTCGAGCTCGGTGGGCTTCGCGATTGTCTTCACGCGGCCGATGACATTCTTCACCGTCCCCATCATCGCCACCAGGCACGAGACCGCGTAAACACCCATATCGAAAAGCGCTCCGACCGATGCCTGCTTCGCATCGAAAAACCACAGCTCATCACTTTTTTCTTCGAAGGCATCCAAAACCTCAGCGTAGTAGACCTCGGGTCCACCGTGGCTCGTACGCGCGTATGCTCCGGAAACCTGGCCGATGTCGCCTCTGGCAGACAGATCCCGCATCGCATAAATCGCCGGCGCGAAATGAGGGAGACAGAAAACGATTGAGGCCGATTTTTCCGCTGCATCCACGAATGCATTGGCTTCGTCCATATCTCCGCAAAGCGGTTTCTGCATCATGAGGTGTTTACCGGCCTCCATGGCCTTGATGCCGGGCCCGACGTGAAGCGGGTGCGGTGTGGCAACGACGATGCCATCAAGCGAATCATCCGCCAGCACTTCCTCGTAGTTTTGCGTCCAGCGCGGAATATCGAAACGATCACACAGAATCTTGAGCCGGTGCTCTTTGCGGCCGGAGACGACAGCGACCTTGACTTCGTCGATGTCCATAAGCTGTGGAAGATGGAGTTTGTTTGCGATGCCGCCTGCGCCGATGATGCCTATATTCAGTTTGCTCATGGTTGATTGATTGAGAAGAAAATCGAGATGAAATAGCCGAGATGCTGATCCGCGAGTGCGCTAATATCCGAAATGGAATCCCCGCCATCAACTGCCTTGTTTTATGCTGAAACCGATCGAATACAGCAAGAACCACTGCTGGCCGTCTGTTGCTGTGGGGACACTGTTCATCACGCTCGCCGGCGCGATTTCACTGGCCAGAATCGGCCCGACCGAGTTCGTGATTGATTTCTCTGATCCTCACGCTGTGTTGCCTGGCGATAGTTTTACGAAGTTCGTGGGCTGGGAAAGTACCAGCGGAGGATTGGGTTTCGGGACGGCGCCGGATTCCCTCATCACATTCCCAGTCCAGATATCGAGGTTCAGAGAATTCCTTTTCGACCTGGAAGTGACGGAAGCCGGCAAGGGCAAACTGAAGGCCGGCCTCATGCTGCTGCCGGCCAGCGATCCAGGTCGCATCAAGATTCCGGCTCAACGTATTAATACCCCGCGCTGGAAATTCAGCTTCGGGTGGCCTCACAAAGAATTTGATGCCTCTTCTCTCGTCAACGATGGGCCCGTCAATCTGCTTCAGGTCTGTCCGGAGGGCGGGCAATGTCTCATGGCTGTCAGGAAGAATGGCGATGCCGATGGTGCCGTCCTCAAGGGCATCCGCATTGGAAGCGCCCCAAACAGGTTCGCCTGGCTGCTCTTGCCGCCGTTTGCGGTGTTGTGCCTCGTGAGTGTCTGGCAGGTTGCGGTTGCATTCCCCCGCTACAAGCCCCCACATGCGACCGCAGTAGTTGCGGCATTGCTGGTAATGATAGCCTGGGCCGTTCCGATCGGGCTGCTGGAGTTTGCAGTGGTGATAGGGCTTCTGCTGGCCCTTGCAGCGTTGATTCCCTGTCTTTTCAATTCCGGTCAACGGCAGAATTCGACGTGGATTCTCCTTGCACTGATCGCCTTTCTTGGCGCATGCTATCGCTGGGATTTCCTCAATCAGATGCGCTTCGAGCCTCCGGCCCCTGACGCACTGAGGTACAGGGAGATCGCCAGCGAGATGAGGCTGGTCTATGACGGCCAGGAGCGGGAGCCGCTCTTCATTCTGGCTTCAAAGCTGAGCATCATCCTGTTCGGGAATTCAGATTCTTCGCTGCGGGTGCTGACATACATCCTCTCCGTCGTTCTGATCCCTGCGCTATATCTGACGGGGCGGCAACTGTGGGGTGTTCTGCCAGGGATGACCGCGGCCATCCTGATCGCAGGGAGCGGCGAATGGGCATGGAGCGGGGCCAGGGGAATGCGTCTCGAATTGTTCACGATAACCCTCCTGCCGATGACCTGGGCAGCGTTCACGACAAAGCCGCCGGAGAAGGGAAGGCATGTTCTGTGGCTCGGACTGTCTGCGGCCGCGGCGACCATGGCCCGATTGACCTCACTCTGGTTTTGCCTGGCGGCAGGTGCGTTCGCGCTCTGGAGACGGGGTTGGGACAGACGATCTTTCCTGAAGTTCACGGTTCTCGCTGCCGGGCCCATCCTCCCTTATCTGGTCTATTGCGGCTTCAAATTCGGTGACCCCATGTATGCAGTGAACCGGCACATCAAGTTTTATCGAAACTACGAATTAGTAAACATAGAAGGCGGCATAACAGAAGAGCAGATGAACCGAGACGCGTACGGTGGGCCCGATGTTTCATCATTCGAATTCTTTTTCAGACAGCTTTCGCCGGCTGAACTGACTGAACGAACTGTTCGGGCCTTCACCACGATCTTCGTGGGTGAACACTGCTGGACAAGGCTTGCAGGAAAGAGCCACGTTCTGTACTGGCTGATCATCGCCTCGTACTTTGTGGTGGCAGCGTCCCCATACAGACTAATGTGGATCTGGGTGGCTTTACTCATCGGCCCCATCGCATGGCTCTACAGCGGCACGACCGGCCCGGAGGCCAGGATCGTGATGCATACGGCCGCCCTGGTTTATCTATTTGTGGGATACTCTTTGCAGAATGTGGTGGACAGGCTTTCCAGGCCTGACAGCAGTGAGTGATTTAGCTATGAGCTATCGCGCAATCCAGTCAGTTCATCCTATGAGACTGGTTCAGCTTCGAAGACCCGGCTTCATTTAGCCGTTACTCCAAATCCGGGCCTACAGTCATCGCGCGGAATGCGCACAGGCCGGCCATCTCATTTTCCGCCGCTTTGGGCTAACAGCTCTGCTACTTCATTTCTTTTGTATTTGTTCGCCCAGTAAAGAGGAGTGAGGCCGTCGTTGTCCTTGGCATTCACATCGATCTCTTCCCCGAGTAAGAGTTCAGCAACATCTGTGCGACCGTACATGGCTGCGTAATGCAGCGGCGTTCTGCCGTTCTCATTTTTCGCTTTCGGATTCGCACCGCGTTCGAGCAAGGTCTCGGCTACGTATTTGTGGCCCTTGTATGCGGCTTTATGTAGTTCCGTGTCTCCTTTGGAGTCCGCGAAATTAACGTCGCCTCCGCCATCGAGGAATGATCGGATCTTTTCCAGGTAGCTCTTCTCAGCTTTGGTGGTGTATATCTTTTCCGGCGTTTGCGGGCCCTGGCAGCCGGTGAGGATCAAAGGGCAGATGACGGATAGATAGACGATGATTTTATCTGATGGGGATTTCATGATTGGATGAACTGAGGCCTGGGGCTGTGGGTCTATGTTCCTAACCCGCCAGAAAAGCCAATTGCTGCGAAACCGTGTAAGCCAGGACCAGTAGTGACTACGAACCAGTATCAATCCGGCGCAATGCGGCCTGCGCGGCCGAGACCACTTTGGGGCTGGCGTCGCCGAGGATTCCTTTCAGTGATTTGCGCGCCTGTTCAACTACCAGGTCATTCATGAGCGATCCTGACTTTTTATCCATGCCCTCCGCGGTTTTTCGGGCGGCTAATCCAACGCGGCCGAGGGAATCTGCACAGGAGATCCGGGCGACACGGAGCAGGCGTTCCAGCTCTTTCTTTCGCTCTTCCTTGGTTTTCGTGCGAGTCTTCACCGCCATGACCGAGGGTACCTGCTCGCGGTAGAGTGTCTTTCGAAGCAGAACAATCACGTCCTGGACTCGTGTGTTGGCGACCTTTACGAGCTCGTCCAACTGCGCGTCCTCCACGGTGGAATCCGGGTTCGCCAGGCTGAAGGCAGTTAATTGGCTGGCCAGCCTTTTCAGCCGTACTTGCGTCAGCGTGATGAGGGAATCAGAAACCTGTTCCGATATCTCAGGATTCAGATCGCTGAACAGGCTGACCATCTCCGTGATTAGAGTGCGGGGGACATCGCTGTCAGCTTCGACCAGGTTGTTGAAAGATATTGTCAGTGTTTCAGCAAAACGAGCTCGTTGGAGCTGGTATTCCTTTTTCAGCGCGAGGCTCTGTTCCAGGAGCTGTTCCTCTTCAGAAATGAGGGGAGTCCAGCCGTATAGGGCGTAGTTTTTCGCGGCTTTGATGACGGTTGCCTTCCAGGGCTTCTCGGGCAGGTATCCTGTGAGGAACTCGACCGTCTTTGTCGCCAGCCATTTCTTTTCTTCCGGCAGCAGATCCTGTCCCTTGGAACGGATGTTTGTCACTGTGAGATCAATGAACTGTTCCTTTTCACTCTCATCGCCTGCCTGGTTATTGATGCGAAGAAATGAATCAACAAAATCGACAATCCGGTTCTCTCTTTCCTTGCTCAGATCGGACCAGCGGTTTTGGACAAAATAAACGACTTGCGGGGTCAGCTCAGGTTTGAACTGGGTGGTGGATTGCCGGGCGCTTTCGATCAGGGCATCCTGCTCTTCCGACGTCATCACGAGCTGTGAAGTGCGCTGGTAACTTTTCAGTCGCGTTCGCAGTTTGTCTGTCAGCCAGGATGTGTCGATCTCGGGCAGATTGCCATCGAGCAACTTTTCCAGGGTCGTGACCTCGTTGCTCAACACGGCGAACACACTTCCTGGATCGAGCTTTCGAGGTGATCGTCCGATGGCTTTTTCCAGAACGGAAGCTAACCGCACTTTCACGGATCGCACCGGTTCCTGCTGGAGCTCCTGTACGATATAGAGAGGCGCGTTATCAACGTCCACGAGAATATTCGCCCGGGCCTGGTCGGAGGCTTCTTTCCTCAGGGATTCGATGCCTTCGAATATCCCATGCTGAATGGTCATCTCACGAAAAATCCATCCGAACGCGCCGACACACCACGCAATGAGGAGCAAGTATGCGGTGACAAGAAGCGGGTGCATTCGCTTCTTTGCAGCATCTTCCAGTTTGGATCTTTCTTCTGGCATCAGGTTTCGTGCAGTGCCTCGTTATCTTCTTTGCCGTCGATGACCTTTTCGTACGTGCCTTCTCTGTAACCTTCGTCCTGCCTTTTCCAGTTCAACGCGTTCTTCTTCTTATACAACGCGATGATATCTTCTGATGCAAGGCCGGCGACCTGGCATTTGGACATCCAGAAGTGCAGCTCATCAATGAGCTCGATGTGAACATTTTTCCAGTCATTCTCGCCGTGCTTCCACCATTTCCAGTCGAGGGAATCGACAAGCTCAGCCTGCTCCTGCTGCTGGGCCAGGTTGTAATTCAACATCCATTGAAGGCGTTCCTCCTCCGTCATGGAATCATCGACCGGCTTGCCGACTGTGCGGGTATTAAGGCTTCGCTGCATCTCATAGATATCATGAAACGACATGGTGTGCTTTGCTCCGGGCTCTCATCTTAGTGGGTTCAGGAATCGGGATTCCTGAAAGCAGAGCTTGAATCTAACCCAGCCGGTCCGGTAGTCAACGGGAAGGAGAAGAAGTCCCTCATGGCGGTTTTACCTGAAATTGCTAGAAGTTAGCCCGCGCAGACGGTTCATGGCAAAAAACCGGCGCTTCATGCCGGCCTAACGAGTCTTTTTAAAAACAGATCGCTCAGATGTTTGCTCTGGCAACTCTTCTTTATCTCATCGGAGGCGTCATCGCGCTCCGGGATTTGATGGGGGAAAAGCAGGCCAAGAATCCGGCGCCTGCGGCATGCGCGTTGGGCGGCTTCGTGCTGCATTCACTTTCGCTGGGCTGGGAGTGGGTTGGCCAATCACAAATTCAGATCTCAGGGCCTTCGCAGATATTGTCTTTCATGGCGTGGTGCGCAGTGCTCCTGTTCCTGATCGGCTATCACCTGTTCAAGAAGCCCGCCGCTCTGACCTCCTTCTTCATGCCGGTGGTCGTAGTGCTTGCGGTTGTCGCTGAGGCCATTCATGTGGTGCCGCCGCAACCGGATGCCGACCGTTCGGGCTGGTGGATGGTGCACGGGGTCATGATGCTGCTCGGCTACGGTGCATTCGCCGTCGCATGTGTTACCGGCGTGATGTACCTGGTCCAGGAGCACCATCTCAAAGCCAAAATCACGGGCAAGCTCTTTCAACGGCTGCCCTCGCTGGCGGCGCTGGAACGGATGAATGTGTTGGCGATTGGATTCGGATTCACCCTTTACACGGTTTCTTTGATCGCGGCTGCCGTCGGCCTCGGAGCGAAGAGCTCCTCGCCTGTCGAGTGGGTGAGCACGCCGCTTGGCGTTGTCACCGTGTTGACGTGGATTCTGTATCTCATCGCGGTGAATGTGCGTTTCCTTGCCGCGCTCCGCGGGAAGAAAATCGCCTTCATTACGATCATGGGTTTCGTGCTGGTGCTGTTCACTCTGGGCATCATCTTCAGCGTGGATAACGTGCACGCCATGGGCGTCGTAGCGGGAGGGCCGCAGCCGTGAAGCTGGCATCTATCGGACTGAATTTTCGCACGGCGCCTGTAGAGGTACGCGAGCAGCTTGCGTTCGATACCCCTCTGATCATACAGGGCCTGTCCGCGCTGAAGTCCGATTTCAGCATGGACGAGGCGGTCATCCTCTCTACATGCAATCGGGTAGAGATCTACGCCTCTAGAGAGGAGAGCAGCGTCCACTTCGGCGACCTCGAGAAGTTCCTTTCCTGTTTCCATGAGATCGATCCGCGCGCCCTGGATTCGAGTCTCTACAAGAAGCGAGATACCGACGCGATAGAGCATCTGTTCCGTGTCGCGGCCAGCATCGATTCCATGGTTCTCGGCGAGACGCAAATACTTGCGCAGGTAAAAGAGTCCTATCATCTCTCAAAGAAGCACGGCATGATCGGCAGGCTTTTCGATGCGCTCTTCCAGAGCGCTTTTTCCGTGGCGAAGCACATCCATTCAAAGACCGAGATTGGCCAGCGGAAAGTTTCAGTCAGCTCGGTGGCCGTGGACTTTGCTGAAAAGATTTTCAATCTCGAAGGCCGCACCATCCTGGTGCTCGGCGCGGGTAAGATGAGTGAGCTCACACTGACGCATATGGTGGAGAAAGGCGCGGTACGGGTGCTCGTCAGTAATCGCACCTTTGAAAAGGCAGAGGAACTCGCCGCTAAATTCGGGGGCGAGGCAGTAGCTTTCGATGCCCTTGCCGAGAATCTGGGCAGAGCGGATATCGTAATCTCCAGCACGGGATCGCAGGACATGATCGTAAAACCGGATCACGTGCGTGAAGCTCTCCGCAGCCGACGATACCAGCCGATGGTGCTCATCGATATTGCCGTTCCTCGCGACATCGATCCGGCAGTCAACGAACTCGATAATGTCTACCACTACGACATCGATGACCTCGAGACGATCGTCTCTCAGAACCTGGCGGAGCGCGAAGGTGAGGTAGACGCCTGCAGGCAGATAGTTTCGCAGAAGGTCAGCGAATTCATTCGTGACCGGCGCATCATCGAAGCAGGCCCCATCATCTCGCAGCTCACCCGGTACGCGCACGGGATTCGGGAACAGGAACTCGAACGGGTCCTGAACAAACTCGGCGAGATATCGGATAAGGATCGGGAAGAGATCGAATACCTGACGAAACGCATCATCAACAAGATGCTCAACAAGCCTATCTCGGCCATCCGCGATGCAGTCGCCGAAGGGGATGGTTACCAGGTGCTGAATACGACCCAGAAGCTCTTCGATCTGGATGAGGATGAAGAAGACGCAGGAGAGGCGTGAAAGCCTCGGAATCAATGCGTCTGAAAGAACTCGACAACTTCACCTGACGGGCCTTTGAAAAAGGCGATCGTCACATGCCAGTCTCCGAGGTCCAGGCTCTTCGGCTCGATGGTGACCTCGTATCCTGCAGCACGCACATGCTCGATGGCCGCGTGAGTGTCTGTGGTGGCCAGGGCGATATGGGAAACAGGGTCGTTCGGCGCGTCTTCATCTGGTTTGGGCGTGCTCTCTTTCGGTTCGAAAAGTTCCATGTGGCTTCCATCCCCAGTATCGAGAAGCGCGATTTTCTGTCCACCACCACTGACGAAATCAACAGCTACTGTCATACCCAGGACGTCCCGGTAGAGCTTCATGGATTCGTCCCAATCTCGGGTTTGAATAGCGATGTGGTGTGTGCCTCCGCCGGGGATGACGTTGTTCTTTGTTCCGATTGGCATAGGGGTGTTCCTTTGGGGTGAGAGAAATCGTAATTTTAGATTGGTGAAAGGAGATGGAGACGGTAGAGGAGATAATCCTATTCCCCCTTCACATCCTTCGGTGTGATTAATTTGATCGGCACATAGATATCCTGCCGGGCATTGATATCCAGCGTGCCTGCGAAAACCTGGTAGGCATTGACGATGGCCATGCGACCCATCAGCTCGGGGTCTTGAGCGACCGTGGCTGCCAGCTCGCCCTTCTTGATCGATTCAAGCGCGTCGGGGTTGCCATCGAATCCAACGACCATGATCTGATCGAGCTTCTGATCGGCTTTGATTGCCTGGAGGGCGCCGAGCGCCATCTCGTCATTTTCGCAAAAGACTGCGTTGAGGTCCGGGGCCTTTACCAGGAAGTCCTCCATCGTCTGCACGGCGACATCTTTTCGGTGTGCGGCTACCTGCGGGCCGGCAGCGACGACGAATCCGAATTCATCCACGGCCTGCTTGAAACCCTTCGAGCGGAGACGTCCTGCATAGATCTCCTGAGGGATCTGAAGCCACGCTACTTTGATCGGGCCCTCAGCCTTCGCGTTGTCCTTGATGTATTTGCCAGCAAGGTAGCTGCCCTTTGCATTATCGGAAATGGTGAGGCAGGCATAGTCGCCCTTCCCCGGCCCGACGTCGACGACGATGACCGGGATCCCTTTGGCCTTGCAGAGATCCTCGACCTTGGTGCACGTTTCGTCAGTAATGGGTGAAAGCAGGACGGCATCGACGCCCGTCTGCAGAAGGTCTTCCGCCTCGCTGATCTGTTT
>JASLXP010000311.1 GCA_030740295.1 Planctomycetota bacterium
TCATTACTGACTTCACGCGAGGAAAAAGCGTGACACTCCACTGGGCAAGCCAGTGGCCTCATTAGAGACGATGATTGCCCAGCCGGACTTATGGGTAAATGACAGGGCTTGCCACGCAGTTGAAGGAGTAGAACTGTCGTAAGACACACCAGACCTTGGCGGCCTGGGGAGGTTGCTCCACAGGTGATTCAGGATAGTGTCATGCGACATTGGCAACCCTCTTCGGCGGCCGGGGAATCTTCAACGAGACCGAGCATGAAAGTGATGCAGCAATTTCGATTCTTTTACTTTTCATTTGTCCTCACTTCACTCGCGTTCGCCCAAACCAGAACCAGCGATGGCGAGCGTTACCTCGTCCTTGAAAACGCGCACGCAAGAATCAAGGTTTGGCCGAACGCGGGTGCGGCCATCACCGAATACACGGACAAGCGCACAGACACCAACTTTGCCACCGGGCCGACACAGAAAGGCGCGGCCGGTTACGCGTGGAAGGATGTCACTCGCCTGCACCCGGCCGATCCTTCTTCGAACTGGATGGGGGCGAAACCGTATCAGGCGTCTTTCAAGGAAGGCAAGGGTTATCAGTCCATCTTTGCGAGCTGCCAGGCTGCGCACTTGCGCGTCGAGCGAGAGATGCGACTGCACGATAAGAGCACGCAGCTCACGGTGCTCATTCGGCACACCAACATTTCCAAAGAGCCGAAATCTATCTGGCTGCGATGGCATCCTTACATGGTGCTTGACGACGTACATGCGAAGCATTCATTCATCATGATACCGGGCCCCGGTCCAAATGAGATGCGCAAGATCCCGGTCGGGGCCGGGTGGGAGGCACACTTCATGGATGTGCCCGGCTATTGGATGGCAGCGAATGCCCGCACCGGTGTGGGCATGTGGATGACGTTTCGAAGATCCGATGTGGTCATCAATGCAACATGGACGGACTACAAGTATCGCTTTCATCCCAGGCGCGGATGGTTCACCGCCGAGTTGTATCCTCGCCCGGTAATGGTCGAGCCCGGCAAGTCCCTCGAGCTTCAGTGCACGTATCAGCCGTTCTCCGGCACGGATAAAGACGGAAACCTCACTTTGGATCTCCTGTCCGAAGTCGACCAGGCGGGAGCAAAGAGGTTCGTGGCCCGGACGCGCCCCAACCTACAGACGATCGGCGATCACACTATGGTACCCAGACCTAACCAGGGGTGGACGGCGATCCAGCAGAATCGATTCTTCTTCAGTCACCGACGCCGCGATCGGTTTGCCATTCGGGATTGGGGAATCGTCGATGCGATGATGGCCATCCCGGCAGATCAGTCGCTCGTCGTGCGGTTGCGTCTCTTCGGGCACGCATTCGATTCATACGAAAGCGGAGTGAACCTGCGATACCGACTGCGTGTCCTCAACGGCCAGGGCGAGCTCGCCAAGGAACAATCCTGGGGATACGCCATCAATCCGGCGGAGTTTCGGCGCATCGACATGCAGGAGAAGCTCTCCATCGAAGGACTGCCAGACGGGATGTACACCTTCGAACTTGAAGCCTTCGAGAACCGGGCCAAGACGCCGGTCCACCGTTACGTTGAAAAGCGAAGGCTTGGCGGCAACGCGCTCAAAGCCTATTCGGAGAGACGCCGCAAAGAGGGGCCCCGTGACCTGTTGAAAACGGAGCGACCCTTCGTCAAGGCTTTGCGGACAATTGCGCTGCCGAAATCGGTTTTCCCGATTCCCATCGGGGTTGAAGAAGCCGCTGGTCTCGAACGCAAAGGCTGGCCGGTGCGAGTCGGCGTTCCGTTCCCACAAGGAAAAGTCAAGAAAGGAACGCGTCTCATCGTCTACTCGCCGGAGGGCAAACCGGTCGTCACACAGACACACCTCATGGGCACGTGGCCGGATGGCAGCGTGCGATGGGTGCTCGTGGAGTTTCAGGCGGATGTTCCGGCGAATGGCCACGTGTTTTACCAGGTGAAGCCAATCGATGGTGGGCCGGACTGGGGCGTGCTGGCTGCAGGACAGGGCGATGCCATCAAGATCGATGCTGGCGAAGGCGGTTTAAGAATGAACATTCCAACCAGAGGCGATGGCGCGTTGTTCGGGATGTGCGGCAAGGATGACATCTGGTGGTCAACGGAAACAGATCGATACAAGTTCAAGCTTGTTGGGGAAGAGGCGGGGATCACCATCGAGGAGAACGGCCCCGTGCGCGCAGTTGTGAAGGCCGTTGGCTGGTATTTCGCTGAAGGCAAGGCAAGGCCCATCGCACGAGGCGAATTGCGTGCGGAATTCTTTCGGGGACAGAAGAACTGGAAGCTCCACCACACATTCACCTATGCGGGCAATCCGTGGCAGGACAAACTGGCCAGCACTGGTATCCGATTTCAGTTGCCGGCATTCAAAAACGGAACGGCCCATCTCGACCTTGACGGCAAAGTGACGACCGGGAAAAGGCTGTCCCTCTATCAGGGAAGCGAGAACACCGCATCGATTCGCGAGGCCGGCAAGACCAAGGCGTCGGGCAAACGCTCAACCGGGGCTGCCGCGCTGGGGGCCGGAAACCAGAAGACAGCCATCTACCATCGCAACCTCTGGCAGCTCTATCCGAAACAGGTCGATGCCAATGCTGCTGAAGGCACTTTCACGTTCAGCTATTGGCCGGAGAAGGCCGGTGCTCACGATTGGCGCCCACGTGAAGACGGCTGGATACCATCGAGCTCATCACCGCAGGCCCTTGCCGTCGGCGTCTCTCGCACGCACGAATTCGTCATCGATCCTTCGGGTGCGATGCCGCTCACCCAGTTTGACGCGGTCTACAACGAGCCGGTCATCGCAGCCGTCCCGCCACGCTACCTCTGCTCGACACGGGCTTTGATGCACCTGCAGCCATACAATCCGGCGAAGGCATCCCAACTCGAAAACCTGATCAGCGAGACCTACGACAGCTACATCCTTAACGCTGAGGCGCACGGCTGGTATGGCGAGTGGCGTTACGGCACGGTGCCCAATGTCTATCGCGAAGACGAACGCCGCTGGGCCGATTACGGACGCTACGCGAACATCATGAACGAACAGGATATCTGCCACGTGCCCTGGCTGGCGTTCCTGCGCAGCGGCGACCGCAAGTATTACAAATTCGCTGAGGCCAATACGCGCCATCTGATGGAGGTAGCGACCATTCGCTTGAATCCGGTCTGGTCCCAGGGCGTGGGATTGAGCCGTCGGCACCACGAGTGCATCTGGCTCGGCGGGCCGGACTGGGCACATTCGATGCTCGACCCGTTCCTCGAGATGTACCACGCCACAGGCTACCGGCCCGCATGGGATGCCACCGTGCGATGCGCAAGCGCCATGGCCGAGCAGCGTACCGGTTCCTGGCGATACATTTCCAACCCGGTGGCCGCGCTGTCCCGGTTGTATCTCGAAACGCAGAATCCCTTCTACAAGGAACAGGCCGACCGCATCTGGAAGGATCTCTGCGAACCGGATCGTAATCGCTGGTACGATCACGACCACGGCGCCCGAATGGCACTCTACTACAGCCAGCTCAACCCCGACTGCAAACGCATCTGGAAGGAGATGTCCGACAGCAAAGAAGCGCGCAAGCCATTCCAATTCCTCGATTCACTCGCGGCCCTTTATGAACAAACCGGCGACACCAGTTACGCGACGACCGCGCTCAAAGTTTTCCGCGCACAGGCTGCTAACTGTCAGAGATACGACCCCAAGCGCGAAGACCCAATGATGTGGAGCATCTCCATGCACACCCAGCATAATCTCGCCGCGCTCCGTCAGATGGTCTACGCATCGAAGGCGATTCAGGATGCGCTGGATCTGGAGGCGAAGGAAAAGTAGTCAGAACGTGCACCTCTGTCCTTCTGCAATCATCGCGCGCTTCCCAGAACCCTGAAGACCTCGTCGATAGTGGTGACCCCTTCAGATGCCAGGTGGATGCCGTGGGCGCCTATCGTGGTCATGCCCTGTTCGATGGCCTGGGCCTGCAGGTCGTCTGCCTTTTTGCCTCGGCGGATCGCAATCTCCATTTCCGGACTCATGGACAGAACTTCGGCAATGACGGTTCTGCCGCGGTAACCGGTCTGTTTGCACTGCTTGCACCTGGCCGGCTTGCGATAGTTGTTGGAAAGCGAAGTCCATCTCATCCCTCCACTGACAGCTATCTCTTTTGCGTCTTCGAGCAGGCGTTTCGGTGGACGGGCTTTTGTGCTGCATTCCGGGCAGAGCTTGCGTACCAGCCTCTGAGCCACGATTGCACGGGTTGCATCTGCCACGATGAAGGGATCGCTTCCAATATCCACCTGCCGCTGCAACGCTCCTGCAGAGGTGTCCGTGTGCAAAGTGGTGAGCACAAGGTGTCCTGTGAGCGCGCACTGCTGTGCGATGATGAGAGACTCGCGATTCCGAATCTCACCGACCAGGATGATGTCAGGATCCGAGCGCAGGGCCGAACGCATGGCCACCGGGAAGGTCAGACCATCCCGATCGCGCACCTGGATCTGTGTCACTTTCGGGAGCACGTACTCGACCGGGTCTTCGATGGACAGCACTTTCCTTTCATCTGCCACCAGTTCATTGAGGCACGAATAGAGAACGGTTGTTTTGCCGGAGCCTGTGGGGCCGGTCAGAAAAACAATCCCCCAGGGCAGCGCCAGAGCTTCGCGCAGTCTTGCCATGTCTTCGGGCAGATACTCGATTCGGTTCAGGTCGAGAGACACTGCGCTGGGGTCGAGAATCCGCACGGTCACAGACTCTCCAAAATGTGCGGGGAGAAATGAGACTCTCAGGTCCAGAGTTTTCCCTCGTTTCGGCTCCGCCAGGATTCGCCCGTCCTGGGGCCGAACTTTTTCCAAAACGTCGCAGCCGGACATTCTCTTCCACTGCTCAATGATTGCCGGCAGCAGTCGCAGGTCGATTCCCGCTATCGGATGGAGGACACCATCGATCCGGAAACGAAGGGAGATGATTGCCTTGCCTCCTGCAGATTCCGTGAAAGGCTCGATGTGGATGTCCGATGCCTTCATGACTTCGGCCAGGCGTATCATCAGATGAACGGCACGCAGGACAGGCTCAGAATCGGGATTTGAGATGTCCCTTGCCCCAAGTTTTCTGATGTGTGCGAGCAGAGAATCAATCAGAGGGGTGATGTCAGTAGGCAGATCAATTCGCGGCCCATCCCCTTTCAAGAAGTTATCCAGATCCTTGCGATAGAAGCGCCACTGGCGTCCGACCTTGAAACCCTTGATGCGGCCTGAGCGCAGCCACCGGTAAAAGGTGTTGCGAGTGGTTTTCAACATCTCGATGGCCTGAGCCATGTCCAGGAGATCCGAGGATTCGTCTACGGGGCTTTTCGCGTCCTGAAGATTGTTGGATGCTGCGGATTGCCGAGAATCTGACTTCTTCTTTGCGATCTTTTTTCTACGAGCCATGTCTTACTCCTTGAGTATCACAATATGTTAGAGTGATTATGATACGTTATGATAATTAAGATGCAAGGCCGCCTTGCTGAGGCTTCCGCCTCTTAAGTTTGAGTGCAGTTCACGCTGTCCGTGATCGAATGACAACCAATTTCGATCCATGAGAAGATGTCAGAAGGATTTGCCCACGAGTTCGCTCGGCATCTCTTGGAGACATAAGTGAGTTTTGGGAATTGCAGCTATCATTTGCTCCATCAGGGCCAACGGCCTGGAGATTTGCCTAGCCCAGCCTGAAGGGCTGGGTATGTGAAGGATGGGTCGTACAGGGCCAACGGCCCGGCCATTTGCCTGTAAGAGCGTGCAAATGGCCGGGGCGTTGCCCCTCATTCTTTCTCTTGTGATGAAACCCAGCCCGTTGGGCTGGGCTAGGCAACCGTCCGGGCCGTTGGCCCTTTTGAGTTCAGTTTACGTACAGCGGGACCTGTACCCTTAAACTTAAACCTCACGCTCTCCACGCAACGCGAAGCCTCACCGGACAGGCGGCAGACCGGTGGTACCTTAGAATCGACTCAAACGGGCAACTCTTCTCAAGGTGTTGTCGCTCATCTGAAACGTGCCCCCATAGACGATTCACCACTCACCATCTTCGAGATCGTTACGGATGTTTCTTTCGGTGTTAATGCTCGGCTCCTGTCACCTTTTCGCGGACGATCTGGATGAGTTCAGAATCAAGCGAGAGACTGACTTTGAGTTCGCAGAAAAACCGTCGATCACTCACGAGGGACGCACCACCAGGGTCACGTTTGCCACCAGCGATTACTGCGATGTAACCGTTGGTATTGAGAATGCTCGAGGCCGGATCATTCGCCACCTGGCCAGTGGTGTCCTGGGACGCAATGCACCGAAGCCTTTTCAGAAGAATTCAAAGCGGCAGACGATCCTCTGGGA
>JASLXP010000312.1 GCA_030740295.1 Planctomycetota bacterium
TTTCAGGTTCAGGTTGGGCGAGTTCGGTGGCTGGCGGTTGACCACATCCGACCAAAACAACAGGAATCAGAAAAGCTGCTCTGAACTGCATTAGGTCTTACTTGAATGGCGTTGGATCATCTCGATAAGCTCCTTAACTGATTTTTATCTTAATTTTTCTCATAATCGAATTCGGACCCGATGCCGCAACCCTCGGCCTCCACCCCTATAATCCATGCCATGGAAACCACAATCCCCAAAGGTCAGTTAACTGATGAAGACATGCGACGCTTCATCGTCAACGGTTATCACCGTGTCGATACCGACATTGCGCCAGAGATCCACAGCAAGGTATTGGCTCGACTGAAGGCACATATTTCAGGTAAGGCCAATCCGGGCGATAACATCCTGCCCATGATTCCCGAGCTTACTCAGGTGCTCAGTTCACCCGCCCTGGATGGCGCCCTCAGGAGCATCTTTGGTGACAGCTATTTCATTATGCCCCATCGTCACGTCCATGAGCTCGATACCAATGACGACGGATCAGGGCGAAGCTCCTATCCCGGCTACTATCACCAGGACGCTCATGCCCCTCCCGTACGGACATGCCATCACTATCCCCGCCACGCGCTGCTGCTCTATTCTGCCCAGGATGTTCCCCTGGACTTTGGGCCGACCCATGTGGTACCCGGAAGCCAGTATTATCGCGGACTGGGGAATGACGATTACCAGCGTGCTGTTGCCGGCGTCGCTCAACCAGGGTCGGTCTACATTGTCCATTTCGACATCGGCCATGGCGCCGGCGTAAACACCCGGGAAGAACGCCGGTACATGGTCAAATTTGTCGCCATGCGGCGAGAAGAACCATCAGCACCGACCTGGGCTATGCAAAATCCTGCCTGGCAGCCACCCGAAGAAATCCGGGCGAACGAATCCAATGAGATTCTCTGGCCCCATATCTGGGACTGGCTGTGCGGCAAGAACAACCGCCACGAGAGTTGGCAGAAGGGACAGGCCTCGGAACCCGTCCGCAACATTGAAGTGCTGCTCGCCACTATCGAAGGGGATGGCGAACCAGTGGAGAAGGCTCGAGCCATTCAGTCGTTAGCCCGACATCAGAATTCCGAGGCCGTTTCCGCCCTTGTCTCCTGTCTGAACCATTCCGACCAGGCCATCCGCACTAATGCCATCTACGCCCTGGGTGCTATAGGTCAAATCGCAGTTGACCCGCTGATCGATTATCTGAAGGAAGTGATCTTGTCTGACGAGTCGCCATCGATGATGGTGCGGCCCGCCGGCTGGGGCAATCCCATCGTCATGGATGATGCCGCATTTGCCCTGGCGGCCGTCGGTCCGGACGCGGTGCCGGCGCTGATTGATCTGCTGTCCCACGAATACGAATGGGCCAGGATCAACGCTGTTTTCGCGCTCGGGGAAATCGGACCGGCAGCCGCACCCGCTAAGAAACGCCTGGCAGACCTGCTGAAAGATCCGTCGTCTCGTGTCAGCCGCACGGTACTCGATGCCATCGGCAGCATTCAGGGCGACCTCAGTGAAGTGGCTGAAGGCATGACGGAGATCCTGGTGTCAAAGGACACTGCGGAGGATGGCTCCTCGCAGGATGCCCGAATTAAGGCCGCAGTCGCTTTTGCACGCTGTGGCGCGGAGTCGCAAATCGCTGAGCCCGCGTTGATCGAAGCTCTCGCTGATCCTGATTATCACGTCCGCTATTTCGTGGCCCACGCACTCTCTGCCTTTGCCGGCCGCCGGGCGGTTCATGCCGCATCCTCATTTTTTGCATTCAGCAGTTGGAATCCCGATAACCCATCGGGTTGCAGGGAGGAGGATGAATAAATCCGCCGATTCTGCCTCGCCCGTGGCTCTGCCCGATGGTATCCGGTTGTCCATAAGCATCCCGCCTGATCCATCCGAAGACGACCTCGCCTTCGTCAGGCAGCTCGGCGTCGACCACGTTTATACATGGCTCGGGGACCATCAGACCTCGTACGAGTGCCTGGTTGACCTGAAAGGCCGTCTGAATGATCAGGGCCTCATTCTGTTTAACGCTGGCAATCTTCGACTCGGCAAATCAGACAGAATCCACCTCGCCCTGCCCGGACGGGATCAGGTCATTGCCGACTTCAAGGTCTTCATTCAGAACCTGAGTCGCGCAGGCATTCACACGACCACCTTCACGTGGGAACCGGACTGTGTTCAGAGCACCGCGAATGAGCCGACCCGTGGGGGCGCCATGTCTCGGGCCGTTGATCTCGAAGCCTTGAAAGAGCAACCACCGACACATCAGGGGGCCTTCAGCCACGATGACATCTGGGAGAACTACACGTATTTCATTCGAGAGATCATCCCGGTTGCCGAATCGGAAGGCGTGCGCCTGGCGCTTCACCCCAATGACCCGCCCCTGCCCGATATCAGTGGCATTCCCTGTCTCATCCATAATCGGGCGTGCTACGAGCGCGCGTTCGAGATTGCCGATAGTCCTAACCTCGGTATGGAGTTCTGCGTCGGTTGCTGGTCGGAAGGCGGTGAGGCCTTCGGCGATATTGCCGCAGGTATCAGAGACTTCGTAGCCGCGGGCAAAGTATTCATTGTGCACTTCAGAAACATCAGTGCGCCGCTGCCTCATTTTGTCGAGACGTTCATTGACGATGGCTGCCAGGATATGGCAGCAGTTCTTGAGGAATTCCACCGTGCGGGCTTTCGCGGCACGCTCAGTCTCGACCACTTCCCCATGATGACCGCTGGTGAAGCGCCGTCCGTTGCCTTCGCCATCGGGTATGTGAAGGCGATGCTGGACGGGTTGCTTCGGCCAACTCCTCAGGCGGACGCAGTAAGCTGACGTGGCAAGGGAGTCATCATTCCAGCAATCCCCCAACGACTGGGATCACCATGCGCGTAATTGCATTCATCTTTCCCTTTGCATCCGCGAAATCGACGTAACTGAGGATGAGCTCGTTGGCCGGCATGACCTCCATGACGCCCTGAACTTCGCGGCCGTACCCCGGTTGGGTGTTGATGATGCCGCGGAAGATGCCGGTGTTTTTGTCGGTCTCATCGAGAATGAAGACCTCGACGTCCTCATTTCCACCGCGCACCTCGATGCTGACCACCACCGTGTCCTTTTCGTAAGAATAAACATTGCGGTCGGGGTCGACGATGGTCAAAAGGAAGGAGTGTCCGGGCAACAGGGCCCGGGCCGGAGTCCACTTTTCATCCACCAGGTTCACCTGGAGCCTGGGGTCTGTGCCAAGAAGAATGAGGTCGCCCCATGCATCGGGATGGTTGGCCGCTGTTTCGTATGCAGTGCGCGTCCAGTGGCTGCCCGTTGATCCCCGGTTACTGCCCGGCGGGCCGTAAGCCACCATGCTGTTGAAACCGATGATCCAGCCCGGCGATAACACTTTCCGATTGAAGAGGGTGCGCGGAAAGAATATCTCGACGCTGTATCCGCTCTCATCTTTTTGCGACACACGAAAGGGCGTGTCCGCGCTCGGCCGCCGTCCCTGCGGCAGGAACTCTTTCGCCGATGCCTTGACTCCGCGGAACTGCTTCGTCTTGGCGTCCCGCTGCGAAGAAATAACTCTCTCGACCCCGGTCACTGAAGGATCGACATCCGTGCCCAGCGGGAGAATTAAGAATTCCTGAGTGTGCGGCTCGCCCCGGTTTGTGTTGCGCGCGTTCAGGGCATCAAAGCACACCCGAAAGCTCTCGCCCCGATAGGCCCAGTCGACGGTCATGATCTTCTTATAACCGATGCCGGCATAACCGGCGCGTACCTGCACTGGCAGATAGATATCCTCTTCCTTGATGTCGACGCGATACGCGAAGTAATAGCCCTGGTAATTCCAACCGGCGTAAACCTGAATGGGCTGGACACCCCGCGGTCCTTGCTTCAGGAACAGGGGACGAAGATTTACCCACTCGCTCAGATCGCCGTCAAACTTCGGATGCCGGGTAAGGAACGGGATGCCTTCGACAATCGGCGTCTTGTAATTGAATTCCATCTCTTCGACCGGCACCTGGGCCTCTGCGAAACCCCACTCTTTAGCGGGCGGCGCACCAATGAAGCGGCCGTGCTGCAAGGCAAGCTCCGGATAACCTGTTGCCATCCAGTGAGGCACCATGTCCGTCTTCATGGGCTGCAAATTCGCGCCGTGCCCTTTACTGCCGCCCAGGAGCAGCGCAAGCATCGGCGCACTTGTATCGGGCACGCCGTCTCTGGTCAGCCTGGCCAGATCCTGGTTGCGTCCCTGTTTGGCGCTTTCCCGGGCGGTGAGCGTTTCTTTCACCGGGTCAGCGTAATCGACTCCTTCCACAAATTTGGCCAGACTCGACGTCAGCCAACCACCGGTCAGGACGTTGGTGATGGTGTAATCGATGACGTTGTCGACGGCCTGTTGATAAAGCTCGTTCAGACGTTTCGAACGCGCTTCCACATAGGCGCTGAGATGCGGCTGTTTTTCGAGGATCTGTGAAAGCTCCTGCAACTCGCCGTCGATGTCCTCCTGCCTTTCCGGAACGTTTGTTCTGTCACCCAGGACGTCGCGAAAGCTCCGGTGGCTTCCTGCGCTGAAGATGATCTGGCCGAAGCGTTTTCTGGAACAGACCTTTTCCTGAAGATCTTTTTCCAGCACCGGAATGATGGCCTTCTCAAACGCGGCCACTGCCTCCTCCACCCCGGTGTTCTTTTCGAGGATGCCCTTCCGGAACTGCGAACGGGCGAAGTCCTTCAGCAGCTTGGTCAGCCCCTTGACCATCCCCCCAATGAATCTTTCGTACATCTCGTCCTGCTTCTTCGGGTCGGCCAGCAACTGGAAACGGAGCAGCATGCTGAGCTCCGCACGTTTGCGGAAATCCAGAGTTCTTCCTTCAGTGCCTTTCAAGAACGCCCTTGCCTTGCTGTCAATTTCGCCTGCGATGGCATTCCGTTCATCGAGTAGCTTCAGCAGCGCCTCTTGCGATTGGCGCTCTTCGACGGCCTCCTTCAAACGGGCGCTCGCCAGCAGCAGATCTTCCCAGCGATCGTCGAGCTCTTCGGCCAGGTCAACGTAGTGATCCTGAATCTCGGTGAGGTATTCGTTGAGCAACCCGTCGTTCAGATGAGTAATGTAGAGATTGCCGTCGAGATTGTGCTCGTCGAGCAGACCATACATGACCGAATACCACGAAGCGGTTGGATAGACTCCTCGAGGACGAATCGTGCCGACATGCAGGCGCTTTATTTCTGAATGACCTTCAAAGGCACGCTTAAGAATCCAGTCGTCGAGTGTCCCCGTGTAGGGCTGAAAATTCTTGATCCACCTTCGCCGCTTTTGCCGTTCCTCTTTCCAGGCTTGAAGACCTTCTTCCGTCCAATCTTCGGCGGCCGCTCTTTTCAGGCCCGCAAGAATGCTCTGAAAGGCCGTGGCCGAATTCATCCGTGACCAGACCAGGTAACGCTGCCAGCCGTAGCGTCCGTTAAAGATGATGCCGAAGGCCGCGGCGAAATGTGGGTTGTTCCGCTTTCCACGAATGACATTTACAGCGATGTTCTCGAGGAGAACCGAGGCGACTGATTTTCGATACCACTCCAGGGATTTCATTTTTGCACGCTTTGTCTGCGTTTTGACCCGGTGCCTGTAAAGCTCCTGATTCATCAGCTCGTGGGCTTTGTCTTCGAGTGCTTTCTGGCGTGCGTTGATTTCTTCAGCAGTGAGCTGCCCCTCTGCGATCTCGACGGCCACGGCCTTCAGCTCGGCTTCGAGCCCCCTGGAAACTCGTTGGGCGATCCCCTGGAGTACGACCTCCTCGAGCATTTCGCCTTCGCCGCCCATGAGCTTGGAAACATCGCCTTGCAGCGAATCCGTCATGGCCTCCTGGACCACGGATTCCGGGTCGGGCGGCGGGGGCGGCATGGTGATTTTGCCTTTCAACTCCTCGGCCATGCGGCGTGCAATCTTGGACTGCCGGATACGCTTCTCGTAAGCAGTCTCCTCGCGGCCCGTTCCGGCGCTCTTCATGAAACTCGAGGCAGGTGTTGAAAGAATTCCGAGCGCCGTGCCAGCCCCAACCACGAAGACCAACAGCCACAACCAGATTCCGGAGCCCATTGGCTTCTGCTGAATGTCTTCCACCAGAGGCCGGATCGGCCTGAAGCCAGGCGACTCAAAATCCGGAAATGGCCCGGCGCCTTTGGCGCGGTACGTTTCTGTGGTTTTTGATTTCATGGCTGTTTCGCCTTTTCCATATTCGCTTTGACCAGGGCGGCCGACAGCGGACGATCATAGATGTAGACCTCGTCTCGGAGTGTCAGAGCCTTCTTCCCGTGATCCATGCTGATGGTTATCAGCGGATGACCGAAATTGAAGCCGCCTTGATCCCACGGAAACGGATGCCAGGGACGCGGGCCCCCGGTCAACTCGCCGGCCAGTTTTCCGTTCTTGTAGAGTCTCAACGAACGCGCATCCACGTCCCAGGTGACTGCGATGTGGGTCCAGGCGTATTGCTCCTTTTTTGTGTAAGGAATGTGGACGACCCGCCGATTGCCGTACTGGCCGTCACCGAAAGCTTCAAAGTAAATGGCCTCCAGATAGCCGGGCGCATCTGACCAATCCGGGTAACGGTAGATCTGAAGGCCGGGGGTGTGGAACAATGCTTCCTTCTGATTGTTGTTTGTGCGCTGCCAGGATGTTTTCGGATCGCCTTTGACGCGCAGTTCGTTTGTTATCAAAGGGTCGCGCTTTGCCCAGAAAGCGGCAGTGCCGCGGCGATAATCTATGTTGCCGTAAGTGTCGTAGATGTTGCACGTGGGTTGCGAAGCCACGCAACTGTTACGGACGCCCTTGTCATTGTAGGCGGTGGTCGTGGTAGGGAAATGATAGGCGCCGGCCTTCCCGGCCGAACGGTCGAATGCGCCATTCTTTGTCGCGTCGTCATAGGACGCATAGACCAGCAGACCCGATTCGTCGAGCGGCTTGATATCGATGCGTTTCTGATCGCGTATCACAAGAACCCCGGGCTCGAGGATGCTCAGGGGCGCGCCCTGGCCGGCGAGCGTAATCTGCGGGCGAATGTAACTGTCCATCGGATTCCATTGCCGGTTGGTGACTTTGAAGACGAATACTTTCGCCTCCTTCTCGCCGAGCTTGAGTCGGTGAGCCTCAGGCTCGCAGGCCATTCCCGGTGGCATGTCGAGACGCAGAATACCTTCGCAGGCTCCCGTCTCCGGATGTAGGAATCTGAACTTGTTGGAGACGGTCACCTGGTAATAGAGTGTTTCGTCCTTCCGGATGGGCATCCGCATGTGGGGGATCATTTCGAGTCCCAGCAGCGGCATGATGGGGACCTCGGCGCCATCTAGAAACAGTCTGTCCACACCATTGACCCGGCCCTGCAACGCGAGAGAGATGGGCAGAATGCCGAAACGGCAATTCGGTCCAGTTTTGACAACCGCACCGATTTTCACTTCCTGGCCAGGTTTGATGCGTTTCAAATCCGTGCCGCCGCTGACGGACATTCCTTCGCCATAAATCTCACGACCCAATTCGTCAGCACCGGCAGGCAACCCCGTCGGGGCATACCAGGCGAGCTTGGTGTTCTCGATTGGGGTTTTCAGAAAGTTCTTGAGCGTTACGGTCAGTTTCGATTCATCTGGCACGCTCAAAACTTCTTTCTCAAACGACCACTCGACCTTAATACCATCTCGGATGGCCTGCTGGATCGGAAGCACTGCATGGTAGTACTTGCGCTTGGCCACGTAGCTCTTGCGTTCACAGACCTGGCCTGCCATTCCTGCGAGCTTAACTTGAGCTGGATTCGCGCCTTTGGGAAAACGAACGGAAAGGGGCGTTTGGATGACGGGGCCGAAAACATCCGCTCGTATTCCCATCTTCAAAACGCCGCGGGTCCCGTTCATTTTCACATCTTCGAATCGCACCATCTCGCGCAGGTATTGATTGGAAAGGACATCGCCGAAGGTCACGTGCCAGATATCAGGATGTTTGCCGTAAGGCTCGATCTGTTCCTTTACGTCGAGCAGGTCGCTCTCATCAAAATCCCGGAGCTGGATACGAATGATGGCGCCCGGGCCGACGCGCTTCGTCGCCGCGTCGAAGGCATTGGCGAGAAGCTGGTAGTAGATTAATTCGTTCGGTATGCGGCTCGTCCTCATGGATGACAGTGAGCGATACCACCACTGGTGCGTCTGCTTTTTCCCCCGATGCCCGAGTACGCAAGCGGTCGCCGACTGCGCGTCATAGATCGCCAGCCGAAAACCGGCATCGCTGGCCACTGCCCCGTAACCGGCGCGGCGATTCAAGTCACGCTGAAGAATCCACCGGGGCGGATTGAGGTGGCCGGAAATGGCTGCCACACGAACTGCGCCGCTCGCCTTCGTCATGAGCTGATGCCTCGACCAGGCGACGACGTCAAAGGCTTCCTGGACGGTATTGTCTCCGATGAAGGACTGGTAAGTCCCCTTGCCGCCGGGAAAAGATGAGGCAGCGATCTCTACTCCGGAATCTTCAAGCGCTCTGATCTGTTCGGCCGATGCTTCTGGAGAAAGAAACACGGTGGATCGAAATCCCATTTTATGAAAGAAGCGATGCGTCGATGCCTTCTTGGGGCCGATGTAGAAAAACGCGCATGGCCTGCCGCCGGGCAGGTCGGAGAAACGAAAGTCACGGGCTTTGAGGATTGAGTGGCGTTGACGCTCTGCGGCAGTCTCAACAGGTTCTTTGAGCTCGAACTCAATCTCGAAAGGGATATAAGAATAATCGTCGGTGCCGGCGAAAAGATGCGGCAGGCAAAGGAAGAAGAGTGCGAGTCTTGTGGGGAGAGATTTCCTGTTTGTCCATGAAGAGGCAGGAAGCCTGTTCCCACGAAGAAACATCCCAAGGCTCCACACCTTCATCGCTCCTCCTCCTCTTTCTCAACTGCCAGGCTGATCCGCTCGACTCCCAGGGTTTGCGCGCACTGAAACAGATTGGCGAGATGCCGATATGGGGCACTCTTGTCCGCCTTGATCATGAGGAGCGGCCAGTCGCCGCTGTTGCGTTTCACTTCTCGAAGAATCGTATAGATGCTCTTCGCTTCTATAGGACTGGCGAGGTTGTCCTCGAAATAGAATTTGCCCTCCTTGTCCACGGCAACCATGACTGCAAGGTTGATGTCCGCCGTTTCTTGAACCTGAGCTTTTGGCACATCGATTTCGACATCGTCAGTCTGCGGTTTCGTGCTCGACATGATGACGATGATCAGCAGCACCAGGCAGATGTCGACGAAGGGGATGACGTTCATCTCACTGATGGCATCTTCGGTATGTCCGTCAGATGGGCCGTGCATTACTTTTTCGTGTCGAGGGTGTTCATGGTGATCCTCAGTTCCGGACCTCCTTCGCGGATCTTCTCCCAGGCGCGAACGACTGCCTGCGAAGACATGTCGCCCGGGGCAGAAAACTCCAGGGCCGAATAACCGGCAGACAACTGCCGTACAACGCCGTTCAATCTTCCGATCTCGACAACAGAACCATTGACATCGAATTCTTTCGGACCGGTCATTCTCACTCTGATGACATTCGGCGCGCCATCAGAGCGCAGCGCCGCCACGGTCGTCATCTGTTCCGTTGTCCGGTTGTGAAACACAAAAAGTTGAAAGGCGAAGACCGAGCTCATCAGCACGATGATCAGCAGCACCAGGCAGATATCGATGAACGGAATGACATTCATCTCACTGATGGAAGAATCACCAGTAATCGAATCCTCTTGCAGCATCCGCATGATGTGCGGATCGTAGGGAACAGATTGTTGGGTGTCCGGTTCCTTCATTACATTCGACCGAAAAGAATCAGCACCTCTGTTGCTTTTCTCTCAGCTTCGTCGACCGTGTGATTCGCTCTGCGGACGAAGTAGTTGTAGAGGATGACCGCCGGGATCGCGACAGCCAGTCCGGCGGCCGTCGCCACGAGCGCCTGTGAAATCCCAGCCGAGATTGCAGCCGGGTTTGAGAAACCCGATCGGCCGATGGCAGCAAACGTCTCCAGGATCCCAAGCACTGTTCCGAACAAACCGATGAACGGCGCCGTGCCCGCCAGGGTTGCCAGAATCGAGAGAAACTTCTTCAGTTGGTCTCCCTCCTCTTTTACCTTGTTCCGCAGTAAAAGAAGCGTCTGATCGGGGCGCAGTTCTTTTTCGAGAGAAAGAAGGTAATGAAGCACTTTGGCCAGTGAAGATTGATTGCCCGAACACGCGCTCTTCAAAGTGTCAATTTCACCGGTCTCGACAGCCGGCGCCATGTCAACCAGGATCTTCTTTGTCCGGCGCCTTGAACGTTTCGTGGCCAGGGCCCGTTCCATCGAAACCAGGACCACGAGCACGCCGCAGACGCCCAAAATGACCAGCACAGCCCTTTCCGCCAGTCGGCCAACAGCCAGTTCTCCGGTCTGATCGCCGGCATTCGGCTGAACTTCAGATGTCGCCTCCGCATAAAGGCCGCACGATGGGAAGGAAATCAATATAAAAAGGATCAGGATCTGAAAGCTGTTCGAAGGCTGGTGTTGCTTCACGGATGACTTAGTCCTTTTCAGGCCTATGGCTTGTTCACAGGTGTTTATTCGATGACGATCTGGATTCCCTGTGTGGGACGGTTAGACTGGCCCTTCCTCCGAATTGTGCGAACTCGCAGTAGTAGAGTCAATGCTCCCGACCCGTAGAGAACAGACCGTAGCACAACTCTCCAGAGTTGTGAGAGGCAGCGTCAGACCCACAGGTCTGGAGACCTGTGCTACGCGGGCAGAACAAGCTGTAGCACAACTCTCCAGAGTTGTGAGAGGCAGCGTCAGCCCCACAGGTCTGGAGACCTGTGCTACGCGGGCCGCAGAACAGGCCGTAGCACAACTCTCCAGAGTTGTGGCAAGCCGCGTAAGATCCACAGGTCTGGAGACCTGTGCTACGCGGCCCGCAGAACAGACCGTA
>JASLXP010000313.1 GCA_030740295.1 Planctomycetota bacterium
AGAACTCTGACCGCTGTCGACAATTGCCTGGAGCTTTTTGGAAATCTGAGATAGAACCTTCTCATCCATCCCGTGATCTGCCGCATCCGAATAGGAAGACGCCAAGAGCAGGGCGGCTGTGCAGAGACTTGCGACCAGGGCGGCGTTTCGTCCGATAGATTTGATTATGGTTCGAATCGACGTTGTCATTTCAGAGCATCTTCTGTTACTGGATTTGGGTGGTGAGAATAGCTATGGGGACGTCGTTGATCGGACCATGGCGCGTTAGCGACAACAGCTTGCATTCATCCATTTGCTTCCATTTGTTCTTAACGAAACACCGTTCGGCCCATGCGTCATACAATGCCGTAGATTGCACAACGACTGCGACCAAGACAAGGGTCTCAACCCGCCCTTGACTCCGCTGCTTCGAGAACATCCGCAGACGTGCTTGAATCAGCACCAGCTGTACGGCCGACGAAAACCAACAACACGAAACATAACAGCCGTCTAATTGCATTACTCATTTGTTCTTCCTTTCACGTGTCTCGTCAATCCACTGGTTCAGTGTATCTCGTTTACTACTTCTGCAAGGGCCTGGCCTTGAGGGTGTCGGCCCAGTTCTTGTCCTTCTTCTTGTAATCCTGGAACGCTTGATGCTCTTCAAGTGAAATCGTGCCGTCGGCATTCTTGTCGATGTGCGGAAAGAGCCATTTATGATCTGGCTTCTTTCTGCAAGCGAGTGATGCAACCGCGGGCTCTCAGCAAATGCCAAGAGTCGCTGCGGTCGGAATCACTTCAGTCAGTTCAACCTCCGTGCCGGTCCGATCGGTAATCCTCAGATCGAATACCAACACCTCTGGCTTTCATACGCAGATTCACGTCCTTGGTCACCAGGGAGACTTGTCTGTCCGGGTATTCCTTAGCCGCGTGATAGGCAATATTCAGGATCGTGGGTTCAGGAAAGCATCCAACGCCCTCTCGATCATCGGGAGATCGGTAAACATGCCCTGATTGGCGTCCTTTCTGTGGGGCTGTTGAACTCGAAAAGCAGTCTCTGTCCGGGTTTGAGCGGAATATCGTTGATTGTCATCCACCGGTAGAGTTTTGCGATGTGTCGATAGTAGCGCAATTGCGATTGAACAACCGAACTCCCGGGCTGCTTCTTGGGGTAAGGTAGACTCAGGTATTGCGTCTCGGGTATTGGTTCGACCCTGATGTGTTTCGGCGCATTGAATTGATTTGTCGCGATAATGCGTTGGTTGCGATGGGGAAATCTCTTGTCGGCAAAGTAGCGGATGTCACTATCGCTACCGAATTTCTGCTCCTCACAGAACTGACGGCCTTCCAGGTGACCCTTTGCTGGTCCGAGTTCGATTCGCTTGAGCTTTGACTCACCGCTAGGTTTGGCCGCCCATTCCAATGCCGTCCTGGCGATCTCCTGCCCGAAGGTGAAATACTTCTCAAGCTGAATGGCGCTGAGAGATTGGTTCTGCCCGATGGTATCGAACCGACCGCTCGGATCATCGGGTAGTTTTTCGCCATTCAATTGGAGCCCCATCAAATCCTTGATCGTTCCTTCATACTCGCGTCGGTTCAGCCGACGAATGGCGATGGTTCCCCCGCTGTCCCGCAACATCTTCTGGGCGGCTTGAAGTGATTCGGTGAGGTCGCCCACCACTTCGGACAACTCCTCCTTCGAAGGTTGCTTTTTCTTCTTCGGCAGCATCTCGCCTGCGTTGAGCTTGTCGAGGATGTCCTGCCAGTTCAACGCATCGGCGCTGTCTACGATGTTGCGAGAGAGCTTCTCCAGATTGAGATCGGCCTTGGCGGTGTCGGCATCGTGGCAGTCGTAGCAGTGGGTCTTGAAGAACGGTTCGATGCTTTCGGGAGCGGAAACTCCGGCGCCCGCGCCAAGAAGCGGGCTGGTTACGAGTCCGATGGAGAGCAGAATTCCAAGTCGAGGCCTATTCATTGGTCACCGTTCCAAATGGCTCCATTTAAGATGGAAACCGAGCCTATCAATTCGCCTCCGTTGGCCCTTCATACAATCGCTGCCGAATTCAGTGAAATTCAACGGACTATTTTGGTGTTTCCGCAAATCAGTAGAACGCATTTCGTTTCAGTTTGGCTCCGTACGAAGGAACGTGCTCCGATTTGAATTAGTGGTGATGTTTATGGTCGAGTTGGGTCATTGCTTTGAATTCTATTTGCGTCCAAAAAGCGTTCGTGGATCGGAACATTCATCCACAGCCGCGAAGCGGCGGCATACGGTAGCCTGGGATGCCCATCCCAGGTTGGAAGAGTGTCGATTATGACGAACCGCGAAGCGGTGGCAGACGACTGAAGACACCTGCCGCTGCTTCGCAGCTCTTTCGCACAGATTCCTCTATGACCTGGGATTGGCATCCCAGGCTACCGTATGTCACGGCTTCGCCGTTAAGAAAAGTGATCAATTGAATGATTCCGGTTCATGCTCTTATTTTGAGATTCGGTGTGACTTCGCACTCAGATCAACATTGAGAAGATAGCGGCTCTTAAACTGCCGACTGCTAACTACACGCTTTATCAGTTCTCGAACAGGAAAGTCTTCCCCTCCTAATTCATTTAGTGTTTTTTGAATTAGTGGACGATCGGTGAAACTGGCGTTGCGACCGGGGCCGCAACAGAGCAAGCCCTCGAGCATGGGTAAAAGGGGGCCTTGTCAGGCCAAGGGGCGAAGCAAGTTGTTTTCCTCCGATCTTTTGGTGGCTCGTCATTATTCCCCATCGATTAAGGTAAAGATTCTCTTCATCTCATTCCGGACTACCCTATGATCACCTTGTCTCTCCGGTCGGCTTTCCGGGTTGCCCAACTCATTAACCCTGGTCAGTTTTCCCTTCCTGGTATAGATCCATTCCTTGGTTCTGATTTGTCTATTGCTCTTATACTCGACATGGACCCATTGTCTTGAAGGATGTTCTTTGCCCAGGAGCTGTGGGAAGAAGCTTTGTCCGTGGACGCGTTGCACCGGCTTTGGCGCTGAAGCGATTTCAAGGAACGTGGGCAGGAAATCCGCCAACTCGACGAGGGCGTCGCACCGCGTTCCCGGTTTGATCGTCTGCGGCCAACTGACGATCAAAGGCACGCGCGAGCCCCGGTCGGTCATCGTCATCTTGCCGCCTTTGATTCTGGTGCGGTTCTCTCCCCAGACGGAAGTCACGGGGCCATGCGTGCCGTTATCCGCGCAAAAGAGAATGATCGTATTGTTACTGATTCCAAGCTCATCCACGGCATTCACCAGTCGACCGACGTTCTTGTCCAGATACTCGACCATCTCGGGAAAACACTCCGGGCCGTTCTTTTGCTCTCGATCTGGCAATGCGCGAGTCGTCCGGCCGCCGGGGACTCTGATGTAGGGAGTATGAACCAATAAAGCCGGGTAATAGACCAAAAAGGGCCCGTCCTTTTTTCGTTTCATGAAATCGACCATGAAGTCGACGAGGACGTCCGGTCCAAACCGATCGGCAATCGATTCTTCCTTAATTTCGCCATTCATGCGGAAGTAGGGCTGGTAGAAACGCGATCGCTTCGTGCCATTCCGGTCATACATTTGCCAAAGGCAATATTCATCGAAGCCGAAGGCCTTGACCGTATCGTTGCGTACCAGCCAGGAGAGATTCCATTTCCCGGCGATTGCGGTGGCGTAGCCCGCCTTCTTCAGTTGATTGGCAAAACTGTTGAACTTCATCGGGTCCAGATAGGCGTCATCATCCCAATGAGTCAGAACATGTTTGATGCCCGTGAATCCCGGATAGGTGCCCGTCATGATTTCAGCTCTCGATGGAGAGCATGCCGGGTTGGCGAAGCAATGGGTAAACAGCATTCCGTTGCTTGCCAGCTTGTCGAGATGTGGCGTCCGGACACCGTGGCCTCCATAGGCGTTCAGCGCTTCAATTCCCAGGTCGTCGGCGAAGATCAATATGATGTTGGGTTTGTCGCGTGGCAGAACCCCGGTCGGAGTCCTGGCTCCTTTCTT
>JASLXP010000314.1 GCA_030740295.1 Planctomycetota bacterium
GGCGGTATGGCGAGCGTCTGCAACTGAAGCCGAACGTCGGACGCTGGAAGACCGGCGAATGGCTCCACCTGGCCATGGTGTGGGACCGTAACGAAGGCCTGATGGGCTACGAGGATGGCAGACTGGTCAACAGCAGTTGGGGAGAGCAGCGTTGGGAGTGGAACCTTGACCCTATTGTACTCTGGGCCGGCGCGTTCGATTCGACCCTGGATGAACTTTATGTCTTCAGCGATTGCCTGACCGCGGAACAGATCGCACAGTTGGCCAAGGGCGAGAGACCGGCTGGGGAGCCCATGCCAATCACGCCGCCGGAGAAACGCCGAGACGCGGACCTGGCGCGAATGGGATGGTCAGACGAAGACCTCGCAGAGATGCCCAGGATCGAGGCAGGCAAACCGCAGATGTTCACCTTCGCACGCATCGTCCGGGCTACTGACGACAAGCGACTGGTGGCTCAGCCGTTCGAGGGCTTGAAAGCTACTTGCTGGCCCTTGTCCAAGTACGCGGTCTCGTTGGGGCGCCCGAGGCGACGTCTGGATATTACGTTCGCACCGCGTCAAACGTACGACCGAGTGCGTATCTTCACGCAGCGGCCCTTCAGGGGTCGCCTGGCGCGGTTTATACGTGGCGTGGGGTACGAGACGCTGATCGAGGTCGAGGCCCCGCGGCCGATCTGGCGCGGCTCCTTCGAAAAACAGATCGGATACGGCCAGATTTCTCTAATGCGCGAGAACGGCTGGATCGGCCAGATCGATTTCTACAAGGCCGAGCCGATAGAAGGGCTGCCCACGTCCGCGCGAGTCAAGACGCTCGGCTTTCTGACCAAGCTCCGGAAGATGCCGGCCACGGACGCGGGTCGGGCGGTTCTGGGAGACACGCCCGCGCGGTTCGATAACCCCGTCCAGGCGCGCACCGGAGTGAGCGCGCCGCGATGGAGTCTCGCGTCACCTGCGTTTGGCGGATTCCAGATGGTCAGTGAGCCGCTCGCCACGGCGGGCCTGTACGACGGAGCGCTGGTGAAGCTCGTGGTTGAAGGGCTTGCCGGCCCGACCCCGGTCCGGGTGGTGGTGAAAGAGCCGATCTTCACGCAGCGCGATTGGCTGGCAGCCGACGCGGTCCTCGTGCCCAATGCTGAGGAGCGCCAGACGTTCACGCTCTGGCTGAAGGGGCGCCCTGTCGCGAACACGGAAGGGATCGAACTGCCGGTGCTGGTCACCGCGGCCGGCCCGGTGACGTGGGTCATGGGCGCGGAGGGAACGACCATTGACCTCACCAGCAGCCGTTGGACCTCCCGGCGCGTGGCGATTGAAGATCAGATCGAATTCGCGCGCGAGGGATACGCGGAGACGAATGAGGGACACAGCACAATCTGGAGGAGGCGCCCGGCCGAGTGGCCCCGCTTCTACACTCCGCTCAAGTGGCTGAGCCAATACGCGCCGGAGGAGCGCGAGACCATGCAGTTGATGAGCCGGCTGGGCTGGCGGAAGCTGCCAGTCCCGTACCGGGAACCGAAGAACGCTGCCGGCGCGCCCAACTGGGCCTTCTGGCAAATGGAAGCCATACGCGAGTGTAAGCGCATCCTGCATTGGCTCATCGATCATCGCCAAGTGGAAAACGGAGAGTTCGGCGGGCTTTGGGGTGATGACACCGACATGGTCGAGAACTGGATCGGCTGGGCACTATCTTGCGACGGGGACGGGAAGATCAAGAAGGCGCTGCGCATCTTTTGGGACGGCGTGTGGAAGGAGTGCCTGGTGGACGGTGCATCCAGAGCCGTCCGCGACACGCTCCATTCCTACGAGGAAGGCATGGGCTGCATCAGCCAGCAACTGCTGGTGGATTACGGCGATCCAATCGTGTTCCAGCGCATGATGCGCTCCTGCACGCACTACGAGAAGTGGATGAAAGAGAACGAGGACGGCACCCTCAGCTTCCGCAGTTGGATGCTGGGCGCGCCAGGGGTCTGGGAGGACGGCCGGTTTGGAGTGGACCGGGCCGGCAACGCGATGATGCTGAACCCCGCGGCGTATCTTTACTGGTACTGCCGTCATCCCACGGCAGCCAACACCATCAAGGGCTGGCAGCTCATCACGAAGGCCGGGGGCATAACGCGTGACGCCTACTCCCGCATGATCGACGACAAGGAGCGGCGCCAGTTCTACCTGGATCGGCTCGAGCACTCGCGTAAGTACCGGTACGGCGCAGTCGGGATCAACTCCGTCATGGATGAACTTGGCACGCCGGGGGATCTTCAGAAGGAGGAGCTCCTCAAGATCGCTTCGCGGTTTGGCTATCGCAAGGACTTGATGTCAACGTACGACATGGGCAACTACGCCTGGACGACCATCCTCCGCACCGAACATCACTGGCTGGGTTACCGAGCGACGGAAGACACCAATGTCCTCGCAGGCTCGTACCGCCAGGCATGTATGTTCATCAATAACCAGGATTGGCTCTATACATGGGCCCAATCCTCCACCGATCGCATCCCTCTGCCGCGCACTACCATCATCCGCGCTCGAATGGGCGCGCTGCCCGCGCACCGGGGAGGCAATAACAGTTTCTGGCCGCGCCATGGCATCAGCTACGCCGAGGGTGCGGACGAGATCGCCGCCCTCGTCACCAAAAACAGCGAAAGCGAGCTACGCGTACGCTTCTACGCCTTCCCCGAGAAGGTCCACCCCCTCCAGGTCCGTGTCTGGCGGCTCTGGCCGGGGACCTACAAGCTCACTCTCTCAGACGACATGAACGATGACGGCGTGCCCGAGAAGGCCATCGACCAACGGGAGGTCGAAGTGGTCCGCGGTTCCTTCCTCGAACTGGCACTGCCGCCCAGACAGTGCTCGGTTCTGACGCTCTCCGCGGTCAAGAACGCGGCGCCCACTTTCGATAAGCCTGACCCTGCCATCTCCGCCAGGACCCTGTCGATGGACTACGGCGAGCACCTCCAGGTTACGGTGCACAATATCGGGTCCAAGCCAGTGGAGAATCTGTTGGTGCGGATCATTGACGGCAAAAGCGGCAAGGTCATCAGCGACGAACGGGTCCGCCGTATCGAAGCGCCCCTCGATTTCAAGCCCAAAACCGCGGTCGTCGAGTACCACAACGTCAACTGCGTCACCTACGGCAGCATCATTGTCGAGATCGATCCCAAGAAGGAAATCGACGACCTCAATCGGTTTAACAACCGGGCCGTTCTTGAGTATTAGTTCCCAGAACAAGGGCACTTTCAGTGTCTTTACGCCGAAGGCGTTGAACAACGTAGCCCCGGGCAAGCCAGCGTCTCCCTGGCTCTCGGAAGCGACCGGAGGTCACTTTGCCGCCGAGACGGCGGCGTGCCCAGGGGACCTCGCTCTGCGCACCGGCGCCAGACCAGCCTCACATCGCTGGCATCTCCTCGACACCTGGATAACTTCAGGTTGCCTGTATCGAGGATACAGGAGCCTTAAAATAACTGGGACAGGATATTCATCATGCATCCGAAAGTGCTTCTGGATCTCAGCTCCTTTGTCTATGATCGATGTGCCACGAAGGAAAGCTGGGCTCAGTTCGAGTCCTTCGCAAAACCGGTCGGCCGAGATCGGTCCGATGCGTATTCGGAGGACGAAATCGTGGATGTCCTCGATGGCGTCTCCGGCATCATGAAGTGGGGCGGCCTTGTTCCCACTCTGTCCCGGCCAATCCTCGAACAGGCGAAAGACCTCAAGATCATTGGCCTCTGGGGTGACCGTTTCGGAAAAGAACTGGATTTCGACGCGGCGCAAGAATTGGGCATCAGAATCGTCGATGTATCCAATATCGCTTCTTGTCAGCCGGTCGCCGAATGGGTGCTGGCCCTGATGCTGGCGTGCCTGCGAAATATCGGCGAAGTCTACCGGAAGATGATCGCCGGCACGGAGAAGTGGTCGGTTGCGTTAAACGACGACTTTGTCAACGGCGAGCTCACCGAAAAGTGCGTAGGTCTCGTCGGCTGCGGCCACGTGGGTCGCCGGCTCATCGAACTTCTTCAGCCGTTCCGGGTGAATCTGAAAGTTTACGATCCGTTCCTGGCGGAAGAGTTTGTCAAGGAGCTTGGTATCCAGCGAGGAGAACTTGACGAGGTGATCCAGCACGCAGAAATCCTCGTCGCGCAGGTGCCTCACACACCGACGACCGAGGGAATGATCGACAGGCACAAGCTGAGCCTGCTCCGGCAGGGGGGCATCATAATCAGTTGCTGTCGCGGTCCGGTGATCGATACCGATGCCCTGATTGAGAGGCTCGAGAAGAAAGAGATCATCGCCGGGCTCGACGTTTTCGATCCCGAGCCGCTTCCGAAAGACAGCCCGATTCGAACGTTTCCGAACGCAATCATTTCACCGCATATCGCCTGGTATGCTCCTCAGGCCTTCCCTCGTTATTTCGACATGATGCTGGACGAGTTCGAACGATTCTTCAGGGGCGATCCCCTGCAGTTCGAGCTCACACGTGGCATGGTGGATGTACGCAATCAGTGAGTCGAGGTGCAGTTGGAGTCTCTGTCCGTCAGGCAGCGTTAGTTAACGGCTAATCCTTCCGTTGGACTCTGGAGGTGACGCTGCCGGTGGGGACTTGTGAGCTGTTGGGGATGTCGATGGCGTAGAGACCCTTCAGGTTGACGACGTAGAGCATGCCGCCGCGGATGGCGCCGGTGGACCACTGACAGCCGAAGTTCTTCTTCGCGAGAAGTTTCGGATGGAGCGGATCTGCTACGTCAAGCACGGTGACGTAACCGTAGTTGCCGAGGGAGAGCGTGTTGCCGGCGATGGCGGCGTCTCCCCAGAAATCGGCCCAGTAGTAGGGAGAAGCATCTTCCGGTACGTGAGGGCGAGCCGCGTATACGATGCGGTCTTGATCGCGCACGTCCAGCACGTGGAAGAAATCTCGCTTGTGAATGGCCGTCGGGCTGGGACTGAAGGCGTGGCCCTTTCCAACGGCGAATCCCCAGCCGAGCCTGGCGTCGGCGCCGAGGATGTCCTTCAGGTCGAACGTGGCCGCGAGCCTGGGCTGCTTTGGATCGCTGATGTCTATCTTTGCCATGACCGTACCGCGAGGAGTGATGGCGTAGGCATGGTCGCCGTCGATGTAAGGATAGCTGCCGGGGCATTCGATTTGGGCCAGGAACTTTGGCCTGCGCTCGTCGCTGATGTCATAGGTGAACAGGTGCGGCTTGCGTTTCACGTTGCTCATGATGACAGCGATGTCTCCCTTGGCTGCGATCTGGCCGGTGATGTCGCTCTTGTCGTCCGGAGTTCTGAACGCTCCGGCCTTAGTCGGCTTCATGGGATCGGCGATGTCTATGATCTGAATCTGGTAGCCTTTGTTGGCGTAGATGCAGTCGCCTTTTCCCTGGTAGCGGGTCCAGTAAGCCTGGACACAGCCTTCCCACAAACATCATAGCTCTTTCGGGTTTTCGGGGTCGGTGAAATCGGCGAGCTGAATAGTGCCGTCGAAGGTGTGGGAGAAGACAGCGATGTTCTTGTCACTGACGTAACCGGCCTGCCGGCCTTCGCCCGCGGTCAGGACGCTGGCCACCTTCACGGGCTTCGCGGGATCCTTCAGACTGAAAATCCACAGGCCGAAGCAGAAGTCGTCGATGAAAAGATGTCCTTTGGCGTACTCGATCTGTTTGAACTCACTGGGAAGCTCTTCCTGGTGTACGTAGACCACTTTCGGCTTGTTGCCGGATATGTCCACGACGTAGATCCGGGCCGGCTGCCAGTTGTAACGCGGTGGGGAATCGCCGTGGACGTTCCGGCCGTCGGTCACGTACATGAACTTGCCATGCAAGGTGGCGCCGCGGGTCGAGACGCGATATGGCTGTGCGAAGATGGTCGTCACCTGGTCGGGCGGCTCAGGGAGTTTTTCGTTCTTACGTCGCGGCTCATTGGCGAACTCGATGGCGGACAGGCGCTTGGGTTTCAGGGGATCCTTGACTTGGTAAACGTGAAACGTCTGGCCGCTCTGAACGATCATTTTGCCTTCGCTGACCACGTGGATGGCGCCGGGCGACGCGGTCGTTTTGCCCGACCGGTTGCGGCCAACAGACTGAGGAAAGGAAAACGACCCGACTTGTCTCGGGCTGAGCGGGTCCGATACGTCATAGATGCCCATCGTTCCAAAGCGATCCGCGAGATGGCCCCGCTCGAAGCCTGCGTAGGCCAACTGCGTGCCCTCCGGGAAGAAACAGTTGGCTGTGAACTTTGCCAGCTCATCGCTCGTCTTGACCACCTTCACGTCCACAGGATCGGTGATGTCGATGATTTTGCCGTTGGACATGTAGGCCATGTCCTTCTCCTCGAAGACCTTTGTCAGCCGGCCCTGCTCCCCCAGGTCCATGCTGAGCCCACGAACGGGACCGGGCCGATACGGATTCGCCAGGTTATCCACGCAGACTACGCCCCGGTGGCTGGTATTAATGAAACCGTATTGCTTGTATGGGAAGACGACCGCGTGGAAGTAGTAATTCGAGATGGCCGAGGCGGTGACCGGCCTGGCCGGATCGGTGATGTCGATGATCGTGTTCGTTCCCTCGCCGGAGGACACGTAGACGAAATCGCCGTGAATAATGAACCCGCGGCCGTGGACTCCAAACCCGCGACCAAAGACGCCCACCATGGAAACTTCGTCGTTGTCTCCTTGGGAAAACTTGAACCGGCCGAGCTTCGGGTCGATGGCAAGCGTGCCGAATGGGACATAAATCTCCGGCCATCCCGCTTCGTCCGAGAGGTCAAAGGCACGGGGCCGGATGCGGTCGTCACCGTAGCCCATCATCCCGCAGTACTTCCAGGATGTTACATCCACGCCTTGCGATAAAACCTGGAACGACTTTCCGTAAAGATCGGTGATCTGTTCAGGCGATATCGGTTTTCCCTGAGC
>JASLXP010000315.1 GCA_030740295.1 Planctomycetota bacterium
GGGGCGCGCGACCCGGGGCGTTTTCTTTCTTCACTGCTCTGGGTTGTGGGGGGGGGTTGGGGGCCCCCGCGCCCTGTAGCAACTCCTTACGTAACAATGGACAACCTTCTCCTCTCCCGATTTGACCAACGAAGCTCGTGACCGGCGCAAGCGCTGACACCCTGACACCAGATTCCTGACACCCCACATGCTCCTTCCTTATTCTCGCCTGTTGTTTCTATCGTCTGCTCTGCTCTACGCCGCCCCCGCGGACATACCAGATGTCCTGACCGAGGAATCCGGCAAGTTTCAGCGTCTGCTGGCCAGCCCGGTTCCAGAGCTTCGCATCGAAGGCGCCCAGGGGGCTTCTCACCTCAAGCTCCAGTCACTCGAGCCGAATCTGATACAGCTTCTGAAGGACAAAGACCCACAGGTCAGGCGGGAGGCGGCCAAAGCTCTCAGCCGGTGCGGTACCTGGAAGGCCGTGCCTGGCCTGATCAGCCTGCTCGGTGAAGATTCGAGTTGGCCCGTCCGGGAACACTCACTCCTTGCACTCCGTCAGATCTCCGGACAGCTCACTCCGGGCCTGGCGAAGCCATCGTGGGAGAAGTGGTGGACTTCGACGAGTCTTAAAGAAAAGCAGAAGCGGCTATTCGCCGAAATGGCGAGCCCGGACCCGGACAAACGCCTCGCAGCCGCGCGTTCCCTTCGCTGCATGGCGACACCGGAATCGGAAGCGCAGATTCTCGAGCTGCTTGAAAAGAGCAACCTTATCGGCCCCGAGCAGAGGGCACTGCTGACCGAAGCACTCGGCCGCATCGGAACCGGCCGCTCGATGCCCTACCTTTTGGGCCGGGCGAGCGCAGGCGACCGCGCCGCGGCATGGGCCGTTGGACAACGAGGCGGCAAGGAGGCAGAGGACGCTCTGCTCAAGGGATTCCGGCGCAATCGGAGTATGGATTTCATGCTCAATCTTGACCGGGTGAAGTCAGGCAAGTGCGGTCCGTTCGTTGCCGTATTGTGCCGAGAGTTGCCTTCACTGATTAACAACTCGCAGCGGTCCGAGGACGTCCGCTTCGACCCATCGCCGCGGCAGCGGGTCACCGCGAACCTTATCCGCCGATCGGGACGGGGCCCCGCCCTGGTCGATCTCGTGCTGAAGCAATTGGAAGGAACGGTGGACGTAAGCTCAGTTCCGAAGGACCTGAGGCCGATGTTGAATCAGATGTGCACGGTCGTGCAGCCGGGGTTCATCCGTGAAGGCTTTGGCTCTTCCGCGTGCCTGCTCACCGCGCTTTATCACGTGGCCGACGACAGATCCATCGCGCCCCGGCTGGTTGCCCAGCTCAGGAATCCATCCCTCATCGTCAGGATTTACGCCGCGCTTACTCTCGGCAAATTGAAAGCGCCTGAAGGAATCGCTCCGGTGATCGCAATCATCAGGGAGGGTTATCCCTTCTCCGATTCCACTGCGCTCGCTTCGGGCAAGCACACGTCCGTTTTCCGCGATGTTAACGGCAAACGGAAGCGGCAGAGCCAGACGATCCGTTGGCTCGGATACTTCTGCATGGCCCTGGGAAGAACCGGCACGGTAACCGCCAGAAAGGCGCTCGAAGAATTCGCCGTCAACCTGAAGAGACCCCGTGACGTCCGGTACGGCAGCGTTGTTGGACTGGGATTCATCGGGTCAAAGGAGTCGCTTCCCGCTCTTCAGAAAGCCGCAGCAGAAGACCCGATCTGGATGGTTGGCGATACGGCAAAGCAGACGATCTCAAGGATTCAAGGGTCGGTTCTCGCGTTGAGCCTGGAGAAAGATTGATGCGGCTGAAGAGAGGTCGGCTGGAAGTTCTCCGGCTTTTAGATTGTATGCAAAATGTCTACAATTGTATCACTGAGGCATACAATCATGATCCAGTTGGATGGATGGCTTCGGCCCCACAAGACCAGCTCTCAGGAAATCGACAACCTGCTGGCGATCGGCCGACCGCGAATTAATTCCGTATCCGAGCTCGACAGAATTCGGGCCGATCTCAGCACCTCACCAAGCCTTACTGGCCACGTAGGACTTGTCTGATTTCAGCGTCATCGGGTGCCAGGTCAATAATCAAGTCACCTCCGCGAAGAGAAACATAATCCTTGGGGCCATAGTTTACTCGCCACACGAACCCGCCGTTCTCCACAATCTGTGAGATCGTGATTAAGCTATCTGCGACATCTAATCCAAGCTCCTTTGCTCTACGATTTGCTGCCGCAAGTGCTTTCGCCAGCGAAACCGCCAGGTTGTCATCAAGGATATCGGAATTCAGGGTTGTGCTCATTGCTCCGCCTCCTTCGGCAGGTCAAGGATAGTACGAAATTCACCATCAGCAATATGAACCCTCCTTCCTCGTGGCCATCTCTCGAGCCAGGCTGAGATTCGGACCAGGCATCACGTAGTGCTTTCTGAACAGAGCGTGCTCCAAGGATCTCATCATATCCTGACATAAACGGTGAGTTTGCTGAGATGTGTTCTCGAATTCAACAGGGCAAACAGTGTTCAGTTGTAACTGAGATGAGCTTGCAGCAGTGGCTGAATAGTGCGTAATACGTGATACGTAACAAGAACTGCAATGCTTTACTTTTGGCAGCCACGCAAACCCCAGTCATCTATAATCTCAGCCAATGAAGTTACCAAACCTGTTGCTGCCCATCTTTGTCCTGGCGTCTGCTGTTTCTCTACACGCTGAATCAAACGGACCAGTCCCTCAGCCGACTGTCTTCGACCAGTTCCGCAAGAAGCCGACGGCGGCTATCGCGCTGCGACTTGCCAGAGAGGGGCTGTCTGACCCATCTGATTTGCGGATGGGGTTGATGCTTCCGGAGAAGGCCACGCGGCTCCTTGCCTGGGCCCTACACCGCTACCCGAATCCTGCGTTGCGAAAGGAATTGGAAAGCATGCTGCGATCGCCCGATCAGGTGGCTGGCTATTGGGCGGCCATGGCCCTGGGTCGCATTGGTGATTCGGCAAGCATCCCTGCCCTGGCCGCGCAGCTTCCCGACAAGGCAGATGGCTTCTGGGAAGTAAGCCGTGGCGGCCCCGACCGGCGGGAGAGAACCCTCTACTTCAAGTACGTCTGGAATAAGAAGCAGAAGAAGAATGTCCGCAGACCAACGGACGCCCCTCCGGAAATGCCCAATGTCCGCGTTGCATACGCTTCCGTCGAAGCGCTCGGACAAATCGGAGACGAAGAAGCTCTGGAGATTTTGATGCGCGAGGCGAAACGTGACCATTATCTGATCCGCTACGGCGCGGCCCGAGCGCTCGGGCGCATGAGGCATCAGCCGGCAAAGAAAGTGCTGAAAACGATGAGCGAAAAAGATCCCGTGCTGGTCGTTCGCGCCGCCGCAAAAGAATCACTGCAAAAGCTTGCGGGCGCAGGCTCACGAGCTTCGGCGCCGCGAGGGCTGCCGTCTTCGATCATCTTTATCAAGACGGAGGAACGGACCGAATCCAACCTTGGCTTCCGGGATTCCTACCCGTATCCGAAGACGCCGTGGTACGCTCACGGCCAGAACCTCTATTCCCTGACGCCTCCGCAGCCGGACGGCATCCTGAGGAATCTGACAAATCTGAAAGACGGAGCAGTTCAGGGCGCTGAAATTTCCTGGGACGGCAGGAAAGTTCTCTTTGCGATGAGGAAGCACTTCAAGACCGATGGCTTTCACATCTACGAGATGAATGTGGACGGTTCCGGTCTGCGGCAAATAACATCGGGCAACTGCAATGATGTTGACCCGCACTACCTGCCCGATGGGAAGATCGTCTTCTGTTCCGACCGGACCGGATATCGAGAGTTTTATCACCAGGAACGCTCGCGAGTGCTTTACACGGTGGAAGCGGACGGCAGTGACGTTCAGCAAATCACTTTCAATCCCAATTCGGATTTCGAGCCTTACGTGCTGAACGACGGGCGAATTCTCTACGCCAGTTACCGCTTCTACGGCCAGGACGGCGGGCCGGGCGCCGTGCCGGGCGACAAGCGCACGGGGTTGGGCCGCATCGAAACAGTGCTCCGGTCGGTCCTGCCGGATGGATCGGGGGACCAACTGTTTTATGGCAGCATGCGAGGCGGCTTTTTCAGCACGCTCCTGCCGATGCCTTACGCCAATCAGTTTCAGACCACTGCGCACCCGCGCACGAAACAGATGGTCGGCGTGTCCGTCAGCTTTTCCCGGCTACTGCCCGATGGGCGAATGGTCTGCGTTACGCCGTCGGGCCTCACCGTCATCGATACGGCCGCGGACCCTACGGACTGCGAACTCCCGCTCTATCCGGAGATCATGAACCTGGCAGGCGGCGAAGAAGTCTACATCCACAGCTTCGACGACCAGAACCCCATAGGACGCTTCACGTCGCCTTATCCGGCAGGAGGCGACTGGGTGTTTGTTTCCTACGCGCCGTGGCACGACACCCGCTGGAACGGTTACGGCCTTCACCTGTTAAATCTGAAAACGCGAGAGCTGCGCCTGGTCTACGACGACCCTGACCTGAGCGATGTCGACCCGATCGCCGTTGCCCCTCGCGCTCGTCCGCCGGTCATTCCTCCGGTCAGAAAACCGAACAGCTCGAACACGGGCTTCGTCGTCTGCCAGTCCGTCTTCAATTCCGATTTGCCATTTGACCGGACGAAGGTGGCCAGCGTCCGCGTCCTCGAAGCAGTGCAGATGGGCATGGCCATCAATGCAAACGGCGGCTTCGAGACGCGCGTCCTTGCCTCGGTACCGCTGGCGAAGGACGGTTCATTTCACGTCGAAGTGCCGGCCGACACACCGATCCGTTTCGAGTTGGTCGACCTCGATGGCAAGACTCTGGTTCACGAAACGGCTTTCAGCTACGTCCGTTCCGGCGAGCGGAAGGGCTGCATCGGATGCCATGAGCCCAAAGCCCGCGGCGTGCCGAACAGTTTTTCGGATGCGTCACTCCGGCCGCCGTATAAAGCGCTGCGCAAACGGGGTGACTTGATCTACGAGGGCTCTAAGCGAGCTTCCTTCAATTACATTTTCAGGGAGTAGGAGGGAGCGTGGGTGTAGCGGCTACTACCGTCCAGCGCCGGGGCGGGTGGTCGAATGATAGTTGCGATAGACGAGAGCCCTGCCTTTGGAGTCTACGTTTGTCCAGCACGCGATGTAACCGTGAATGATGTCCTCCTCCGGGTCGTACCAGGCGCTCAGGTTCTTCATGCGATCATTCTCAGGCTTCAGTATCTCCGGCTGGTTGTCTCCGTACAGATCCCATTTCAATCCGTCTTTCGAATGGATTCTCCAGATGGCGCTTGGTTCCCACTTCTCAGAGACCCAGCAGAACCAGCCGTGTCTTCCGGCGCGAATGACATGCGGAAATATCATGCTTTTGCCCTGGAGCGCCATTGGCAGCAGATTCACGATCTTTCCGTCTCTGCGATGAAAGTGCCACTTGCCGCCGTCCGCCGAGTAGAGCAGAGCCAGGCATCCTCGCCTGGGGTATTGGTTGGAAAAGAACAGAAACCGGTTTTCCAGCGGTGACGACCGGTTGAGCTTTGCAGGCTTCGCAGGCTGATAGAACAGACCCCGTCCATCCGCCCACCGGGGAGGCTTCCCGGGGCCGAACTCGTCGTAGATTTCGCCTTTCAGCATACCTTTGTAGCGCCAGCTTCCCGGCTCTCCCGTCTTTGAGGAAAGAAAGGCCGGATAGACGCGGCCGCCCCGCGGAGGGTAACCGTCGCTGACGTGAGCGATGACGAAGTAGCCGTCCTTCCTGTCATAGGCCACCGAAGGGCGGGTGAACCGTCGCTTGCCGGCCAGCTTCCCGTCCGGCCCCTTAACGTCATCTATGATCCCGTTGGGGATTGCGATTTGTGGCTTACTGAACTGTGTGGGGCTTGTTCCGATGAACCGGGCAATCCCATCTTCGTTCGCACCGCCGATAGTACTGTTCCAGAACTCGAATCGATCCCTGGTCCTGCGGATCAGAGTCGAATAGCTGCCGGACAGAGAAGGCACGAACCGGAACGGTCCATCCCAGTTCTTCGCCTGGATTGTGCGCGACTCCTCAGGCGACGTCGGCTCCCCGTCAGCCCGAGCTGAGAACCATGAGAAAAAGAGGCAGCACAAGAATATCGGCACGCTTATTCGGCCATACCCCAGCCAATTAACTGCCCGATGATGATCATCCATGACGTTACTTTTCAGCGGAGACCTGTTGCTGTCTATAGCAGGTGAAGCATTGATTCTGAACGCACCATCTTTATCCTTCCATAACTTTATCAAGGTAACAGGAAAAGCAAATGACGGAGACTTCGCCAAGTACCTGCCTCACCAGCGGAGGCCCGCATGAATAGTTCAAAAGAGCCTGTACTGCTGAAGAAGGAACTCGGACTGCTGCGGGTTTATGCCATTGCAACCGGTGCGACGCTCAGCTCAGGGTTCTTCCTGCTGCCCGGGCTCGCATTCAAAGAAGCCGGGCCGGCGATAGTGCTCAGTTACATTCTGGCTGTGGTACCTCTGATCCCTGCCATGTTCAGCATGGTCGAACTGGCCACCGCCATGCCTCGTGCCGGCGGAGCCTACTTCTTCCTCGATCGCAGTATGGGGCCGCTTGTCGGTACGATTGGTGGAGTCGGGACCTGGCTGGCTCTCATGCTCAAAACTGCCTTCGCCCTCATTGGGATGGGCGCTTACATCCGCATCTACTTCCCGGAAATGCCCATTGTTCCAGCCGCGGCCGTTCTCGCGATTTTATTCAGCGGCGCCAATCTGCTCGGTGCGAAGAAAACCGGCTCCGTTCAAATCTTTCTTGTGTGTGGTCTGCTGGCCATCCTGTGCTGGTTCATTGGAAGCGGCGTCACTAAAGTTGAGCCAGCCCATTTTTCAGATTTCTTCAGCGTCGGTTTCAATTCCATCCTTGGAACTGCCGGCCTGGTCTACATAAGCTATGTCGGGGTGACCAAGGTGGCCAGTGTCGCGGAAGAAGTAAAAGACCCGGAGCGTAATCTACCATTGGGCGTGTTTCTGTCCGTGCTGACCTCGGTCGTCGTTTATGGGCTTGGCACATATGTCATGGTCGGAGTGGTTGCGCCTGAGAAACTCTCGGGCGACCTGACGCCAGTGGCCTCTTGCGCGGAAATCCTGGCGGGATCGTGGGGAGTCGGGCTCGTGACCATTTCGGCTCTCTTCGCTTTTTCCGCGGTGGCCAATGCCGGGATACTGAGTGCATCACGATACCCTCTCGCCATGAGCCGGGACCATCTCATCCCCGGTTACTTCAAGAAATTCAACAAACGCGGCACGCCTTCGGCAGGCATATACGCAACTCTTGCGGTGATCCTGGTCGTTATCTTCGCCTTCGATCCGATGAAGATCGCCAAGTTGGCCAGCGCTTTCCAGCTCTTGTTGTTTGCGATGATTTGTATGGCCGTCATCGTCATGAGGGAGAGCGGGCTGGAGTCCTACGACTCCGGCTACCGTTCACCGTTTTATCCCTGGATGCAGCTTCTGGGCATTGTGATTCCCGGCGCAATCATCATGGAGATGGGGCCTTTGCCAGTGGTGTTTTCTTTTGGCCTTGTCGCGGTTGGGGCAGCCTGGTACTTCTATTACGCACGGACTCGCGTTATCCGGCACGGGGCCATATTTCATCTTTTCGAACGCTTCGGCCATCAGCGTTCCGAGGGGCTTGACCGTGAGCTGCGCGGCTTCCTGAAAGACAGGGGCCTTCGAGAAGACGACCCTTATGACGAAGTCATCGCGAGCGCGTCCCTGATTGATCTGGACGAATCCATCAGCTTTGAGGAATTGACGGACAGGGCCTCTGAGCTCCTCGCCGAACGTCTGCCGACGAGTGCGAAAGAAATCGCCGAAGGGTTCCTGCAGGGCACGCGGGTGGGCGCGACGCCCGTGTCCAGCGGCGCGGCATTGCCGCACCTCCGTTTAAACATTCAGAGCAAACCATTGCTGGTGATCGTTCGTAGCGGGCCCGGGTTACACATCCAGGTGCCCAGCCTGGATTACAGCGAAACATACGAAGAACTGGTCTACGCCCTGTTCTTTCTGGTGAGCCCCGAGGACGAAGCCGCCAAACACCTGCGGATTCTTGCCGAACTGGCAAAACACATCGACCGCGACGACTTCATGAGCGACTGGCACGCCGCGGCCGATGGGCTGGAACTGAAAGAATCACTCTTACGCGAAGAACGGATGTTGCGGCTTGAATTGTCCCGTTCCACCAAATCGGAAACGCTCATCGGCTACGCTTTGCGGGACCTTCGACTTCCCGCAGGCAGCCTGATAGCTCTTGTCGGCAAGGGCAACGAAAACATCATTCCGGACGGCAATACGGTACTCGAGGAAGGCGACCATCTCTGCATTATCGGAAACTCGAAATCCATCCAGGAACTCCAGGAGCGGTATGCGGGCCCCAAGGAGCCTGCAGAGGTGGATTGACGTAGCCCTGCTGATCTGCCTGGATGCCAAAAGGAGGGGTCAGCGACCCCGCGAGATTCGGTCCCAGAGCGTAACTTCGGACGGAATCATCCACATGCTCAGAGTGACCGGCAGAGCGTTCCTCCGAATGAGGGTGTGGATTGTTCGAACAGGCTCTCAGTCAGTATCATCCATCCCGGAAGAATCGTCTCCCGACAGCCTGCAAAGACAATGCGGATCAACCCAGAGATTTCTATGGTCGCAATCACCGTGGCCCTTTTGCTGCACGGGGTGCTGTTAGCTGAAGATGCCTTCGTGGTCTGGCAGACTTCGCCGTGGATGCCTCTCGAGCCGGAGGCCCAAATCGAAGAGTCCGCGATGATGCCGGGGGCATTCGTCCCAGCGAAGTCCGGCACAGACACCGCTCTGCCATTTGAAACTTCCGGCCCGGCCTGGCAGGCCCTTGCCCGGCTCGCCATGAACGAATACCAGGCGGTCGTTCTCAACATTCGAAATAACGGGCCGCGAACGATCTTATTCAGTATCGACGAAGCGCCTCTCCTCAAAGCTGTGCCCGGGCTGAGCATCGAGATGCGCCGTTCCTTCACGGAACCCATCTGGCAAGTTCCTGAAATGTCGCTGACCAAAACCGTCGAGGATCCGGGCGAGTTTGGGAAGCCCGGACGCAACGGCGAGCCACTCTACAAGATGGGGCCGAAGCGAGTCCTGGCCGTGCCTGGACGCCAGGTACGCCAGGTGTGGCTGATTCTCCATACGAAGGCTGTCAAGCCCGGGCTCTATCGGGGTGAAGTTCCCATCGTTCCGCTTAACAGGGATATTCCATCGCGGCCAGTCAAATTCGCGGTCCGGGTCTATCCCTTTCGGCTTCCCGAACATGCGGAGCTCGGCGTCTACAACTGGGACTACGGTACCGACGAAGGCGCGCTCAGGCAGATGATCGCGCACAAGGTCAACACTTTCATGGTGACCTGTTTTCCTTATGAGCTGAAGGCCGACGGCGATGGCAACGTGAGTGGGAAGCTGTATTCGGCCGATCAGATTCGGCGTATCGAGAAGTACTGTCCAACGGCCAGGTACATCGGCAGCTACGGCACCTTTGAGGGAATGGTCGAATGGGCGAGGGACAACGGCGTGCAGTACATGAGCGACGATTTTGTCCGCATCTTTTCAAAAACCCTGATTTACATTCGCGAGTACTACAAAAAACTGGGCATCTGGGATCGGGTCGTCCTCCAACACGTGGACGAGGTCCACGGCGGCGAAATCAACTGGGTGGAAGATCTCGGCCCCATTGCACGAAACGTAGACCCGAAGATGCGTTTCGCGATCTCCCTGATGAGCAGTTGGGACGATATCCGGCGAATGGCGCCGTACACGGATGTCTGGCTGTTCCGCGGCGGGCGTTATGGCGACTTGGATTTCTGGGCCAGGCAGGTCCAGCGGGGCAGCACGGAATGGATGTTTCACGTCGGAAATGTCCTTCGCGGTTCACCCCCGCTCTCAGCCAACCGTGCCCGGCCCTGGGTAGCGTGGCGCATCCAGGTGATCGGCATTGCAAGTTTCAATTATTACGGGGCAGTGTGGCGGCCGGGCAGCAACCCGGTCACTGTCCGAGGATGGGAGGCCCTGCGCGAGGGCGTGCAGGACTGGCAGTACTTCAATCTGCTCCGGAAGGAAGCAAAGAAGGCGCGCATTGCAGGCCACAAGAAAGAGGCCGACCGGGCCGAAGGGCTGACCGAAGAAATCATCTACGGCCTGCTGGGCCCGTACCGCCACTCGCCGAAAGTTTATATCACCAATCACCACGTGGTCAGCCACTACATTTACCGTGGGCGACACCGCGTCGCGCAGGAGATCGTGAAGTTGAAGAAACTGAATGGGGGAGAGCAATGAATTTCCGATTCCTCCCTCTGCTGTTCGGTCGATTACAGCGAAATGGAAATAACTTGACGGATTTCTGTAGCCCCGGAGGGGCGAAAGCATGTAGCCCCGGGCGCAAGCCCGGGGATGAAGAGCAAAGACGAAATCCAGCCCCGGAGGGGCGGAAGTGGCCTTTCTGCGGAGTCTGCTTTCGCCCCTCTGGGGCTGGATCTGCCGTGACTTCCGAATCCTGGGGCTTGCGCCCCAGGCTACATGCTTCCGCCCCTCCGGGGCTAAATCCGTCAATCTATTTGCTCTGGGCTGTACTGGCCGCCTCCGTCAGTGCCGAGTTCACTCCGTTTGGCCAGTCGCTTATTTCCAATGGCGGCTTCGAGCATGGTAGTTCCCTGACGACGCGCACTCCCGATCATTGGCACCCGGGTCGGCCGGAATGGCAGGCTGCATTTGTCCTGTTCCCCTTAAAAGACGCCGGGGGAGAAGCATTCGCCGCCATTCACCTTCGCGGGAAGTGGGACGGCAGCGATTGGGTGACCGGACCCTTCCCGCTGTGGCCGGGCGGCAAGGGGGAAGTGGATCTCAAGGTCTCGGTCCCCGAGCCAGCAGCGAAACTCGAATTGATCCTGGAAGGCGTTTCCACATGGCCGGTCTCGAATCAGAGCGGGACATACAAATTTGTAGTGCCCGCGAAATATCCGCCCGGCAAAGATGCATTGTTGCGTCTGAAAGACTTCAAAGGTGCTACGAAGCCCGGAGCCATAGAAAACCTTCAACTCCGAATTCTGACGGTTGCCGGCGGCGGAATGACCGAGTTTGCGAAAGAGCATGGCCATGCCGTCTGGGGGCGGGATGGCAAAGATGGGGACCACACGATTTCCGCAGTTGCTCCCGCGCCGTGGAATCACGCTGCCTGGCACAGCAGTGCTTTTCTTCTGAAACCTTCGACTGCCTATCGCCTGGCCTTTGACTACAGGTCCACTGCGCTGGTCCGGAAAGCCATCGGGCTGACACCCGGGGGCAACTGGAGTCTGCCCGCCACCGGGGGGCGTTGGTCTCACAGAGAATTCCGCGTTGTCACTCCGGACACGGCCAAAACCGCGCGAGCGATCATCCAGAACGCATCGTTTGGGAATCCGACTGCCGCCGGCGATTGGAATACGTCGCACATCACATTCAAAAACGTGTCCCTTCTTGAAAGTCCGGCAAAGGAGCAGCCCTTCTACAAACTGTTTGAAAAGGCCAGGGAGGCAGCGGGCATGCTTGACTTGGCCGCGCGCCCGATAAAGTCCGGGGACGACCCGGTGACGTGGACCCGATCGGAAGTGCTCAAGCAAGTAGGGGCTCTGGAGAAGAAAGTCCAGGCCATGGTCGCCTCATATCCGCCGAAAGATCCGCAAGAAACACTGGCCCTCATCGGTGAAGCGCAGGCAGTCTTCGACAAGATCCGCGGCCGGCCCTACTGCTTGTGGCTGCCGGACCTCTCTTCCGGCTTTCCATTGAATGCGTTTCCGAATTCATCGAGGAGTGTGCTCGTCGCGCCTGACGTTGGCGGGGCGGGAGCGCCGGTGGATCAGTTCGACCCTCTGAAGGAAGAAGCCAAAATCGAAGAAGGCATTGAAACAGCCGACATCGGCGGCATGCAGGTCTCGGCCAACGACCAGGGCGATATCCGCATCCGCGCGCCAAAGGAGGAGCCCGTCAGCTTTGCTGTCGGGTTTACCAACTACACGGCCGAAGCCCTCAGCTACGTGGCTCAGGTAGAAGGTGAGATAAAGCTCGAGTACCTCAGAGGCCGCGGCAAACTGCTTCCCGGAAAGAAGCAGCCGGCAACCATTCCCGTCGAAGGGGAACTGCAGGAGGTCGTCTTCTCAGAGGGGGAAACGACGTTTCTGTGGATCACCTGCAATACCGGCGGGAGTCTGGATCTGATCAGCATGATGAAAAATCACGGCCATATTTCTGCCAAGATCATCTGGAAGTAAAAATGACCCGTTGGCTCACGGCTGCATTTCTGATTCTCGCCCCGCTCCAGGGCGATTCCTTTTACTCGGCACGGGAGTGGACAGGCTCGATCACTTCCCGCAGTTTGGAGCACCCTTCCCACAAGACGTTCCATTACGAGGGACAATTCTCGAACGACCTGGTCAGCTACCGCATCGGTTATTCCGCGTGCGTGGAGGCGGTTCATCAGCAACCGGACCTGGCGGCCGTTTCTGACGCTCTGGATCTGGCGGAGCCCGAACCGGAAATCGACCTCGATGAATTCGAGGACGAGACTGCAACCAAACAGAAACGAAAGGGCTACAGCAGCTCCCGCCAGGTCGCCTTCCCGGATCCAAGCAAGGGCACTGACTTTGCCCCGCTCGGGCTCCTCGATCTGCCTTTCTGGGGATGGCGGAGCAGCGGCTTCATCAACGTAAAAGTGAACCGATATGACATCGTGCTTGCCCGGCCGAGATTCAAGGTGCTGCGGGCCAGGGGCAAAGATGCTGCGCTCCAGGTGACCTGGCCGATCCAGGATGCGGACGTGGTTCAGACTTTCGTGCTGCGCGACGGGGACGATAAGCTGCTCCTTGAGATCAAGATCGTTCCTTACACTGAAGAGATTGAAGAGCTGACTATCAGCTTCGGTTACCAGATGTCCGGAACATCGCAGCTCTGGACGCCCCGCGGTGAAGGCGCCGCGAGCGATGCCACCCGGCGGTACCCCGGTACCTGGACAGTCTTGCCCGGCAGCAAAGGCAAAGGGCCAGGCGCCTTGCTCTGGCGCAAGGTCGAGGGCATGAGGTCGACCATCAGTGGCGCGGCCCGTTTCGACTTCAAGTACCCTCCGAGCCACAGGGAAGCGCATTTTGCCATCTGGGCATTCCCCAAGGCTCTGGACGAATCCGCGGCTCGATACCTGAAAACACATGCCGCCGCGTTCGGCAAACAGATCTCCGCGTTTGCTTCTGCCGGCTGGAAGGCCGGTGGAACGGCGGTCATCCTGCCGCGGCGGCCCACCGGTTCAGAATTCTCGTTTACAGAGAACGATGCGCGGGATGGCTTTGCCCTTTATTCCGTGCCGCTCTTTGACCGCGTGCTGATAGACACCGTGCCCTGCAAAGAGCAGGTCATCGAATCGATGGAGACCTCTGCCGCTCGCGGGACGGCCGTGCCAATGAGTTTCGTGCTCTTTTCGGAACGAGCGTTGAGCGATCTCGAGGTCTCCGTGGCCGGGCCTCTGACCGGAGCCAAGGGGCAGATCGCTCGGGACGCCCTGGACCTTCGGATGGTAAAAGTATGGCGACAGCGAGTGGCCGGAATCCTCCACGAGGGGGACCTGACGCGTCGTCCGACGCCCGAACTTCTTGTAACCGATGATCGAATGGATTCCCTGCCGCGAATGCCGCGCCGGGACGTGTTGACGACCTCGATGCCGGCCGGAACATCCCGGCAATTCTGGCTCACCGCACGCATTAGCGAGGACGTACCGGCAGGTGATTACCGGGGCGAGATTCTCATCAAGACATCCGAAGGTCGCCAGCGGCGACTGCCCATCCGCATCCAGGTGCAACCGTTCGTCCTCCGGCGGCCGCAGAACAGAATCTTCGCACTCGACTTGCCGCTACGGCCGACCGTCAAGAAGAAGGAAGGCCCGTGGAGCGCGGTACCTGCTGCGCTCTACAAGAAGTACCTCAAAGATATTCGGGAACACGAAATCAACGTCGTTGGCTTTCCTGTGGTTAGCGATTCGGCGGACGAAACGCTCGAGCTTCAAAGAGCTGCCGGCCTGCTTGCAGGCCCTCTGCTTGTCCTAAATCCGCCCGGCCCCGATGAAGATAGTTCCCCTGAGCAATCGGAAAAGCACTGGAAGGCTCTGGCCGGCAGGTGGAAAAAGCGCGCTGCCGAAGCCGGCGCATCGGGTCCGCTCTTCGGTTTCACCAACTGGGGGGAGTCATCGAAGCAGGCATGCCGGCTTCTCGCCCGATCGGGCCATCGAACTCTCGCCTTCCTGAACTGGAAGGAAGCGGAGTCGCACGACGGGCTCGTCCAGGTACCCGTAATCGAGCATTCACGGCGTGGCCGAGGCGTTTTCCTGGAAGCCCGGGACCTGTGCCGCGAGCAGAATGGCTCGCCCCTTTACACCTGGCCGGCCTGGGCGGAGAACCCGAAGTTGAACCGCCTCCTCGCGGGGTTCTATCTATGGACGGCCCGATTCGACGGCTTCGTTGCCCGCACCTACCAGATGGTTGAAGGCGATGCCTTCGATTTCACGGACGGGAAGGCCCGGGACCGCTGCCTTGCCTGGCCATCGGAGGATGGCCCGATCCCGACGCTGCAATGGGAGGCATTGCGCGAAGGCATCATGGATTACTGTTACGTCCACACCCTCGCGCTGCAGTTGGCTGCGGCAGAAAAAGCCGGGGGGGAAAGGGCTGGAGCGGCACAACAGATTCGGACAAAGCTATCTTCGTTGCTCGAGAAATATTCCCACGAGGCCACATACCTCTGGGGGACGTATTCGCCACAGTCGTACAATTTTCCTTTCGCTTTCCGGTCGGTCTCGAATGCGACCTTTGCCGCGGATCGGAAGCAAATCGAGAGTTGGATTCTTGAATTGGGAAAGGATTGAGCACGGCAGATTGCCTGACGTGAATTGACTTCGCAAAACCTGACTCCGCTTGTGAATATCGATTCGCTACCTGACCATACCGGCCTCGGCGAATGGGTCTGCTCGCTCGAACAGCTCGGCTCTGAACAGCTTTTTTCAAGGAACGCATCCGTAGAGGACATCGTGTGATCATTTCTCGAATCATTCTTACTACGGCATTAGCCTGCACGGCACCGGTTTGCGGCGAAGTCATAATTGCACAGACAGGGAAGACGCTGGAGCTGTCCAACGGAGCAACAAGGCTCGTCGCCCAGATGGAGAACGGGCGCGGTCGAGGGTTCGGTCTCTTCCACCAGGATTCGAGGCAGAAACTGGCATCCGTCAGAATCGGCGGAGAAGGTGGATGGGACGCGAAGCTCACCGGCTCCGTTGCCCAGGGGAACCAAGCCGGCTCTCTTACGTTCTCTCGCATCCAAGCGAGTGGCGCTGGCGGCAAGCCGACCTTCCATGATGACTCGGTGATGCGAGTCGAGTTGCGGGGTTCATCATCGTTCCCCATCGTCACCTTTCGCCTGGTTTTGGACAGATCAGGCAGCCCTGCCCCGGCCAGATTCCTTGCCTGCCAAATGGCCGACGCGCAGTTCCTTTATCGGGGTGGATTTCAAACGCCACTTCCCACGGTCGACCCATTTGCGGCGAAGGCTCTGACCTCGGAACTGCCTTTGGGGGCTTGCCCGGTACCGGCGATTGGGCTTTGGAATCCTGATAGCGCTACCTTTGTCGGATACGAATTTCAGGAAGCGCGAGGCTCGAACAAGACGAGCAAGCATCTCCTTACTGCCTGCCGGGTTTCGGCAGCGGGAAGCACATCCTTCGCCCTCATCATTCCGAAAAAGAAAACTCCATTCGTTGTCGAAAGCCGCTTCAGACTGATCTACTCGACGGAGCTTCCTACGACCAGATCTCCAAACGAATTCGTTCTGGATCATTTCTGGCGGAACTACCGTGGCCGCATTCCGCGCGTGCCTGAGGTCAACGACCTGGGCTGGATGCCGAGACGGGAAGATTTCGTGCCGGACGACCGGACCAGCTCGGCACTGCTGCGGCGCGTCCAGAAATCCACAGCAGAGGAAGGCCTGCTTTTCACCAATGGGGCCCTTCTGGTTCAAGGCGACAGCCGGGGGATTCTGAACCTGTTTCAAAGCAAAGGCTCTGCACGACAGCAGGCGGCATTGAAACAGTGGCGCATCCTCGAGTCCAAGGCGATCCGAAAGCAGATTAAGGGCGACAAGTGCGTTTTCTGGCGAAGCCCAATTGAAGGCGAGTACGAAGCATGGGCAGGCGGGAAAGCGGCCGCGACCGTGGACAGCCCTCACACCTGGAGCATTGGAGCATCCCTTCTGGCCATTTACCAAAACCAGCGCAACAAGGGCCTGCTCGAAGCCATCGATGGAGTCTTTCGGTGGACGCGCCACTGCTCTTTTACGCGTGCAGGGGATGTATCGGCGCCCGGGGCGGCTTCCGCGCCGGCCGCGGTCAGAGCATCCACTGATTTCCTGATGGGCTTTTATCACGCGTTCAAGAATGAGCCCGACCAGACGCGCCGCAAAATGGCAGAAGAAGCTATCCGGCTCGGACGCGCAATCCTCTATCGAAATCTGGCCATCTACACGGGCGACCCGGATGAAACGGATACTCTCGATCCGACCTTCCTCATGCAGAGCGACAGCTCCCCGGAATCGTTCGGCATGGTGAGCTGGAACAATACGAGCGAATTGATCCGGTCGATGGCGCTCTATCACGTCGAGACAGGCGACCCAGTCTTGAAAGCCCTGGTGCATGGCGCGCTGGAGCGTTGGCCACTTGGGTCCGAGAGCGATGGGCTCCACACGATTGAAAGCCTCGTCTCGTTCCGTTCGCACGGAGCGGCAAAAGGAATCCGATTCGGTTTGCGCGCTCCTGGCGACCGGCTCGCGGAGTATCTCCAGCCCATCGGGGCTGCCCGTTTGCGAATCCTCTGCGGACAAAAGCAGGCACTGGTCTTCGGCGCGGACTCGACCCCGGCAGGCATCAAGGACTACCGTTTTCAGGAGCCCGGGAATATCTCCTTCAAGCTGTCCTCGCGCACAAAGAGGCCGGTGGAAATCATCATCACTTCACCTTTCCGAAATCTGAGGGGAAGGCAAGCCCGTCTCAATGGCAGGCCGGCAGATGCAGAAGCGGTGGGCCGGCACGGTGAGCATGTTGTCATCCGGAAGGTCCGCACCGGGGATGTCATTTCGATCGGTGAGGTGAACGGCTCAGCCACTGAGACCGTGAAGCTGCCGCTGACCGCAAAGACCGGTGACGGTTGGGATGAGTTCCGGTTTATCCAACTTACTGGTTCCGGGGCAGCGCCTCGCACAGTCGATACGAGTTGGCACCGTGGAGACTCCTGGGCCGGGCTTACAGAAGGAATCCATTTCGCGCACGGTGTGCCGTTCCGGCTCGATACGCGCATGGCCTTCGATGCCACGCCGGGCCCATTGAAAATCAAGATCGGGAAAGGTGTAACTTCCGCATTCCTCTTCGCTTCGACTTCCCAGCCGCCGGTCATCGAGGCGACCGATGCGAAGGGCGGGCAGAAGAAATGGAAGCTGAAGGAGCGTCTCCCCGCGTTGAGCTCCGGGCCAATCAGAAGCTGGCGAATAGACGTATATCCGATCCGCCTGACGAAATCGGCCACCCCGATCTCACTCCAGATCAGCGGCAGTATGCTGGTCTTTGCCGTGACAACGCATCCGGGAAAATGCGCGGCTCTGGAAAATGCCCTGGCCCGGGCGGAAGAGAGTCGAAAGGCACGAGAGGCAGAGGTCAGGGCAGCAAAGGCTCTTCAGTTGGCGAAGCAGCGCATCATCCCGGAATCACGTGCGAGAGTACGGGCGGCCATAAAGGGGAAGGTCGTTCGGATCGCGTTCGTCCCCCCGCACGAGGCATACACTGAGATCCTGCGGGACGCCTGCACCAGGCTCGGCCTGCCTCCGGTGATGCTTTCGGAACAGAACCTCATCGACCCGAAAGAATTCAATGCCGGCCGTTACCCGATAGCCGTTTATTCGGCGCCCGAGACCTTCGTGCACACGGTCAAGCAGCCCGGTGATGGGGCCGAGGCGCTGAAGAAATATCTCAGGGACGGCGGATGCCTGGTCGTGGCTGCACGGGGCTACCCTTTCTACTATCCGATGGAGCTCAAGGACGGAAAGCTGGAGCGGATCGAAGGCGCCCGGCACGCGGAGGTGTGCGGAGCGCTGGAAATCCCAATCAATTTCGGCCCCGTGCCGAAACTCGAAGCCATACCCAGGTACGAGCTGGTCGATGGTCAGAAGATGTTTTCACACCTGCCGCAAACGTTCCGCTACGTCGCGTCCGTTGGGGGCCCTTACCGGATACCACACGCTGGTGGCCTACCGAAAGGAGACATCTTCCGGCCAATGATGCGGTTGACCAGCCTGGCTGCCAAAACCTCAGAAGTCGTGGCCGCGACCATCGATCACCACTGCAAGAGCTACAAAGGCGGCCGCGCGGTCGTTCTCTGGGGCAATATTCTTGCCCAGGAAATCGGCCCGGACATAGCGATCGATCTGATGACCCACGTGGTCTGCACGGCTCGCCTGAAACCGGAGCCACCGCACCGGCCTGTCGCAGCAATTCTGCCCCGCGATATGGGCGGTCACGAAAAGGCCATTGCCCGCGCCTGCGCATCAACCGGCCTGAAAACCCGGGCTCTGACACTGGAGGAATTTGCCGATCCTGCGGAGTTCAATCCGCGCCGGTATCCCATCGCAATCCATGCGGTGGGGGGCGAGGATTTCATCGATAAGATTCCCGGCCGGTCCGAACTCTGGCGAGTGTACGTCGACTACGTAAAAAGCGGCGGCCTGCTGGTGGCCTGCGGCAACATGTGGCAGTTTTACTACGCGGGAACGATTGACCGGAAAGGCCAGTGGCGCCAGCAACACGATCGGGAGCAGCTCATCCTGAATGGCCTTGGTCTGACAGGCGGTTTTGGCTTCGGCCGTAATCCGGGCTCAATGAAACTGAGGTCACTGCCCGGCCAGGATGTGATTAAGTTCAGCTCACCCATCCCGCTCCATACCATCCACTTCAGTCAGTATCGAGCAATCAGCGCGGGTGAGATGCAGGAGGGCAAATTCATCCCCATCGCCCGGGTCGTCGGTGGCGGCGGCCAGCCCTTCGGCGGCTACGTCATCGCCAATCTTCGTCTCAGCGAAAACAAACACAGCGGGGGAGAGGTCATCTGGTTCTGGGGCAACCTTCTTGACAACGAGCGCAGCCATTCCCTCTTGAACCAGGCCATCAAGTACGCGTTCGAACGCCGCAAGAGATTACTCTCTCCCAGTCCATAGCGGCGGATCCGCAGCGGCTAGACTAGTAGTCAAGACGTGGGTGTTTTTACGGATTTCAGGGGCAACGCCCCGCCGGTTTGCCTAGCCCAGCCCGGAGGGCTGGGAAGTAATAAAGCACAATCAGAGGGGCAAGGCCCCGATCATTTGCACGGCTGACCTGCTGCAAATGGCCGGGGCGTTGCCCCTGAATGGCAATCCTTCTCTAAACCCAGCCCGTTGGGCTGGGCTAGGCAAAGGTCCGGGGCTTTGCCCCTGAAAATTGTCTTTCAAATCCGTAAAATTGCCTTTGTCTCGGCCTACTAGGTGGGGGTTGAAGCTTCATCTTTCTCTTCGACTTAATCTCTGCCCCGGAGCAATCTGGGAGTAAGACGAAGCCAGTCTCACGTTTGCCTGGACGGCAGCCATCACCATCCGGGGCAAGCAATCAGTATGAATCCTGTCATGCTCCCTTTTACCTCAAATAAAATTTTCGAAATATTTGAAGGGAAACCACTGTGCCCTATGTATTAAGGGCATGAGCATGGCAGCCAGGACGTCTCATATGCCAGAAGATCTGCCGGATTTAGCCGCAAAGACCAAAGCCGCAGGACCTGAAGATCTCACCGAGCTTACCGACCAGCAGCTCATGGTGCGTATTCGTGCCGAAGATGAGTGCTTTCGTGAGCTGGTTGGCCGGTACGAGCGTTCCGTGTTTCTGATGGCCTATGGCATGCTCGGAGCACGCCATGATGCCGAGGAAGTAGCGCAGGAAGCCTTTCTGGCGATCTACAAGAATGCTCATTTGTTTAAGCCCCATCTGCCGTTTTCATCGTGGTTTTACACAATCGCAAGCAACCTCTGTAAAAACGTGCTGCGCTCCAGAAAACGAAAAACTCTCAGCATCAATGTCGAAGGCGCGCCTGAACCCAAGGCCGACGATGACATTAATCCACTGAAGGTGCTGCAGGACAGGTCCACCCGCGACCTGCTCAAAGAAGCTTTGAATTCCCTTGCCCCCAAATACTCGATAGTCCTCATGCTTCGCTATGGCGAGGGCTGTTCTTATGAGGAAATCGGCGAACAACTGGGGCTGACTCTCAGCGCTGTGGATACCAGGCTCTACCGCGCCAAGAAACAGCTCAAAGTCATACTCAAAAGATACGGTATTGAAAACTACCCGTTTTAGTCCCATGAACTGCAAACAGATCGAGCCCATCCTGAGCCGGCACGCGGACGGAGAAACCACCCGTTCCGAAGCCGAGATCGTGCGCAAGCATCTGGTGCAATGCTCTCACTGCGAAGATCGCTTCAGAGAGTTTCAGACCGCCGGGTTCATGCTGCAGCAGTTTTATGACGACCTGAATGCTCCGGAAGGCGTGGCCGACCAGATTCTCGACCGCGCCCGTGAGCAGCTCTTCCAGGAGGCGTGCAAGCCCAGCATCTTCGATTCCATCGACCCGGTCGTCCGCCATCTCTCACAACATCGCCAGAAATGGCTGGCCTCCATCGCCGCACTGCTCCTCGTCGCGCTTCTGGTTCAGTGGTTCGCTGTGCCGCCGGCTCAGACTCTGAGTGAAGGCCATATTTCATACGTTAAAGGTCAGGTCACCCGGCAGCTACCGGGCGCGGATGTATGGTCGCAGTTTAGCGGATCGGGATTCCTCCTGCCCGGCGGCGCTCTCAAGGTTCTCGAGGGCGGCAAGGCCAGGGTGGATTTCATTGGCCAGGGCAGCATCCTGCTCAACGAAGGCTCGACCCTCAAACTTGAACACTCTTCCTATACCAACGGCCTGGTTGCCCAGCTCAATCAAGGCGAGGCGTTTCTTGACCTGGTGAGCTCCCCTTCCGGCTTCGTTTTACGAACACCCGCCGGCAACGTCACTGGCAACGGGGCGGCGGCGAATGTGAAAATTATCTCTGAAGAAGAAATCCACGAAGTATGGCGGCCCCGCTTCCATCTGCTGCCGTCCGCTTACGCCGCGGCCAACGTTAAGGTCGTCGTCACAGCCAAAACAGGATTGGTAAAAGTGCGCACCGAGCGGGGCGAAGCCTCGGTCTACGCGGGCACACAAATGACTCTCATCCCGGGGAATGTGCCCGGTCCGAGCGTCCCCGCCAATATCGGCAGATCCATTGCCTGGACAGAAATCGAAACACAGGTGGCCGCCCATCAACAGGCGATTGCAGAACCGATTGATGCAGCTCCCGAGCCGGACACAGAAATCGCGAACGCCACCGCACCAATGCCTGAAGTAACACCGGAGGTCGAACCGGTGCTGCCCGCGGAAGAAGAAGAACTGGCCCTCAATCTCTATCCGCCCGTCATTCTTCAAGCCCTTCCGGAGGTCGGCAAGGTGACCATCAAGTGGGTCGATGATGGCGCCACCACTCGCGAAGTGGCCGGTTACGATATTTTCAGAATGGCCGTCGATCCCGACTCCCAGCCTGAGAAAATCAATGATGAACTGATACCTTCTCTCCTGCTTGAAGGTGGATCAAGAGGCGGTGTTTACGTCGACACCACGGTGAACGGAAATCAGAAATATGCCTACCATGTGAAGGCATTCGCATCGCTGGAAGATAGCGTTCCGGAAGCCACCAGCCGTTCCGGTCTGCTCGAGAGCTCTGCGTCCGCGGCCAAAGAAGTCAAAGCCAGTCAGGATTTCACGGTCACCTTAACCGGCTGGTCGAGCAAACCCGAAAGTATCGCGCACATGCTGGTGCAGAAATGGCATCAGGGCCGGTATGTCGGCCACGTGTTCTCCGTCAAGGCGGGTGATTCGATCGGCAGTTCTATGAGAGTTCTGGTGCAGAGCGGAGAGGGCGTCAAGAGGCAGGAAGTCGATTTCACGACTGGTTTCATCCTGGTCGATCTGAAAAAGGGACGCCGCATCGTAAAGGGAGGCAAGCTCCGCGAAAACGCCACGGCAGTCACACTCCCCACACTCACGGCCGTCCTCCTGACGCCCGACGGCAAAGAGATTGAATGCTCACGACGTCCGTGATGTCAGGAATCCCGACTAGATCGAATGCCACCCCGGAAATATCCTGGTGTGGCATTTTTTGTGATACGTAGCCCAGTGGGACACCCGCTCCTGATGAATTTCAAGAATCCATTCTTCGTCACACTCCTCATTCTCACGGGCGCTCTCCATGCCCAGCAGAACGCAAGAGATGCCAGGATTCTGTTGGAGCAGGTAGCCAGAGAAAAAGAGGTGGCCCGGCAGATGGCCATCGAGGAGATCAAATCCCAGTGGAGCGTCGCCAAATCCCTTTCTAACGACGGTGTTGATGAGGCCGCGTTGCAGGCACTTGAAAGCCTCTCAGCCACCCTCGAGGCCGCGCCGAAATCCAGCGAGGTGGCTGCCATCAATCGGAGCACGGCTGCGGAGCTTATCAAGATTCGAAAGCGGCTCGCCGACCGGAAGACTAAGATCATAAAGCTGCAGGGCGCCCAGGCTGCCACCGTCATTGAAGCTGAACGGAGGCGGGCAAGGACAACGCAGGATGCACAGGTTCGCGTCCTCCTCGGCAATGCGCAACGCGCGTACGACAGCCGCAACTACAAAGCGGCATCGAAGTACAGCGAACGCGTCCTCGCCTTAAGCCCGGGCAACCGCCAGGCGGCCAGTATGAAAAGACTGGCGTTGCAGGAGAGCTACAGCGACCGCATCTCCCGCATCCACCATACTCGGACCAGTTCGAGGACGGATATTCTCACCTCCGCGCAAGAGGCATCCATCGTGCCCAATCCGGGGCAGGTGATGACCTATCCGAACGCGGCCCGGTGGCGACAAATTTCTGCAAGACGGAAAAAGTACCGCCAGTCCAAGGTCAAGCCGCCCGAGCCGTGGGAGGTTGAGATCAGAGACAGCCTCAAGCTGCCACTCTCGTTCGAATTTGAGAATACGCCGCTCCAGGATGTCCTGGCATTCATGCAGGAAGCGACCCACGTCAACATCATTCTGGATCGCAGCGCGGTCGGCGATGCCAACGAGCCCATCACGCTTGCCGTCAACAAGATGACCGCCAGGGCCGCGCTGGACTGGGTCGTGCGCATGGTCGATCTGGAATACGCCTTCATGAACGAAGCCGTTTTTGTCAGCAGTAAAGCCCAAATCGCCAAGTTTCGTCCCAAGCAGACCCACCTCTACGATCTGGACGAAATCCTCAACCTGCCCGGCGGCCTGAGGGCAGCAGGCATGAGCAAGCAGGAAGCCGCGGAAGACTGGGTGCGCTTCCTCAAAAAAGTGGTGGAGGCCAAGACCGGCAAACCAACGTCAACTCTGGAATGAGCCGTATAGCTTGCAGTCGATCTTGAAAGCACAGAGCCAGGTTGCTGGGGATGCTGGATGCTCGATACTGGATTCTGGATTCTGGATACTGGATACTCGATACTGGATGCTCGATACTGGTTATTCGATGTGGCAACGCCTCTGCCGTGTCAGCGCGGCTGCGTGAGGGTTGTTGTTCGTTGTTGGCATTGGCCGTCCTCACAGTCTCATCAGGCAGCATCCAGCGCCCAGTATCGAGAATCGAGCACCCAGCATCCAGCATCCAGTATCCAGAATCCAGTATCACCACCTGCCATGTCCAGCCCTGAATCCAGCCACTACACCAAACCGATTATCGAAGAAGGCGACGTCATCGTCCTCTGGACGACCGACAACCGGAGCCGTACGGTCCGTGTGCTGGCGAACGTCAATCACCAGACGCATCTTGGCGATCTGGCCCTCAAGGAACTCATTGGCCGGCAGGTCGGCTGCCGATTCGATCTGCAGAAAGGCTGGGGACTCGCCCTTCCGCCGGCCCTCGAAGATCGCATTCGGGTCATCCGCCGAAACACGAATATCCTCTACCCGAAGGACATCGGCATCATCCTGATGAAGCTTGTCATCGGACCCGGCTCGAGGGTCATCGAGTTGGGCACCGGCTCGGCCGCGATGACAAGCGCGCTGGCGTATGCCGTCTCGCCGGGCGGCACGGTCCACACTTTCGATATCTGCGAGGACTATCTCAAACCTGCGGAGAAGAACTTTCGTCGCTCCGGGGTGATCAGTAACGTTGAATTCGCCATCCGCGAACCGGCAACACCGCTCCAACTGGAGCCCGTCCATTCGATCGTGATGGACATCCCCGAGCCGTGGACTGAAATCGAAGTCGTCACCAATGCGCTCGTAAAAGGCGGCAGGCTGGTATCACTGAACCCGACCTACAATCAGATTGAAAAGATGGCAAAGGCCATGGCACAACAGGGCTACATCCTCATCGAGTGCATGGAAACCATCTTCCGTCACATCGTGCCGGTGGAAGGCCGTGTGCGTCCATCAAAAATCCCCGTCCCGCACACCGAGTTCATGCTCTTCGGCGTCAAGAGCGATGAAGAGATTTCGGAGGAGACGGAACAGTACTATTCCGACAGATGAGCGGAGGGATACTCGCTGGTGGCAGATTCCCTCGCGGCTCCCATGGGCGGACGATGCTTTGGGAAGCTTCCCATCGCGAGAAACTCGAAATGGTGGTGAATGTGCGCTTGTCGAGAGTTTTCTGAAGAAGAAACCCAAACTGCTCAACCATCTAGCAGGGCGGAATTCACGAGATCCGTTCCCTGCTGCCGAGTCCCGGTGTATAAAGTCGACTTCTTACGAGAGAATATTCGCCAGCAGTTTGCGGCAACGCCAGACCCAAACCGGAGAACCATGAACATAGAGATGAACCAATCACACAGGCACGGCGCGCTTCACGCCATTGCAGTCCCCATCGTCCTGAGCGCTCTCTTCGGGCACGGCACACTTGTCGCCGAAGACAAGCCACTGGTCTTCGACTATCCCGGCTTCCGTGCCGGATGGATCGTGGTGGCCGACATGCCCGGCCATATCGGAACCAACTATGCCAGTTGGCGGCTGAACAGGACGCATACCACGCGCTACGCGGCTGAATTCCTCCAGCGTTATATCCAGCTCGTGACGGGCGAGAAGCTCGGCATCGTTTCAGCCACGCACGCGACTGCGGCTCCCTATCGGCCGATCATCCTCCTGGGCAAAAGCAAACTCACTGAGTTTGTGGAAGCCGATCGCCGCAAGCTTCCGCCGGAAGGCTTTATCATTCGCCGTAAGGACAGACAGGTAGCCATCGTTGGTGAGATCGCTCCTGAGGATGACATGCCCGAATACCGCGGCGCGGATCGCGGCACTCTCTTCGGCGTCTATGAGTTCCTGGAACGGGTCTACGGTGTCCGCTGGTACTTCCCCGGGGAGCTGGGTGTGCACATCCCAAAGAGGAAACACGTTGCCGTTCGAGCACTCGATATCACCAGTGCTCCTCACTATCGCATGCGTCTCGCCGGTTTGCGTCCGGCGATTGAGCCAGGGCCGTTTAATGATCTGCATCCCTGCACCCGGTCTGGGAACACCACCGGATTCTGGACGAACCACACCTATTTCAACTGGTACAAATACGTGGATGAACATCCGGAGATTTTTTCGGTCGATGCGAACGGCAAGCGCAACGTGACCAACAAAGCGCCGCAACGAAACGCACAAAACCACGTCAACTTTCTGCATCCGAAAGTACTCGAGCTTGATATGCAGCGTCTCAAGGAGTTCGAGGAAACCCGTGCGAGACACTGGAACTACAGCCTCTGGCCGAATTCCCGCTACGTCCGCTTCTTCCCTCGCGACAATGAGAATGTTTACCCCGACATGTCTCCGGCCAGCCGGGCGCTCTGGACCCCGGATCGGGAAAACTCGACTCTTTCGGAAGTCATCTTTGGATATGCCGCAAAGTTTGCCCGTGCGGTGGGGAAAGAGTACCCGGGCAAGCGCCTGGCTTTCCCCTCTTATGCCGGCTATCTCTATCCCCCTTTGACCGTGAAGATGCCGGACAATGCGGACGTGCTCATCTGCACGGTGAAAGGCAACTCGCTGCTCGTCAGCAAGTCCCACTGGGATCACAACGTGGACGTGGTGAATCAGTGGTACGAGCATCTGGGAAAGGATCGGAGCCGCGTCTTTCTGTGGGAATACTTCTGTTATCCGATCCACCATCTTCAGCTTTATCCGCACGTGATGCAGCGCTGGCTGCAGGTCTGCCGGGACAAGGTGATGGGCGCGTTCAACAACGGCTTCCCCAATCGTGGGGGCTACAGCATGAAGTACCGCCTCTCGATTCCCAACGGCTGGATATGGCACCAGCTTCTCTGGAATCCGGATGCCGACGTGGACGCTCTGCTGGACCGTTTCTGCAAAGACCTCTTCGGCCCGGCCGCACCGGCAATGTCGCAAGCTCTCAACATGAGTATCAAGCAGTACGAGACTGCGGCCCGAAAATTGACCCTCAATCCCGGGGCCAGCTCGTACATCCATCCACGGCACCTTTACGGTACGGTGTACCCGAAGCAGTTCATGGCTCTCCTTCGAGCCGAGGTGGGCAAGGCACGTAAAGCCGCTAAGCCCGATTCCATCCAGGCACGCCGCGTGACGTTCTTTGCCGAAGCCTTTGATGAAATGTTCAAAGAGGCCGACGAGTTCTACAAAGCTTTCGGGCCGCCTCCGAAACAGTCCGTTCCCAAGATTAACCAGCGGCCAAAGATCGACGGCAAACTGGATGACCCGGCCTGGAAGGACACGAAAACTTTTGGTCTTGGCGGTTGGAGAACGGGAAGGACCGAAGAAGCTGCGACGGCTGTTTATCTGGCCCACGACGACAAGACACTGTTCGTCGGGGCAAGATTTGACTGTCCTGATGCGACCAAACTCATCGCTAACGGCTCGCGCCGCGATGACCCTGCAATCGCCAGGGATGACTTTTTTGCCGTAGACCTGGACGCGGTCACCCGGGGCACTCTCGACCTGCCGAGCTTCTTCCGAATCATGGTCAATCCCTCGGGGCAGGTCGCGGATGGTGTCAAAGTCGTGCCACTGGTGGACCGCAATCTCCACCGCTCCGCGTGGTATGACTTCTGGAATCCACCAGACATCGAAGCCGCATCCCACAAAGCCGAAGACCACTGGTCCCTGGAACTGGCCATCCCCCTGGCAGCTCTCGGGGAACGGGACGGGAATGTGCGTGCACAGTTCGTTCGCCAGAACCGTTCCTCCCACCGCGGCCTCTATTCCTGGTCGCCCATGCTAATGGAGAGCTACGAATACGACTTGGCCAGAATGGGTTTTCTGGAGTTTGAATAGGCGGGTAACGGCCTGAAGCCGTCAGGGCCTTCATTTCCTGTTTGTCGAGACTCGCGTCCGCGGTTTTGATTTGGGACAGCTCAACGTCTCTCCCACCACAGGCCCGCGTCATGCCGCCCTGGCTGAAGACACCCCTGGCTTTTTTTGTCCTTGCCTGTGCACTCTCACTTGGATTGCGGTGTATTCAATTCACGCGCGTCGATATCTGGCAGGACGAGGCGAACGAGGTGTTCATAAGTGAAGGCACCTGGGGCGAGACGGTGGAACGCATTCGCCAGTCAGAGATGCGTCCCCCGCTGCGCTATTTCTTTCTGAAGCTCTGGTTGCTCGGCGGCAACGGCACTCATTATCTGCGTCTTCCTTCGCTGCTGTTCTCTGTCCTCGCGACCGGTATGTTTTATCTGGCCGCTCGGATGCGTTTCGAGGAAGACACTGCTCGCATCGCGTCGGTGCTGATGGCATGCGCATCGTTTCCGATTTCCTCCGCGCATTTCTGCCGTTCCTACAGCATGGATCTTTTCGTGACTGTGGTGGCCGTCCATGCTTTTCTGAAGCATGTGGATCGTGCGGACCTGTTGCACCGGATTTACTTAATCGCCGCATCCGTTGTTGCTGCTTACACCACCTATTTCTTCGATTTCGTTCTGCTCTTGTTTGTTGTGCGGGAGTTGCTGAATCTGCGAGGAGCGCCGGAAAGTTGGAAGGAAATTGCCGCCGCACTGGTCCCGATCGGTGTGCTCACATCGCCGCTGCTTTTCCTTGCTCCCGAACAGATCCAGAACGCCCGGGCAAACGCCTGGCACTCTTCCGGCGCGGATGCCGGTCAGTTTGTGACATACTTTCAGGTCTTGACCGCGGGTAGAATCAAGAACTGGGATTTCACGCCGCTGCAGAATCTCACTTCACTCATCTTTATCGGCCTGGCGTTGGTTGGTGCGCGCCGAGTCTGTACGGAGAAGGAAGGCGCATCGGGTTGGCTCAGCGGGCAGAAGTTCTTTTTCCTTTGGTTTGCTGTTCCGGTCGGAATCATCTTCCTGTTTTCACTTTTCTCGATTGGTCTGTTCACCATCCGGACCATGATTATTTTTTCGCCGGCCTTTTACCTGTTGGCCGGGCTGGGTATCGTGCAATTCAAATCGCTCCGTATCCAGATCATTCCTGTAATTTTTCTATGCGGAATCAATATCTATTCCTTTACTGATTCGGCAGACCTACGTTACATCACCAACGGCTCTCGCAAGGCTGCGGAGTACATCACAGCTCATATTGGGGAAGACGAATGGGTGGTCCACCATACTCACTTTTCCTATTTCCCATTTCGCCTGTATCAGCCGGGCCTGTCGAATCGTATCCATCAGGAATCAGTCCCGTGGCATTGGGGAGCTGCGCAGGTCCCCGCGGATCATTTCGTGCCCACCCTTACAAGCGCTCGCGCACTGCCCGGAATCTGGTACGTGCGAAAAATGAATGACTACAAAGAAAAGTATGAGGACTGGAAGCTCCAGCTCGAAGACCTGGTCCGGCCGTGGAATCACAACGACGAAATCACCGGCGCGTTTATCGCCGGCCAGCGGATTCGATCCGGTAATCTGGTACTGACGCACTACACTCCACGCTTCATGAAAGGGAAGACTCCTCTTGAGAAACACATCATCGCTGAACTCAGAGCATTGCAGAAACTTTATACCTTTGAGGACCCGCGTATTCTGAAGGGGCTGGAGGAGGCCGGCGCATTCGAATAGTTTGCAGCACAGTTGGCACCGCCCTGAGGCACTCGGTCAGCAAACCTCCAGCATGCTGCTACGATAAAATCCATGCGACTTGAAGAAATTCAGAACCATATCTCCAGCCTCGGTCTCGCGGGTTGGCTGCTTTATGACTTTCAAGGTTCTAATCCCATCGCTCGAAGTGTTGCTGACCGCGACATGTCGAACGTCACCCGTCGGTGGTTCTGCTTTGTTCCTGAAGAGGGCCCCCAACGCTGGCTTTACCATGCAATAGAATCCTCAGCCTTCGAGGGGGCCGACGGTGATCATTTCACCTATGGCCGGTGGCAGGATCTGGTTAAGCAGGTCGCAGAGATCGTCGGCGGCGCGGGGCCCATTGCTGTCGAATATTCCCCAGGGGGCGAGATCCCGTACATCTCACGGGTCGATGCTGGCACGATTGAATTAATTCGCGGCCTCAATCTTGAAATCGTCTCTTCCGGGGAGCTTGTTCAGCTTTACGAAGCGCGCTGGTCATCCGATCAGCACGCGGCCCATATGAAAGCCGCCGAAATCCTCCTGGAAATTAAAGAAAGAACTTTCGATTTTGTCCGTACGCGCATCGGCAACGGCGAGCCGACCACGGAATACGAAATTCAATCTGAAATGATGAAGATGTTCGGGGAGAACAATCTCGTGACCCAGTGCCCGCCCATCGTCGCGGTGAAGGCACGCACGGCTGACCCGCACTATCTGCCCACTGATTCGCAGAGCCAGTCTCTCGACAAAGGCGATCTGTTGCTGCTCGACCTATGGGGAAAACTTGATGTCCCCGGCGCAGTCTATGCAGACATTACGTGGATGGCCTGCCTCTCATCGCAACCGAAGCAGGAACATCGAGATGTTTTTGAAATTGTGCGCGCTGCAAGAGACCGCGGGATCGAGTTCTTGCGCGATGCCTCAATGGTCAACGCACCGGCCGGGTACGAAGTCGATGACGCAGTGCGCAAGGTTATCGATGACGCGGGATACGGTGACTCTTTCTTCCACCGAACCGGTCACAGCATCGGCATCCAGGACCACGGGAATGGCGCGAACATCGACAACTACGAAACACACGACACGCGCCGCCTGGTGCAGGGCGTTGGCTTCAGCATCGAACCGGGGATCTATCTGACCGGCGATTTTGGTGTGCGCACTGAGATTGATGTCTTTATGGGGCCGGAGGGGCCGATGATAACGACGCTGCCGCTGCAGAAGGAGATAGTGTGCCTGGCGTAATGCGTAATGAGTAATGAGTAATGAGTAATGAGTAAGTGTGCCCGTGGAGACCTGACCAATTCGTGTCGCTTTTTGCATGCTCGAAACTTGCGCTTGATTCCGGAATCTCGATTACCATTGGTCCGTTCCAAGCACCGGATCATATTGTCAATGGGAGGTACGCGAGGATGCACCCGGTCATCAGCAAGGAGATAGCTATGCGCCGAATGCAGGTCACGATGTTGCTGCTGGCAGCGGTGATGATCGGTTCGTCGGGCCTTCATCGCTCGTTGGCCGAGGAACTGCGCGGCCCGGCGCGTCTTGTGGAGAACGGCCGGGCCAATGCGGTGATTGTGGTGCAGAAGGTGATCGAGGAGCGGCAGGTGGCTGTGGACGAGTTCAGCTTTCCCGGCAACAAGAACGTTCCGCCCATGCAGTGGGCACAGATGCTTCAGAGCTATATCGAACGCATCACGGGTGCGAAACTGCCGATCGTCGAGAACCGCGCCAAAGCAGAGGGACCGGCCATCCACGTTGGCCTTACCGATTTCGTGGCCGGACTGAATCTGCCGTTCGACAAGCACGACCGGGACGCGATCTTTCTGAAGCGTGCCGGCGACCAAGTCGTGCTGGTCGGCGTCGACGACTGGGGCAGCGAGATGGCGGTGTACGACTTCCTGGAACGTGTCTGCGGCGTTCGCTGGCTCCAGCCGGGCGAGTTGTGGGAGATCGTGCCGGAGACCCCAACGCTGACGGTGGACAAGCTGGAGGTTGTCGAGGAACCCTCGTTCAAGTCGCGCATGTTCAGTGGCGTCCTGGCGAGCGGCATGCCGAGAGAGGTGTGGAAAGAAGGCTGGGCATGGATGAAGAGGAACCGCATCCGGGCCCGGTACAAGTTCCATCACTCCCTGGGATTCATCATCACGCCCAGCAAGTACGCCAAAGAGCATCCGGAGTACTTCCCGTACTTCGGCGGCGAACGCCACGTGCCGAAGAATGACCACGCCGGGCGCAGGGGGATCCAGCCCTGCCTGACCAATCCGGATGTGGCTGAGCTGTGCGCACAAGCGGCACGCGATTTCTTCGACACCTATCCGAAGGCGCACGTCTTCAGCATGGGCGTCAACGATATGGGGGGATTCTGCGAGTGCGAGCCCTGCAAAAAGGCCAATAAGGGGGCCGGGTACGATGATGCCGGCAAGAAGAATTACTCGTTTGTCTACTTCTCCTTCCTGAACAAGGTCTGCCGCGAGGTGGCCAAGACGCATCCGGACCGGAAGCTCGGCTGCATGGCCTACGCCAGCGGCACCTCCGTCCCGCCGCCCTTCAAGCTCGAACCGAATCTGGTCGTGTATGTCCAGCCCAATGACTATTCCCGCTATCACTTCGACAAGAAACTGCAGGCCTGGAGCCGGAAGCAATTCCGCGAGTGGTCCGAGCGTGTTGAGACGCTGGCCGTCTACCTCTGGAGCCATGGCCGCGGCATGTACATCCCCAAGATGCCACTCAAGTCGATCGAAGCGTACCTGCGGATGGCCTATGCGCACGGCGCCCGGGGATTCTACAGTGAGGAGTATCCCAACTGGGGACTGGATGCGCCGGAGCTGTACATCAAGGTTCGTCTCTTGTGGGATATCGAGAGCTCGGCGGACGAGTGGCTCGACGAATTCTGCGCTAAAGCATTCGGCAAGGCCGCCACGCCGATGACCGCGTTCTATCGCCTGAACGAGAACATCTGGAATACGCATGATGCGCCCGCGTTTTCCTCGGTCTGCGAATATCCCTCCAAGCCGCGTGACCAGTTCGCAATCTACACGCCGGCGAAGGTCGACGAAGGCAACCAGTTCCTGAATGAGGCGTTGCGTCTCGTGGTCGACGAGAAAGCGCGAAAGAGAGTGCTTCAGGTAAGGAAGTGTTTCCGCCTGACCGAATACTACGCGCTCCGTGAATTCGTTGCCCGCAGCATGGCGGATTGCGAGGCATTGACGCCAGCCAAGCTGGTCGAATTCGTGAGCGCTCTCAACAGCATGCAGCATCTGACCCATGGGGTCGAGGCGCTGATCTTCGACCAGTTCCGGGATGATTACTACAGCTTCTTTCAGGGCCTGATGGTTGGCCGAAACTGGAAATCCGGTCCGCGCGCAACCGTGGTCTCCATGGACCCCTATTACTATGAGGCGAGCGGGATCATCATCGAGAATCTTGTGAAAGCACAGGTCAACGCCGGTGACAAGGAGGCGGGAGGGGACTTGGCCTCGGCGCTTCGTGCCCGGATGGATGGGATAAAGAGTTGCGTGAACGAACAGGCGCTGAACCCGAAGACTCCCCTCGCGGTCCAACCGGCGTGGGACATCCTGAAGCAGCAGCTCGACAACTACCTGAAGGGGGTGACCGTGGCCGGCAGGATGAAGAACCGGCCCGCCATCGATGGGCGTGCCGACGAAGCGGACTGGCAGCGTATCTCTTCTATCGGCCTGATGCACAACATCTCAAGGAAGGGCTACGGGACAAAGCTGGTCGACATGACCAGCGTCAGGATCGGCTACGACGACGACGCCCTCTACATCGCCTACGTCTGTGATGAAGACACGAAGAAACTGATCACCAAGTACGAAGGGCGCGACACTTCGGTCTGGAGGGATGATTGCGTCGATTTCGTGCTGTTCCCCCCGGGAACGCCAAAGAGCGATTTCTTCCATTTCATCGTTAACAGTGCCGGCGCGTGCTACGACTCGATCGGCAACCACGACAAGGAATGGAACGGCGAATTCCAACTGGCGACAGGCAAGGATGCAGGAACGTGGACGGTCGAGATGGCCATCCCCTGGAAGACGCTGGGAACAAAGCCGGCGTCCGGAGAGGTGTGGCGGGCCCAGTTCGGCAGGGCAAATATCACCGGCGGAGGTGGCCCGGAAAGCATGGTCTTCTCCGCGTGGGTGCCGAGCACTTCGTTCAACAATGCTGACTATCTTGGGGTAATAACGTTTGAATAGTGGACAGGGATCGTTGGAAACGCCATGTTGGCTTCACCCACTGGCAGCAGTTGTTACGATAGTCGCGATACACTGTCAGAAGGATTTCAGGTGACCAGAGCATCGCTATTTCTCGCCGTAGTGACCGCCTTCAGCGCTCCTCTCTTCGGGGAACCTCCGCGCAGGCTGTTCTCCGAGGTCTTGGCGCCGTCCGTTCTGGAAGTATCGGCACCCGC
>JASLXP010000316.1 GCA_030740295.1 Planctomycetota bacterium
TGCATGTCTTCGTGCTTTTCCCACGGCTCGGGGATCATCATCGTCATGGCGTGCTCGAGATCGCGGCCAGTGAGTGCGTAGAATTCGAGCGCGTTGTCAAACTTGGCGGAGTCGCTGCCGTCCGGCTGGATAATCGGAAAGAGTTTATTTATTTAAAAGCCGTATTCATCCCATTCAAAAAGTGACAGGCGGGCGACCAACCAGTTTTAGTTAACGCGGAGGGTATTGATTTCGCCGTTATGGATGAGATAGCGGAACGGCTGCGAGCGATCCCAGCTCGGGAAGGTGTTGGTGCTGAAGCGTGAGTGGATCAGCGCCAAGCCGGTCTCCATCAGATGGTCGCTGAGGTCAGGATAAAACGTTCTCACCTGGGCCGGAGTGAGCATGCCCTTGTAAACGAGTGTCTTGTAGGAAAGGCTCGGGACATAGCAGAATTCCCCGCCTGGCATGTCCTGCAGGGCCTTCTCGATGATGCGGCGCACGACGTAAAGTTTCTGCTCGAATCGCCACGCGCTCTCCATGTCATCGCTGCGCTGGATAAACACCTGCCGCATGAAGGGCTCGTAACGCTTGGCCGTGGCGCCGAGGTTGTAGTTATCGGTCGGCACGCTTCGCCAGCCGAGGACGCTGAGTCCTTCGGATTCGACCAGCTCTTCGAGCTTCCTTTCGCACGCGTGACGCTGGTCACGATCCATCGGCAGATAGACCATGCCGACCCCGTAATGGCCTTCGTCCGGAAGCTCGATGTTGAGTCCTTCTGCATGATGGCGGAGAAATTTGTCCGGCATCTGCATCAGGATGCCCGCGCCGTCGCCGGTATTGTCCTCACATCCGCATGCGCCGCGATGGTCGAGATTCACGAGCACCTGGAGGGCATCGTCGATGAGCTGATGAGTCTTTTCCGCACGGAGATGGACGACAAATCCGATCCCACACGCGTCGTGTTCGTACGCGGGATCGTAGAGACCTTGTTTTTTCGGGAAGCCTGGTCGATTCATGATTCTCTTATATCAAATGAAATAATCAGATATTCTGTAAGGCAGTGTCTTTCTTCATAAGTGACTGCCACATAACTGGAAATTCTTGCCCGCCGCGCCCCCGCAGTAGCCGTTCAGCAGGCTCCGCAACCCCTCGATAGAACCGCTTTGTCGCAGGCTACTCTGAACAGGGCCGGATAACTTACGAAGTCAGTCCGGATTTTTCAATCCTGCCGCATGGTCGCGGCAAGTCATGGGAACCGCGTTGGCACATTTATAGCCAGCATTTCTAAGGAGGATGGCCAGCCTGTGAGCCAAGCTTAATCAATATGAGCCTACAGGCTGTGGCTACAGCGCGGGTGCGGAGCCTTCCTGTGGCCATAGGCTGCCAGATTCTTGCGAAGAAAGTCCAATGGAAGTTCTGTAGTGCACGCTTTAGCGTGTTCTGTCGCCGGAGGAAACACGCTGAAGCGTGCACAACAAACAGCTTTGCCTGACCGGAAGCTTGTGAAAATGCGTACCAGAGACTGATGCCGCCTCACCCCACCCAAAGGCCGTATGTATCCATGACTGTGCTTCCACATAAAAAAGACCCAGTAAGCCGAAAAGAAATGATGAAAAGGCCAGGCATTCAAAGACATCACAAGCACGAGCACAGTTCTCGAGACAGCACCAAATCCATCTCCGATGCCGCAATACGCAATCCTCAGAACAGTCGCTTGTCTCCCGGCCCAAGCCTGCCCGCTTGCCTGACTCCTTTGCCGGGTCTTTTCGTGAGGCGGTCACCCAGATCCGCGCGTGCAGCCTCGGCGGACTTCTCCAGACGCTCGACGATTTCAGGATGCTGCGACAGCACGTTTATTGTCTCGCTTACGTCTGATTTCAGGTCGAACAACTCCTTGCCGATCTTTGCCTGGGAGTAACCCGACGGCAGGCCACCGGTTCCTCCCTTCCGACCTGCGAGGGTCCGGTAAGAGTGTGGAAAGTGAAGCTTCCAGCGGCGATCACGAACAGCCTGCAGCTGGCCACCGCCATAGTAGTGATAGAAAATCTCGTGAGGCGATTGGGCTTCCGGTTCATCGAACATGAGGGGGCGGATATCCTTGCCGTCGATTCTGTGTTCCGGCAATTCTGCGCCGATGAGCTTCGCAACGGTCGGCAGGATATCGATGGTCGAGGCCAACTCGTCGCACGATTTCCCGGCCGGAATCCTGCCCGGCCAGCGCATGACCGTGGGCACGCGGCAACCGCCTTCGAACATCGTGCCTTTGCCCTCACGCATCGGTTTGGCTGATCCTGCATGATCCCCATAACCAAGCCAGGGGCCGTTATCGGTCGTAAAGATGACGAGTGTCCTTTCGTCGATCCCGCTCTTCTTGATCGCTTCGAGTATCTGGCCAACTGACCAGTCGACTTCCATTACCACGTCACCGAAAAGTCCTCGCTTGCTTTTGCCTTTGAACTTCTCCGATACGTAAAGCGGCACGTGAACCATGCCGTGCGGAACGTAGAGGAAGAACGGCTTATTCTTGTTGCGATGGATGAAGTCGACCGCCCGCTCGGTATACCGGGTCGTGAGCTGTTCCTGGTCTTTTGGGGTTACCTCATCATCGATGACTTTATTGCCTTCGATGAGTGGCAGATCGGGGTACACTTTGCGCCGCTTCGGATCATCAAGCGGCAGCCTGGCAAAGCGCGGATGGTAAGGCCACATGTCGTTCGAATACGGCAGGCCGAGATATTCATCGAAACCATGCTGCAGCGGAAGAAATTTCTCGTGACAACCCAGATGCCATTTACCGAAGCACGCGGTTGCGTAGTCCTTCTGCCTGCACAACTCTGCGATCGTCATTTCCTTCGTGTTGAGTCCGCGGCCTGACTTTGGGCCAAGCGCGCCGCTGATGCCGACGCGGCGGTGATAGCATCCGGTCAGGAGCGCGGCCCGTGATGCGGAGCACACCGCAGACGACACCTGAAAGTCCGTAAATTTTATGCCTTCCTGAGCCATCCGGTCGAGGTGCGGTGTTGAGTATCCCTCCGCGCCGAACGGACCGATGTCCGCATAGCCCATGTCATCAATAAAGATGACGACAACGTTCGGGAGAACCTCGGCTGACGATGAAGAGATACAAAATGAGAGGGCAATCAGGAGGATGCGCATGGGGCGGGACGTGATGAGTAATGAGTAATGCGTAATGAGTAATGAGTAAGGGGTGCTCGAAAGGCCGGCGTTGCTGTTACTATCGGATGCGAGTGGGAGGTAATGGAATGTCGGAATGGTGGGACGATGGAATGTTGGAATGGCGGAATGGTGGAAGAGCGGAAACGATGGGATGTTAGATTCCACACTTGCGAGAGCCGCGTATTCCGGATTCCCATCCCCCGTATTCCAAATTCCTAATTCCTTTCACCCGGATTCCTGATTCCCTTCCCGCCTCTTACCTGGTGTGCACCCGCACATGTGAAGTACAAAGGAGCAGAGCACAAGCAACGCGGAATATTTGTGAATCGTATACAGCGTGGCCTGGTCACTTGATCCAAAGACCGGGAGCATGCAGAGAAGGATGGCGCCGACCGCGACGACGGTCATCGAGAGTGTGAGCCAGAACATTACGTTGCCGGGGAAGGTCGCGTCCCATCGCAGACTGGCTCTTTCGGCGCCTGACAGGCCGACCATCAGAATCCCGATGATGATCATGGGCGACACGGCCATGTGCCACCAGAGAGCCCACCCGGACATTATGCCCTGTTGAAGCCCGGTAAAACCACTGACCGCCAAAGCGCCTGCAGTTCCGATGTAG
>JASLXP010000317.1 GCA_030740295.1 Planctomycetota bacterium
AAAAATACCGTTCCTCAAATTCGGCAAGGGCGTTCAAACGGTGATAGGTGGGAGCCGTGCCCCATTCGTCGGGGTGTATCAAGGAGGCGACAGAAAGCACGCAATCTGCGCATTGCCCATCCGACAAATGCTCAACAATCCGACGGCGGTCCTGTTGCTGATGCGCCTGCTCGAGTGGTGCAACCCAAGAGGGAGGGCGGACGCCAATGTGGTTGAGACTGGATCGGCGATTACGCTGAGCCCTCCGGATGAAGCAAAAGGGATCAGGATTGTGAATCCGACGGGCGCGGTAAAGGAGCTCGTACTGTCCGGCGGCCCGGTGGTTATCGAAGAGACCGATTCTGCAGGTCTGTATCGAGTGGAGGGCGACGGCTATCAGGAATTCTTCATCGCACGAGTCTCGCCAGGCGAATCTGACTTGAGCCAGCCGGCGCAGAGCACGGAAATCGTATCGGGCGAAGAAGGAAAAGTGAGAGGTACTGTCAAGAGCAGTTTCAGTCCGTGGCTTCTGATCATTCTGCCTTGCCTGATGCTACTTGAGTGGTGGATGTTTTTCCGGAGGAGGATCTGATCTCACATCGAGGCGGCAGATCCTGCCCCAATTCGCTCACCCGATGCGAATACGTTCCACTCCGTTCAGATCCTGCATTCCGGAGGTATTGCCGTCGGAGGTCGCCCTGATACAATCGCCGCCGTTGCCGCTGGAAGATGACAAGGACCGAAGCGGCGGCTGGGGTCAGAGCGGTGTCAAGCTTCCGGCCCAAACCAGAGATGACTCCTCAATCATCACCTGAACTCGACGTCCAATGAAGAGAATTGGAATCCTTCCATGCATGGTCACGCTCGGCAATCTGCTGTGCGGATTCGGCGCTTTGGCTGTGATAGCTCATGCTCCGGGCAGCGACTGGAGCCGTGAACTCCTGATAGCCGCATGGCTGATCATGCTAGCGATGGTTTTCGATATGTTCGATGGAAAGGTGGCGCGGGCCACGAACCAGATGAGTGATTTTGGTGGAGAATTGGATTCACTATGTGATCTCGTCTCATTTGGTGCAGCGCCAGCCCTGATTATCTATGTACTTTGTTACCGCATCTTTCACTATCCGGTGAGCCTTGCCCTGCTTCTGAGTGGATGCTACGTCTGCGCGACGGCCGTCCGCCTCGCCCGGTTCAACGTTGACAATTCGCACGATGACGAGGCACACCAGTTCTTTCAGGGGCTCGCCTCTCCCGCCGCGGCCGGCGCCATCGCCTCGCTGGTCATACTCAATCATCACCTTGTTGACCTGCATCGCTTCATGGGCTCGGCCAAGCACGCCAGCAGCATCGCTCTTGAAATCCTCCCAATCGTCGCTCTCGCCTCAGCAGGGCTCATGGTGAGCAGCGTCCCTTACGTCCATTTCACCAACCTTCTCGTCAAGCGTCGCCGCCCGCCCGAGCTGGCAGTATTGTGCGCCGCTTTCGGGCTCTTTCTGATCTTTCAGACTGAGTTCACCATCTTCTGCGTTTTCGGAGGCTACATGGCTTCCGGTCCGATGGCTTACTTTCATCGGCGCGCCTTCGGAGCGGACGATATCTACGAAGAAGAAGACGAGGAAGAAGACGAAGAAGCCATCGTCTGAGCCGGCAGCCATCTTTGGGCATAAATACTCAACTCAGTCATGTCAGATAAAGAAGTCTGGTACAAGGGTGGACTACACTTCTCGTGCACGGAATGCGGCGACTGCTGCAAAGGCCCCGGCTTTGTGTGGGTCGACCAACCCGCCATCAGGACCATCGCCAGGTATCTCGACATACCCGCGGAAGAATTCCTCAGGAGATACACCAGGCCAGCAGGCGACCGCATCACCATCGGTGAGAAAGCAAACTACGATTGCTTTTTCTGGGAGGATGAAATCGGCTGCACGATTTACGAGGTGCGCCCCGAGCAGTGCCGGACATTTCCATTCTGGCCCGAAAATCTCCGAAAGGAGAAGGATTGGAAATACACCGTGAAGCATTGTCCAGGATCGGGGACGGGAAACTTCTATCCGGCCGATCTCATTCAAAAAATCATGAAGGGCGAGGTGGAGGCGTCCATGGCCGATGCAGCGGAATCGGTATTGGAATGAAACACGAGTTCAAGCAATGCAGGCATGAGTGGTGGGGCGAATTGGTCGACACTGTCACTCGTGCTAATCCTGAATGAGAGTCACAATAACGGCCCCAACTATTCGTCATTCATCTTTCCCGAAGGAAACTGTATGAAATCTCGTCCCAATAGCCTGAGGTGGTTTGCATGCCTGGCGGCGGCAGTATTTGCTCTTTCGGTCGTCGTTGGTGAAGGGGCGGATCCCTATTCACTGCCCGAAGGCGATAACAAAATCCTGAAAGAGTTCATCGAGAAACTCAAGAAGATGCGGCCGAAGACGCGGAAGGATTACATCCCGCATCGCAAGAAATCAGGTCGGGCCATCATCGACGCGGCCACGCGAATCCTTGAGTCGGAACCGGATGAAGCCCTCGCTCTCGAGATGACGAGCGCCAAGCTGGGGTACCTCAAGAAACTGGTCGTTTACAAGGAGGGGGACATCCAGGCCGAGTATGCAGGCTTTGTGGAGACCGTCTCTAAAGATGTGCGGCCAGCCATTGCCAGCCTCGGCCAGCAGTATTCACTCCTGCTGCAGACCGAAGACCTTAAAGAAGACGGAGACAAGTTTGTCAGCCGGGCTGCGGAGGTGTTCGGGGACAAGATCGACCGATCCAAGATGTCCCTCTTGTTCGGTATCGGCCGAGCCCTCGAAGGAAAGGGCAAGAAAGAAGTTGCGGCTGACTTTTACAGAAAACTCGGGCCGCAGGTCATCAAAAGCGAGGACGCGAATGTTGTTCGCTGGGGCAAAAAATTCGAAGGAATGGCGCGCCTGATCGAGCTTCCCGGAAAGGCCATGGAAATCAAGGGCAAGGCCCTGTCCGGCGAAGAGATTGATCTCGCGAAACTGAAGGGGAAAGTGGTCCTCGTTGATTTCTGGGCTACCTGGTGTGGGCCATGCATCGCCGAGCTGCCGAACGTGAAGCGCAATTATGCGGCGTACCACGACAAGGGCTTTGAAGTGGTGGGAATCAGCCTGGATACACAGAAAGCGAGAGTTGAGAAATTCGTCAAAGACAAAAAGCTGGAATGGCCAACGCTGTTCAGTGAAGACAGTAAAGCCAACGGCTGGGATCACCCGCTCGCCGCTTACTACGGTATCATGAGCATTCCCAAAGCCATTCTCGTCGATCGGGAAGGCAAGGTCGTTTCGCTGAACGCACGGGGTGCCGAGCTTTCAAAGCTGCTCAAAAAAAGCCTGGGCGATCCGGCTGCTGTCGATGAAGAGAGCCACGCAGAGGCGACGGCCCCCTCGTCATCAGGGCCACTGGTCGTCAAAAGTGGCGACAACATCTACTTCGATGATGGTGCCCTCAAGAAAAAGCTCGAGACAGGAGGAGTGAAGCTCCTCGAGCAGGGCAAGACGGCCACTCTCAAGACCCTCAAACAGCAACTCACTCGCAAAACCTGCACTCTCTCGTTGGCCACGCCCTCGACGGACAGCAAAGCCCAGGACAAGCTGTATCAGGACAGCCTGGAGAGCTTGCTGATGGTGGGAAACATCTACAAATGCGGGCGCTGCACCAAATGGCACGTGGATGTATCGAGCAGCTTCATCGTGTCTGAAGACGGGGCGTTTGTGGTCAATTTCCACTCATTCAAAAATAAAAAACACCACGCCATGGTAGCGATGACGCAAAAAGGTGAAGTGCTGCCGGTGAAAGAAGTGCTGGCCTCGAATGAATCCGATGACCTTGTCATCTGCCGACTGGACGTGGGCGAACGGAAGTTCAAGCCCCTCGCTCTGTCGACACGCGCGGCCGTCGGATCGCAGGTCTCCGTCATCAGCCATCCATCCACTCGATTCTTCACCATGAGCGCGGGAAGGATCTCGCGTTACTACCTCGAAAGACACAAGAACGGATCGAAGGCCAGGCGTGTGGCCATCACTGCTGACTTTGCCAAAGGCTCCAGTGGCGGCCCGCTCCTCAACGAGTTTGGCAACGTCGTCGGTATCGTGGCCAGCACAAATTCTGTTTACTACAGCAGCAAAGACGGTATCCCGCGCAATCTTCAGATGGTCTTCAAGCAATGCGTTCCGGCGGAATCCATCCTGGCATTGATCAAACAGAAGTGAAATGGTCTCAGGCGCAACCCTCGCTCGTCATCATGCTGGGCATGCTCGGCGGATTAACCAGGGGCTAGAAGGCCGAGACGAGGGCAATTTTACGGATTTGAATTACAATTTTCAGGGGCAAAGCCCCGGGCCGTTTGCCTAGGGCTGGGTTTTCGGGCAGATCATCCTAAGGGGCAACGCCCCGGTCATTTGCCCCTATGAATGGCCTCCCTATAAATGGCCGGGGCGTTGCCCCTTTCCAAATCCATGTACCATTCACCCAGCCCGTTGGGCTGGGCTAGGCAAACAGCCCGGGGCTTCGCCCCTGAAATCCGTCAAAACGACTCCGTCTTGGACAACTAGACATCCGGCGAGGCGACTTCAAGTAATTCTACTGCCGGCTTCTCGTCGCAGAAGATGGTGGCCAGCCGGCCGTAGGTGGGGCCGGCATTTTCGATCTCAAAGTAGCCGGCAACTTCATCGTTGGGCTGGAGCCTGAGGAATGAATGGACGTCGATGCGGCGAAGCAGATTGTGCTTGATGAGGATGTAGCCGAGAGGAGTGACGCCTTCGATGATTTCGTCGCGGACTTCGTCCGTGCAGTAATCGAAATTGAAGCGCATGATGCCGAACTGGGTCACCTTCCCGCCCTCTCCGGCCGTCAGAAGGATCTTGCGGGCGTAGAGATTGTCTTTGCGGGCAACTTCCACCACGCGCAACACAACTGGCTCGTTATAGAAGCCCTCCATCGTCACGGTCATGTGATCTTCATGAATCAGCAGGCTTCGGTAGGGTTCGGGTACGTCTTCGCCATCGACGAATCTGTGTTCGGGCGCGTCAGGATTCTTCTCGAAGATGGAGAAGAGGTCCTGGTAATCAACTTCCTGGGGAACGTGTGGCATGGTGTTACCTGCTGAGTCAGATCGAGAGGTCGGCATTCTTCATCATTACTCCTATATCCAAGGAACGTGAGTGGTGCTGAAACGTGGTTTCGGCGCTCCTCGACGAGAAATCGAGAGGACATGAGATGATGAGTGAGATCAAGATGGAGATTCGGCTGCGCCCAACCATCGATAACAGATCCGCGACCTCAACTCCGCACCACCAGCGCAGGATTGACGACAGGCAAACTCATCACCGCCTCAGACGGATCAGTTTCCTCTTTATCCAGAATCGTATCCACGAGGAAATACAGCAGGGATCTGAAGTCGCTATTCTCCACTTCGTCCGCGATGGCTTCCGTTCGAGCGCGGTATTTCTCGACGAGCTTGTCGGCTTTGGCAAAGACCTGGCAACGATCGTAAATGCGGCGCACCTTGCGGATGGTCATTTCAGTTCGCTGTTCAGAATCCAGCAGGTCGAGCAGAGACTGCTTGTCTCCATCGCCGGCGGATTCAAGCGCCAGCGCAAGCAGGAGCGTCGGCCGAGCGGAAAGAACATCTCCGCCGCTCACCAGTTTATTGTAATCGTCACCCTCCCAATCGTTAAGGTCATTGAGGATCTGAAAGGCGACACCCAGATTTCGGGAGAAGTCTGCAATCAGTTTTTCATAAGGTTCGGCACCACCGGCGAGGCGGACGCCTGAGTAAAGTGCGACCTCGAAGGCCGGCGCGGTCTTGAGCGCGTAAATTTTCAGAGCATCGAGTGGGCTGAATGATTTGTCACCAGACTCGCGCCAGGTGAGCTCTGCTCCCTGGCCTTCGGAAAGTTTCACATGCGATCTTGAAAGCCGATTAAGAATGTCCGCCGCGACATCGCTTCCCATGCCCGCGGCAGCTTTGCAGATCATCTGGTAGCCCTGGCCGATGAGGTAGTCGCCGACGTTCAGCGCTATGGGCATTCCATAGCGGCAGTGGAGAGTCTCGGTGCCGTAGCGATAGACGTCATCGTCTTCGATATCATCATGAACGAGCGATGCCTTGTGGAACGTTTCAATCGAAATGGCGTTCAGCAGAACGTGATCCGGAATGTCCACGCCATCTCCATTCACTTTGGGATCGGTGCCGTTGCCTTCCGCAAGCGCGTCATACGCTGCCAGAGTGATGAACGGGCGAGAACGTTTACCGCCCCGTGCGAGGAAATCGAAAGCGATCTGTTCAGTGCTGGCTACCGGGTCCGCGACCAGCGTCTTGCGGGTCGAGCCGTTCAGGATCTTGCCGGCTTTTTCGAATGCAGAGAGGACGGCTCTTTTGCGTGGTCTCGCAACCAGCCGCTCCAGTTCATCTTTTTCAAAAATCTCGTTCGCCTTACGCAACAGAGGCAGGTAAGTGCGAGTGCGCGAGGCCGGCATCTCGGACTTGAGTGAGATGAGCTCCTGCACCCAGTCCTCATCGACGGAGGTATTCTTGCAGTCGCTCGAAAGCAACGGGACGGCCATGGCGGGGACACCCGCAGTGAGCAATTTGTCGAACGCCTTTTCCAGGACGTTCAGGCAGGCGACGCCGACCACGCCGTCGATGTAACCGCTTACCAGAATCTTCAGAACAATTGGCGATCCCTCAGCGACGAGCACTTTGTAGCCGAGGTCTTCAGCAATGACCTTGAAATCGGCCACTTCGCATGCGCCGCATTCGCGGCAGTTCAGTCCAAATTCATCGTATTCCGCGGGGCAGCCTTCCGCGTGTTTGAGGCAGTGCGGAAGCAGAAGCAGGCGGCGGCTGAAGTCGACGGCCATGAGCTGCTCGCGCCAGAACTCATTGTTAATGCAGACCATTCCAAAACCGAGATTGCTGAGCGGGTCGAGCCCCACGCTGATAAGGAGCTCTTGAGCCATGTTCATGCAGGTTTCTTTGGTCAACGGGACAGAGCGGTCCACGTCCTTCATGTAGATCGCGGCAGCTTCCTTGACCTGCATTCTGACGGCTCTTTCCTGAGGTACCTGCTTGAGATGTGCCGTGCTCGGCTTTTTCCGCCGGCCGCCCTTTTTGGGGGCGGCGGGAATGCTTTCAACGATCGGCAGGGCGCCGACCGCCTCGTCAATCAAAGGGCTGGACACAGTTCGACTCCGTTGAACCTATGTTGCGGCTGCAGGGGTGTGAAGTATTGAATCTTACATTCAGGGAACAGACGATGAAGTTGAATCTTTTTTACAGGCTTCGTCAAGCCAATCGGTCTTTCGCGCTCGAGTAAGAGCGGCAACAGAAAAAATGATCGGGTAGAGCTTTTCATAATACCAGAGCTTGGCAAAGTAGAAGCCGATGGGTGCGGGTTCGTCGAGCCGGCCGTCGGCAATGGCCTTGCACAGCCACTTGATTCCTGAGACGACAGCAGGCCGATGTGTATTTCCCGGCGCAGGAATCAATGCATCGACGGCGAGGGAAGTTTCTTCAATGGTAGAAGGCGCGCCTGCAATTCCGCCCCAACCGCCGTCTGGGTTCTGTTGGCTGTGAAGCCACTCGATTGCCCGGACAACCTGTCGGGATTTGGCCCCCTTCCGGTTCGTAGAATAGGCTTCCAGCCTGCTGTCATGAAATGCGGCCAGAACTCTCGCAGTGCCATAAACGGGATTAATGTCGCCCGGTGCATTCTGATTCCCAAACCAGAGCGGCAACCAATAGCCTTCCGAATCCTGTTGTTTCTGCAGGTACTGTGCCCCTCGATTCAGCGAGTCATCGATACCTCTTGCAGACAGCGGGATGTCTTCCCTCCAGGCCTGGATGGCTCTGATGCAATGGGCCGTCAGATCCGATCCGCTGCGGTCAAACGGCAGATGCCCCCAGCCTCGGCAGAACGTAGGCCACCCGCCGTCTTTGTTTTGCAGGTCGAGTAACCACTGGACACCATCAGATGCTGCCTGCTCTGAATTCTCATCCATGGGCAGATTTCGAAGCGCGAGAAGGGCCCCGGGTGTGTCGTCCGCATCGGGAACGCCGCCCGGCAGGTGTGTCCAGCTCCAGCCGCCCGGTGCGGCCTTCGTGTATGGATGGATCTCTTTGTACTGTTGAGCCAGGAGCCAGGATTTGAGAGTTTCCTGTTCATCGGTGTCCAGATAATGCGACAGATCTTTTCCGGATGCAGTCAAAGCATTGATGGCAAGCGTGGTGACCCAGACCGAGAGGTTGACATCAATCGGCCAACTCCCGTCGGGCCGTACTGAATTCAGTAGAAACTCGATCCCCTTCTTCGCTACCGGGTGCTCTCTCTGGCCGATACTCGCAAGGCTCATCGTAACGAAACTCGTCAGAGGAATGGCCTCGAGGAATCCGCCGCTCTCTGGCTGAATGGAATCGAGAACTCGCAGGCTCTTCTTCTTGGCGAGCGCACGAATGAAGCGGGTCACCGGAAAGATCGGTGGACGATGAAAGTAACGGGCCTGCCCAATCGCAATAAGCGCGGGCAAGGCATAACTGACGACCGGAAGATTAAGCAGGTGAAAAAATGAGTGCGGCAGGCAAGAGAGCTCGAACGGCAAAGTTGAGACATCACGCCACTCGGCCAGCCCCGCAAGCGCGCAGTTTGTCAGGATGGGCACGGAGAACGTCCTGTCCTTGCCGTAGCGAGCAACCATCGCCGGAATGCCACCTGTTCTCTGAATATAGCCATCCGCGCTTTCGAGCTGATCGCTGAGACTGTCGGCCCTGCCCGCCAGATGGATGGCCGCCTTCACCAGAAGCGTCGTTGAAATATTGCTCACGCTGCGATCCGTATCGCCCCAGCCGCCGTCTTCGTTTTGATGTTCACTCAGCCACTCGATACCGCCGTCAATCAGCGCACTGTGGGCATCCGCATCCGTGATGGCGAGCGCGGAAACCGCGGTGGCTGTCGAGAGCGAGGAGGTCGCTAGTTCGCCATCCCAGTAGCCGCCAGAATTGCGCTCTGAGAGCAGGCGTTGGGTGGCGGTTTGGAGAGTCGTGTCCAAGACGGCTCCTTTGGAGTGCGGGGACTCGATTTGCGTGATTGACCAACAGCATACCAAGCCTGTTAAGTGCAAAGTGCCAAGTACGCCGCTTGAGGTTATCTCCGTGCTTGAACCGTTCAAGGAGGAGGAGCTCATCTGTCGCCGTGTGGTGATGGTTGCGATGTTCTCTGTCCTCTCAGTTTTCGATTGCCGCGCCCGACAGAAATCCGAACACACGGCTTAACGTGGCCGGGGCAGCAAGTACCGTGTGTGACAGCCGGTCCTCCGAACGGGATCTCTTTGGGACGGCCTGTCATAGGGTCACGACCGGCGGGACGCCTGTCTCACGGGAGATCCCCAGGCCACATAACGGAGTTACAGGGCCAGACTCGAAAGGAACCCGGCCGATGCTGTCGCCGAGAGATAAACTCATTCTTGCAGTCTTTCTTGCGTGTCTTCAGAACGCGGGGCTGCCGGAGACGGTGGCTACAAAAAAAAGACGAACGCCTTCCTCTGCCGACGTTCAAGATCCCTGAGGCGCCGGCGCAGCCGCCGCTTGTCGTTACCTACGGCGGGCAGCGTCTCCTCTTGGGTCATACAGATGCCGTCGTGACTTGGGAGGCCGGGGATGGCGGGCAAGGGACCCTGAAGTCGAACCG
>JASLXP010000318.1 GCA_030740295.1 Planctomycetota bacterium
GGATTTCAGGGGCGAAGCCCCGGGCTGTTTGCCTAGCCCAGCCCAACGGGCTGGGTGAATGGTACAGATATTTGATGAGGGGCAACGCCCCGGCCATTTATAAGGAGGCCATTCATTGGGGCAATTGACCGGGGCGTTGCCCCTAAGGATGATCTGCCCGAAAACCCAGCCCGTTGGGCTGGGCTAGGCAAACGTCCCGTGGCTTTGCCCCTGAAAATTGCCATTCAATTCCGTAAAATTGCCCTCGTCTCGGCCTACGACATCGTTGCCGTCGCCGCCAACGTAGTTTCCAACCTGTGAATACACGGGTCAGATTCCTGTCCCCCGATGATGCATTTCGTGCCGGCTTTGCGGTTCATCATTCGTCCCTGTCGATAAATCATAACGTGTCCTGCCCTGACAAGATGCTCAATGACGGCCTTTCCGACGACGCAGCGATCACGATCCCCGCGCGCCAGTTACTCGGCACGGTCTGCGTGCGCGGCGGCGCTGACTGCCCGCTGTTCGACAATAAGGAATGTGCGCAGGCGATTCTCGATCGCGTGAAGGCCGACCCAACGGTTTCCATTCGGCTCACGTCTGATGCCGACCGCATCCCACACTTCACCACGATTACTACTGACGATTACAGGAAGACGAAAAGCGAGGTCGTTTTCGACCGCAAACGCGATCTCGACGTGTTTCAACACCTCGGCCTCGCACCGGGCGACACGCGCCGTGCACGCTACCTCTACGAACTGCTCCTGCAGCGCATCGAAAGTCCCGACGGTATCTGTTCTTACGACACACCCAACTGGGAAGGGTGCGAGCTTGCCCGCAGCGGAGCGTACGAAAGTGTCCGTGCCAGGGGTTGGGAAGAGATCGTGTTTGACCGGACGGCCGAAGACAAAGCCGAATCCCGGCGGAAGAGCGTCGAGCGCATCCGCAACGACCCCGTGATCTGCATGAGGCCCCATCACCTCATGTGCATGAGCTGCTGGGCCGGAAGCACGGGTGGTGAGGGCGAACGGAGCAACGACACCCTCGATGAGATCTACCGCCGAATCTGTTCCGACCCAGACCTCGAGATCATGCTGGTCGAGGGCAACTGCGAAGCCTGCTATTGCTGCGACGGCTTTCATCCCGATACGACACGCTGCGTCCATTCGTGCGGGCTCATCCGGGATTACAAGAAAGACCTCGATCTATTTCAGAAGCTCGGCCTCATGCCGGGCGACACAAGGAACGCCAGAGAGTTGCTCAAACTGATTTACGAGCGCGTCCCTTCGACAGTTGAAATCTGCGGCTATGGTACCGGTATCGTCAACGGTCAAGAATGGACAATCTGCGGCGGTCCAGAGGGGAACGCCGGCTACGCCAAGGCGAGGGAGACGGTGAAGTTTTGAAGGAAACGGGTGGCCGTACTGTCCGGTTCTCGAAGAGCCTGGAAAAGTCTAAAATGTGCCGTTACTCGTGCCTCGAAAGAGTTCTTACTACTCTGTCATCTTACACAGGCAGCATTTCACATGGCTGACAAGACATATGACGCCATCATCGTCGGGGCGGGAATCATGGGTGCATCTACGGCATTCCAACTGGCCAGGCGCGGCCTGAAGGTCGCCATCCTCGAGAAGGGGGCTCAAGTCGCCGCGGGCTCAACGGGGCAGTCTTCCGCGGTGGTGCGCCAGCGCTACGCTAATGTCGAGCTCGTGCAACTGGCGTACTGGGGCGTTCAGATGTTTCACAACTGGTGCGATCGTCTGGAGCTTACCGAGGACCGATCCGGATTCTCACCGGTCGGAGTTGTGTGGTTGACGGGCGATGAAGGTGAAGATCAGTCCATCTATGTCCGCCATTTCGAGCAGGTCGGCGTAGCAGGCGGCATGTTGCCCGTCGAAGATGTACGTACGCGGTATCCTTCTCTCAACCTTTGCACCCACGGACTTGACATGTCCGGCGCCGAGCATGACTGTGTTGATCCGCAGTCGCTCCTGGTGGAGACCAAAGGAGGATACGCCGACCCGCAGGGCACTACGGAAGACTTGATTCAGGCCGGGATTAACAAGGGGGTCGCGTTGTTTGTCCGGCATCAGGTCACCGGGATTCAATCTTCGCCCGGGAGCCACACCGTCACCTGTGCCAACGGTGAGAGCTTCAGCAGCAAACTGTTGCTCAACGCAAGCGGCCCCTGGTGCCACCGGCTCAACGAAATGGTGGGCGTGGAGCTGCCCATGAAACTGGCACCGGTCCGTGTTCAGATCGCGTCGCGCGACCGGCCAGCGGAAGTGACCGGTGAAATACCCGTGTTCGCCAGCACCGCGGACCAGATTTACGCGCGGCCGGAAGCCAATGGAACGCAGTTGATCGCCGGCTCCACCGCGTTGGAAGATGAAACCGAAGAAATCGAAGACCCAGACAACTTCGACGCCGATGCTTCGCTCGAGTTTCGCGAGCGCACCATGCACAAGCTTCACCACCGTCTTCCGATGAAGAGCCGCGGCTCGGTACACGGATACGCCGCTCTCTATGCTGTGAACATCGGGGACCGGCATCCTATCATCGACGCGATGGGCCCGAAGGGCTATTTTGTCGCCAACGGCTTTTCCGGTCACGGCTTCAAGCTTGGTCCGGCGATGGGCGCCCTGATCGCGCGGATGATGACCGGGATCGACTTACTCGGAGACCCGACCGTTGACGCAAGTTACTTCTCCGCCAACCGGAACCCGATCACTTCGAGCGGCGGAGTTCTGGCATAGGCCGGACGCAGAGCACTGCGCAATGAACGTTTCAGCGGTGTGATCGGCATGGCCTGCACGACGCTTCGCCCCTTGACGCGAAGGCGATTCAGGGCTGGCACAGCGTCGAAGGAGAAATAGCGACGCGTCAGAAACTGATAGACATTCGTGTAGACGAGTTGGTTCCCGGCGCGCCTATCGTGTGCCGATGAGGTTGATCATCGAGCATCCGCCTCAACCATTCACAATTCACCATTCACCATCCCCTCACTCCGCCCTTAACGCTTCAGACGCGTTCACCTGCGATGCCAGCTTAGCCGGATAGATACCTGCGATCATTGTTGAGAGCAGCACCAGCAGTGAAGTGCACAGCACGTACCCGCCGGGGAAATGGGCCTGAATAGTCCAGCCGAAGGACTGTTTATTGATCACCAGAATCAGGACGGCGGCGAGGGCGATGCCGGCCAGCACGCCGAGAACGATACCCACGATGCCGAGCAGGCCGGACTCCAGGATCACCATCTGCCGAATCTGTCGGCCAGCCGCGCCGAGGTAGCGGAGCACGGCGAATTCACGGCGGCGTTCAAAGACGAGGGCGACTTGGGTATTCACGATGCCCAGCACGGCGACGACGATCGCTATGAGCTGCAGAGCCCGGGTCACACCGAACGTTCGGTCAAAGATCTTCAGTACGTCCTCTCTCAGCATCGCCATGGTGCGCACCACGATCGGGTTGTCCTTTCCGACCTCGTTCATGATGCGCTGCCGGACATTCATCAGATCCTCGCCGGGCTCGAGATAGACGGAGACCACGTTGGCCGACGGGTCACCGAATCGCTCAATGAACTGTTTCCGGTCAATGATGATATAGCCACGGTCATTGGAGTATTCGTAATAGACGCCCGTGACCAGGAGCGACAGCTCACCGGCCGGCGTCGGCAACTGGAGTGTGTCGCCGGTCTTGACCTGATGGTAGGTGGCAAAGCTTTCAGAAACGATGCAGCCGTCGTTCTGCATTGAGTTCAATAATGCTTCGTCGGTTTTGCCCCCCTCCTTCATCGGCAGGAGAGAATACTCGGCAGCGATCTTGAACCTGCCTGCGCCGAGGATCACCGGGCTGCTGTTATAGGTGGTGTGGATTTCGCGATAGGGGTCGAGTTCCTTGACTCCTTTGACTGCCCCGATTCGGTCTATCGTCTTTTTACTGATCCGGCCCTCTAAGCGGTGGGAAGAGGCGGCCTTGATCCAGAGATCGGAACGGGCAGTCTGACCGACCCAGATGTCCACCGTATTGCGGAAGCTCTCGATCATGATCCCCATCCCGATCGTCATGGAGAGCCCAATCATTAGAGCGGCCACGGTAATCGCTGTCCGCCCGAGCGCGCTGGAAAGATTGGCCGAAGCAATACGGCCGGGCGAACCGAACAGGGACGACATCGTTTTGCGGGAAATAAGCTGTATGAATTGAATGCAGATAGGAGCGAGAAATGAGAACCCAAGAATGATGAGAAACGCCGAAAGAAAGCCGAAAACAGGCTTGCGGCCGAATGGCGGCTGCAGTGCGGCGATCCACGAAAGCGACAGCAGGACCAGGCCAACGCCAAAATATGGCCATGCCTGCGAGCGTCGGCGTCCATCCCAGGTCCCCGTGCGGGTGGCCTCGGCAGGTGGCACATTCATCGCCTCTCGGACCGGCAAAATCCCCGCGAGAAGTGAGAGCCCAAGCCCGGTCGCCAGACCCAGCACCAGGGTGGTGGCATCCAATGCCGGATTTTCGACTACGACCCTTTCGTAAAAGGAAGAGGCCGTCTTCGCTGCCACATCGACCGAGCTGACCGCAAGAAACCAGCCAGCAGGAATACCAAAGGCCGAACCAATCGCGCCAAGTGCGGCCGACTCGATACCGAAGGCCCAGGCTACCCCAGACCTCGGCGCGCCGAGTGCGCGGCTGATTCCAATCTCGCGACGCCTGCGGATGACCGCGATGGAAACGGTGTTGTAAACGAGGAAGACGCCGACAAAGAGCGCGATCCAACTCAGTGCGGTGAGATTGAGCTGGTACGCGCCGACCATTTTCTCGACCTGCTTCGTACGACTGGAAGGAGGTTCGACAGTTACGAATCCAGGCAACTGTTCTTCCAGCCGGCTTTGAATCTCTGTAATCTGCTGCTTGTCCTGAACGACCAGATCGATGCGGTCGAGTTTGCCGATTTTCTGAAACAGCCACTGCGCGGCCGCGATGTCCATCAGGGCTATATTGCCGGACATGACCAGCCCCAGCCCGTCGTCTGCAATGAGGTCCATGACTTTCAGTTTCACCAGCCGATCTTCGGCAAGGACATCAATGCTCGATCCGGCCTCGATGCCGGCGCGTTTCGCGAATTTTTCGGTAAGAATGATGCTGTCACGCTCGGTAAGAATGGAGAGAAAGTGGGAAACCTCATCCTGTCTCTCCTTCTTCGTGGCCTGGAGCAATCTATAGTCACGGGTCCGCTGGTCATGAAACAGATCCACACCGAGCACTTCGACAAGCTCTTCCCGGCGGTCGTTCAGCACAATCGTGCCGGTGACCGCTGGGCTCACCTCCGCATGCGGGAATACCCACTCAATATCGGCGAGCAGCACTTCGTCGAACGGAAACCCATCGCCGCGAATCTGAAGGTTCGCCCGCCCTGCAACGCGCTCAACAGAATCGCTGAACGATCCCAGCACACTCATATTCGCCAGGCGGATGGCCACCACGACCGAGACACCAAGCATCACACCAAGCAGCGTGATAAGGGTACGAACCCAGTCGTTCTTGAGGTGTCGCCAGACAAGGGCGCGGAAAATGATGCGGAAAGGCATGGGGCGTAATGCGTAATGCGTAATGAGTAATGAGTAATGAGTAAGTCTGTGCGTGGAAGTTCTTGTGGCGCGTGCGGTCCATGGTAGCACAGGTCCCTGGTCGTGAGGCCCGATGCTGTGGAAGCCGGCATCCTGAAACGATCATGCCAGCATCGAGCATCGAGTATCCAGCATCATCCCAAGCCCGAACCGCCGCTTAAACAACACCGGCACTCCAAGCCGGCACTTACTCATTACGCATTACTCATTACGTATTACGTATCACGAACTACTCACTACGCTGCCGTCCCTCATTTCAATGGTTCTGCCTGCTACTCCGGCCGCTTCGGTGTTGTGGGTGGCCATCAGGACTGTGGTGCCGTGCCGTTGAGAAAGGCTCTGCAGCAGTCCGAGGATCGTCTGCCCGTTGGCGGTATCGAGGTTACCTGTCGGTTCGTCTGCGAGAATGATCCGGGGCTCGTGAACAAGCGCGCGGGCGATGGCGACCCGTTGCATCTGGCCCCCTGAGAACTGGTGCGGGTAATCGTCGACTCGATCGCCGAGCCCAACCTGTTCCAGTAACTGCCCGGCTCGCAGCCGGACTTCGCTGCCGTGCTTTCCTGCCAGCAGCAGCGGCATCTCAACGTTTTCGATAATCGACAGGGTCGGCAGAAGATTGAAAAACTGAAAAATGAAACCGATACGGTCGCGACGATATTCCGTCAGAGCTTCATCGGAATACCGAGTGATGTCTTCTCCATCGACGAGAATCCCTCCACGGGCGGGACGATCCATACCGCCAATCAGATTCAGCAGAGTCGTCTTACCGCACCCGCTTGGTCCCATCAGCGCGGCGAATTCTCCGGCTGCGATCTGAAGCTCGACTTCATGAAGGGCCTCGACCCCGCTGTCCGCTTCTCCGTAGTGATGGGTGATAGCCTCAAGTCTTATTTCAACGGACACGGTGGGAAGAAGGAAATGGTTGATGGTTGATGGTTAACGGCTGATGTGCCCTGAGAATTCTGCTGGCACTGACCGATCAGGATAATGCCAGAATCATTAACTTGAAATCGGGAGCCCGCCGCGCGTGGGCAGGCATAGCAGAGACACGAAAGTCGGGGAAGAGAATTGAATAGCTCTACTGAGCTTCTGTGATTAATTCGACCAGTTTCCGCCGCAATTTGGGAAGGCGGAGAAGCAAGCGGTGCACGCCGTCGAGGTAGATCGTCTCTTTCAGGATGGCGCGCTCGTCGTCGGGCAGAGAATCCTGGCTGTCGGTGGTCATGTATTCATCTCCTGGTTTCTTGTAGCGCTCTGCGTTGGGAACTTTGAAACGGCGGTTCTGAACGACCCTGAAGATGGGCTGCCAGGTCTTGCCGTAGCGTCTGACCGGAATGTCCGAGACGGTCGGTGTCGTTCTGGAATGAAAAGCAAAGTACTCCAAATGGCCGGGGGGCTGGCCGGTCTGCCGAAGCGCGGTGTGGAAGGCGACGGCTCTGTTGAGGCACGACTCAAAAAAAAGTGCTTGCTGCATCCTGAAACTATCGGTCTTTTCTTCCGAGCTTTTAGTAAAGCACTGCCGAAGGCTGAAGCGATCGCGAAGGGCCCGAACTACTCGTCCGCTCGGCCGGCGAGGATTGAAAATTCCCCATTCGTTCTCACGCCACGTTTTCACATCGTAAATGTCGAGGTCGAGCCGTGTGCCGTCTTCGGTGACAAACGGTCTGGGTTTGTAGAAAGGGAGCTCGCAGTAAAGACCGGGCATCGATGCAATCAGATCTGCATCGTATCGGCGACCGAACGATGCCCGGCTGATGCCCCGGACGAACGCGGGCAAACTGTTCAGCGCGCCGCCGTAGGCGTTCGCAATCAGGATGACGCGATGAATGTAAGCCGCTCCGGAATAATTGGGCCTGGCCGTACTGCCCTTCACGATTTCATCCACAACATCCTCTCGCCCATACTTCACGAGGTAGCGCGCGATATGACCTCCGTTGCTGTGGCAGACCACGTTGAAAAGCAGATCCGGTTTCCCGTGCGCGGTGCGAATGCCATCCAGCAGCGTCAGAAGATCCGAAGCATGCAGGACGTTGTCCTTGCGCCAGTCGTAATCAAATGCGTAGAGCGTCTCTCCCGGCTTTGGATTGCGGATGTCGCCGCCGACGATCCCCGCGTCCACGAGGGACTTCATCAGGCCGCCGTAAAGATCGTAGGTGTAGATTTTCGGAATGACCTTGATGCCATGGAGCAACCCGCACGGTCTCAACGTGTCTGTCGCCAGCATTGGATGCGCCGCGACCGGCAGATTCAGATCGTCTTTCCTGTCAGTTCTAAA
>JASLXP010000319.1 GCA_030740295.1 Planctomycetota bacterium
GGCGTCAGCTCTGACAACCGCTCGGTCTACGTCCCCTATGTCAAAGAGGAGAACGCGCTCTACCAGTACCGCTTCGACCCGGAGACCGGTAAACTGAGCCCGGGTGCACCGGCCAACATCGAAATACCGGATGCGGTCGGGCCGCGTCACCTGGCGTTCCACCCGACCAAGCCGTATGTCTATTTCAGCAACGAACAACAGCTCGGGGTCAGCGCTTACAAAATCGGGCCCAGGGGCGGCCTGCAACAGCTGCAGATCTGTGCGGCGTTGGAGACGCCGCCAGCGGAGGGGTTGGCTGCATCGGATATCGTCATCACTCCTGACGGGCGGTTTCTTTACGTCCCAGTGCGCGGTTTCGGCAAACCCCTGAACGCGGTGTTCGGCTATGCGATCGGGGCGGGCGGGCGGCTGAAATCACTCGGCATGACGGCAACCGACAGCATCCCCTGGGCGCTTGGGATGTCGCCGCACGGAGATCACCTGTTCGTCACCTCCTCCAAACAAGGTTCCCTCGCCGCGTATGCCATCGACAACAAAGGCGGCCTGAAGAAGGAGGCCTCCGTCAAGATCGGAGAGCGCTTCTGGGACATCCTCGTGCTCGGAGACACTTCAGAATGATTGCTCGTAAATTGCTTTTTCAAGCCGGGTTTCCTAGAGTTCACCGCTGCGATCATCATCGGGGGAAATGTTCGCAACGGGAATTTCAATCGTCACTAATTTGAAAATTGTTTGTCCAGATCTTCCACCGACGGGAGTGATTCTCCAATGAACGATAATCCAACGCAAAGGACCCCTGCCATGACTTCCACGAGTCGATCCCACCCGAAATCGTTTTCGTCTTTCCTGCTGCCTGCAACCATCCTGACGGTTGCGCTGCTGGCTTTTGAGCCGGTAGTGTTCGGCCAAGCGGGAGACCCCGGCGGCGATACCGTGAGCAAAGATCTCAGCCTGGACCTTGGTAAGGGTGTATCGATGAAGCTCGTGCTCATTCCAGCCGGCAAGTTCAAGATGGGCAACCACGACACCCCGCCGGAAACGATCAAGAAGGTCGGGGGCAAGGAGGAGCACCTGTCAGATGAGTATCCTGCCCATGAGGTGACGATCAGCAAGCCCTTCTACATGGGCACCTACGAGCTGACGCAGGCCCAGTGGAAGGCCGTGATGGGCACTGAACCATGGATGACAAAGACGGCCCTGGGGTACGCGCGAGCGCAACCGAGACCAGGAAACATAGACGACTATCCCGCGGTCTGGATGAGCTCTTACGATGCAATCGAGTTCTGCCGCAAGCTCTCGAAGAAGACCGGCAGGACCGTCTCCCTCCCGACCGAAGCGCAATGGGAGTATGCCTGCCGCGCGGGAAGTACCACGACTTTTTCCTTCGGAGATGAACTGTCGAAACTCATCGACCACGGCTGGTACGGCGGGTTAGCCACGGGGCAGAAGGAAGACTACGCCCACCGGATCGGCCAGAGGAAGCCCAACGCCTGGGGCTTGTATGACATGCACGGTAACGTCTGGGAATTCTGTAGTGACTGGTATGACAAGGACTTCTACAGCAGGTCACCGAGTGTTGATCCGGAGAACACCACGGAAACCGATCTGCGCTGTCTGCGCAGTGGGTCGTTTCACAGCGTTCCCGCCGTGTCCCGCTCCGCACAACGCGCCAGGTGGGTAGGTCCCAAGCAGGTCCGCTACAACTACGGTATGCGGGTCGTCGTTGCGACGGGCGCTAGCGCAAAAGACCAGTTGAAATCGCACTTCAAACCGATCTTTGAAAAATTCGGGCAGAACAGTACGACAAAAATAAAGGTGGTGTCCGGGCCTGAGGCCGTTCAGATGAGAAACGGTCGCGTCGCCGGCAAGCAGTGGATCGCGACGTCCGGCGAGTATCGGTTCAAACTGACCATTGAAGATGCGACCGGCGCCAAGCTCGAGCAACTGGTCGGGCGTCTTGAGAAGCTTCCCAAATCCTACATGAGCGCGTGCGTGGCTGTGTCTGACAAGGGAGAAGACGGGATCGCGATCTATGCGGACCTCGGAGGAGCAAGAGCGCATGGCGGAAAAGGATATATCAATCTGGTTCCTCATGCCGACGCATTGGTAATCGCCCATGAAGCTGGTCACACGCTGGAGCAGGTCGCCACGCAGTCAGATCCCAAGATACTTGACAAGTGGGAAGAGGCCATCAAAGCGGATAAAATCTCCGTCTCCGACTATGGCGATAAAGTACGCCATGAAGATCTCGGCGAATTCGCCCAGGTATACGCCGTCTGTCTGGACGCGGGCCCCAAACATCTGGCGGAGTTGAAGAAACTCTCGCCCCAGCGGTTCTCGCTCTGGGAAAAAATATTGAATCCGTACAGCCCGCAGGCACTACGAAAAACGCTTGACCCGTTTTACAAACAACACATCGTCGCCGATGGACTTGTGGTCGCGGGTTCAGAGAAAGTTTCCCTGTACGCTCTGCGAGAAGCGGGATACCTGGCAAACAAGATGCTCGCCAATCGGCCTGACGTGATGCGGGACCTTTGGGAAAAGCGAAAGATGTTCGTGGCCGTGATGGCTTACTGCGAACTGCAGACCGACCTGCCCGACTGCCGAGGAATGTCGCTTTGGTGGGCCTATCGCGCTCGAGGCCTGGGTTCCAGACCGGTCAGTTGTGGCGAAGAAAATTTGCTGGACCTCAAGGGAGATCCTTATAAGGGCGAAAATATCTTCATTCACGAATTCGCCCACGGGATTCACAGTGTCCTTGGCGAAGACTTCAACGTGCGACTGAGGGAGCTATACGACCAAGCCAAGCAAAGTGGACGCTTCGGTGGATATGCGATCGACGGTGGCGTCGCGGAGTTCTGGGCCGAAGGCGTTCAGACATGGTTCGAGTGCAACGGACGCAAGAGACCGAAGTCTGGCAGAGGGTCGGACTCGTTCACAGTGCTCGGGCCCCAAGGAGAGCTCGTCTGCCACCTGACCACCCGCGAGCAGTTGAAAACATACTGTCCGGAACTCGCCAGACTGCTCGACAGTACGTTTCGACAAAACAAATGGATCTATGTGCCCGTGGCGCAACGGCTGGACCAACCACACTTGAGCGGCTTCGATCCGACCGACGCGCCTGAGTTCCGCTGGCCGGCCGCGGTGATCGAGGCCTACGATCGAATCGAAGCCGAGAATGCCGAGAAGGAAAAGCAACGTAAGACCGAATCACAGCGTTAGCGCTGCCGGGCACAAAGGCCAAGGAGGCGATGTTAAGGTTAAATCAATCAGCTCATGGAAAATGAATTCTATCTACACAGCTAGGAAATAGATCAAACTCTCCTGAAACACTTATCACCGACTCAGTGGCCTACCCTTTACCAGATCGTCAGTATGTCTTCAGCCTTATGACCAATAGAACCTGCACTTTCAGTATCTACCTATTCATGGTTTCAATGATCGCGCCACTATGCCTCTCGGCTGAAGTGGAGGTCGGTCCGGCCACGCCGCCCGAAGTGCGCATGAAGGCTTGGGATCACCACGTGAAGCTGAGAGAATCGTCGATATTCAAGGATGTCGAGTGGACGGCTGTTGGCCCCAGGATCCAGGGCGGAAAGATCGAGAGCATATGGTCGGTCAAAAAGCGGAAGTCGACAGTCTATGCCGGAGCCGGATCAGGCAACCTGTGGAAATCGGTGAACAACGGCACTACCTGGAAACCGGTATTCGAAAGCGAATCCACCTTCTCCGTTTCAGTCGTCACAGTATCCGACGACGATCCCAACCTGGTCTGGGTTGGCACGGGCGAACCTCACATGGCCCGTAGTTCATTTGCCGGGACGGGGGTTTTCAAGTCGACCGACGGGGCCAA
>JASLXP010000320.1 GCA_030740295.1 Planctomycetota bacterium
CGGCCGCATTCGCCGCATTCGAACTATCGAATGAAGAGAAGAATGAATTTGAACCTTCGCGCCGGGTAGTCAGATCCGTACTCACCACCGTCCCGGCTTCATACCTCTTTCTGATTCCGATCGCGGCATCAAAACGATCGGTGGAAATGACCTCCGCTCCGGCGAGTTGTGTGCCGGTCTGTTGTTCTGCCTTGCCGCCTGCAACGGATGAAGTCAGGACGGAATCAAATGTCGAAACCTGTTGGAGCACCGAGTCGTCAGCGATATCCGGCGCGAGGCTGGCGATGCGGATGTCCAGGTTGTTGCGAAGGGTGAGCAACACTGCCTGCCGCAAAGAGATTTCAATGCTCTCATCCGATTGGGACTCGGCTGAAATGGCCCCGGCCGCCGCCAGGACAAATGACAGGATGAGACGACCAGGGCAGGCGTCCATAGTCGGTTGTCTGTTTCCTTTCCTGGGCGTTGAGCTTCTGCTTGAACTCACGATTCAGATCCCGGTCTCGACATGCGAACCGAGGGAATCGGCCAGGTTCGAACGCACTTTGCTCATCAGTTCGGCGAATTCTGCCTGTGTTTTGAGCAGCCGGGCGATCTTTGGGTTTTCTCGAATGCGCCGCTCCAGCACTTCCCTGAGACGTTGATCCTGTTCATCGCCTTCGTCGCCCTGAATGGCCCGCAACTTCAGGCGCGAGTATTCCTTGACCAGCCGACTGGTTTCCTCATCGCCTTCGATTTCCACCGTGATCTCCTGCAATGCTTTGAATCGGTCGCTGGAAGAGATGGACTGTCCAAGCCGTTCGGCAAGATCGAGGATCTGCCTGATATCGTCTTTCTCGAAGTCAATCATCTGAACAATTCGTGAACGAAACTTTCGATGCGTCTGTCCTACGATTTCAGCTTTTCGATATCAGAATAATCACGCAGGCGATAATCAATTCCTACGTAATCGAGGACGTTGCACAATCCACGCAGGGCCACGCCAAACCCGTCGGGACCGCTGAAGCCGCCGAACTGTCCACCGCCTTTCAGATGCGGCTCGAGATCAAGGAAAACGCCCGGGATACCGTGTGGCTCGAGACGCTGCTCAAGCTCGGGAATGAAATCTCTCAGGTCGCGCAGGATCTCTTCATGCCCGCAGTCGCCAATATCCGCAGGCAGAAAGTTCTTGAGCATGTCCTCGTCTACGTGGCCCTGCCATTGGAGGGAGTCGTCGACTTTGTAGTCCTTGATGTGAAGCCATCCGAGGCCGGGCTTCATCGCATGGTAGTCTGCAACCGTTTCTGCTCGACTGCCGTGTTGGACCAGGATGTTGGCGCCGTCGTAAATCAAGAACATATTGGGATGGTTGACCTGCTCGTAAATCGCGGCCATGGACGCGCCGTCATGACCTATGAGATTGGCTTCGACTTCGAGCCCCATGATGACATCCTCCGCCCCGCATTTTTCGGCGATCTTGCCGACCTGGTCGACGGCCTGGCTGAAGTGGTCTTTGGGATCGCTGCCCTTGGGCGGATAGAAAGAGAAGCCGCGAATGAGCTTGGATTCGAACGCGTGTGTGAGGTCGATGGCCCGCTGGACGTCTTCGGCCAGATACTGATTGAAAGGGATGTACGCGTTGGTGGTGCCATCTTCCACATCGAGGAGTTTGACCTTTCCTATCGGCGAGCCAACGGACGAAACCTTGATGCCGAAATCGTTGTGAAGCGCTTTGAGCCGGCTGACCTCGTCGTCATTCAGTTTCATGACATTTTTGACGCCGTCGCCCATGTCCACGAACCGAATCGAATAATAGGTGAGGCCGAGGCCTGCCAGCATGGTCAATTGCTCGGTGGCCTGTTTACTTCCCGGGCCTTCGTCTGCGAACCCGGTGAGGATTATCTGGTTGCTCATGGTTGTAATTGGGAGTGAGAGGTCTGGAAGACCCGGATTATATAGACGGGCGTTTCCTTGCCGCAAATGGGGAGGAAATCAGGTCGTGGAATCTGGCCTGTATGTGGATATGCCGCCGCAGTGCCCGTTTGACCTTCCAGCCGCGATTGTATTTAAAACTAATGAGGCACTCATCTCCTTTTGGGAAACAGTGCCTCACTAGCCCCTAACGTCTAACCCGACGCCTCATTGGTCCGTTCACTCTGACAAGCAGGGGTCTTTCAGAGCGCTGGATTGTGAAAGAATCTGTTCAAATCCGAACAAGTTGTCTGGTTCATGATTTGAACACTTTCTATTAACGAGTGTCCCTGTGAGAATGTTTAGAAAAAAATGAGAAAAAATATGAAAGAGCAAAAAAGTGCTGTCGAATCTGAGACTATCTGGGCTTACCTGATACATCAGGGCGCGAATCTGTGGGCCGATCGAGTGACACCCGAATGGAAATACGACCACGCCAGCTATCACCCCAGCCTGCGCTGCGAGACAACTGTCTGGAATGAATTGACAGAAAAGATGGCGGATGCCGGTCTCAACATGGTGGTGATCGACCTTGCTGACGGCATCCGGTATGACAGCCATCCCGAGATCGCGGTGAAACGTGCCTGGACGGTCAAGCGACTCAAGAAGGAACTGAAGCGTCTCCGCCGGCTCGGACTCGAGCCGATCCCCAAGCTCAACTTCTCCGCGGCGCACGATACCTGGCTCGGACCGTATTCACGCTGTCTGTCGACGGAGCCTTACTACCAGGTCTGCCGTGATCTGATCGCCGAAGTCATCGAGATCTTTGAAGGCCCAAGGTTCTTTCATCTCGGCATGGATGAAGAGACGGTTCAGCATCAACGCTTCTACCAGTTTGTGGTGGTGCGTCAGCATGGGCTCTGGTGGCATGATCTCCACTTTTATCTTGAAGAGGTGCGCAAAGGTGGCTCGCGTCCCTGGGTCTGGTCAGACTATTATTGGCACTATCCCGACAAATTCATGGAGAACATGCCGAGGGATGTGCTGCAGAGCAATTGGTATTACGCGGAACGTTTTGATCGCCGGCTCGAGCGTGTGAAAACCTATCTGGATCTGAACGAAGCAGGCTTCGATCAAGTGCCGACAGGCAGCAACCACAGCGTTCATGAAAACCTTGAGAAGACCGTACGTTATTGCACACCGAGGCTGGACGAAAATCTCCTGCTGGGCTTTCTGCAATCCGTGTGGAGGCTAACCCAGGAATGCTATCGAGATCGTCTGTTCGGTGCCATCAAGGCCGTTGAAGAAGCAAAGGCGGCGTATGAAACCATGTGAGCCAGCGATTACAGATGAAGTTGCATTGTTGCATCCAGTGACATGCGACATGCCGGCAAGACGTGCTCGTCGCAACACTATATAATCCTCTCATGATTCCAAAGATATCTCCGGAACAGCGCAGAGCTCTCGATGAGCACAACGGCGAACCTGTCATCGTCGAGGACCCGGAACGACAGCAAAGATTCGTGCTTATCTCAGATACTGATCACCGAGTCCGAGATTTGGCAATGGATTCAAATGGTGAGGAATGGACCGAGGAAATGGAGGCCCGCCGACACCATCTTATTGACAGAGATATTGCTGGCACGATAACGGCGGAAGAACGGACGGAACTCGCAGTGCTTGACCATCAGGGCAACGAACATTACGACAGGATTGCCCCGCGCCCTTTGGACGGGGCTCGCCGCTTACATCAAGAATTAACTGAGAATCGTGGCAGTTAGTGCGCCTTTGCCATTCACGTATCCACGTGCCGTACTGGCCAGGCGTCATGGGCCTGGTGGATATGAGGACTATCGGTCGTATCGTCCATGGCTTCGAGATGAATACACTTTTCGGTGTGTCTTCTGTCTGATACGAGAACGTTGGGGCCAGGCAACAGGACAATTCGATCTCGACCATTTTGTTCCTCACGCTCAGCATCCGGGGCAATCTCCCGAATACGAAAACCTGATCTACACCTGCCACTCCTGCAATCTGAGAAAGAGCGACAACGAGATGCCACAAGCAGACCTGTCCTCTGAGAACGTCAGGATATACGAAGACGGTCGGATGGTCGGCCTGACGCCCCACGCGGACAAAATGATCCGTTTGCTCTGGCTGAATTCTCCGCAATCAATCGAATGGCGAAGGCTCTGGATCAGGATCGTTAAGCTTGCCAAGGAGCATGACGGCGGCCTGTTCAGTCAACTCATGGGTTATCCAGACGACCTGCCCGATCTGTCGAAATTAAATCCACCGTCGAACTCAAAGCCGGAAGGAATTGAGCAATGCTATCACGAGCTCCATCAACGCGGTGAGCTTCCAAGCACTTATCTCTACTGAGTTCCCAACTATGACGGTCTGGAAACCAGCTTGAGACCTGCTTTCATCCAATTGGCGAGGATCGTGTCGTCGTTAATTGCTCGTTTGGCGATGGCGCCGGTAGCCTCGTCGATTTCGATGGTGGCCGTGACCAGCGTCTCTTCAAAATGGCCCGCCTCAACCAGGACGTTGCCGTCCGGATGAATGATCTTGCTGTTGCCGTGCGATTGTCCGGGAGCGTGCAGGTCGTCCGGGTTCGCAGGTGCGTTTGCCATCACGACGAAGATGGTATTCTCGGTGGCGCGGGCGATAGGCATGGCACGATAGGCGGAGAGTTTTTTTTCGCTGAGCAGGCCGCTCTCATTGCTCAGGTAGTAACAGACCCGTGCGCCCAAGGCCGCGGGCAGCCTGACAAGCTCGGGGTAACGTTCATCGTGGCAAATAATGAAACAGGAAGGGACGCCCCCGACTTCGTAGATTGGCAGGACGCGTCCCGGCTGCGGCCAGTTCTCAGCGAGGTGGGTTTTTGCGTATCGGCCAATTTCCTTGCCTTCCTTTGAAATGACCACAAGGCTGTTGAGCAGCGAGCCATCGGCCTCCCAGTGAACTGTCCCAAGCACGACATCGAGTGCCAGCCGGCGGGCCGCTTCGGCGACTTTCTTTTCAGCATCAGCGAATTGTTTTGGATCTGCATTGTCCCAGTAATCCGGACTGCACTGATAACCGCAGAGGCATGCCTCCGGAAAGGCGATGGCCTGGACGCCGTCCGCGGCAGCGCGTTCCATCCATTCGATGACCTTTGACGCGCTCTCATCCGGTGAGGGAAAGGTAAGAATCTGGCAGGCGGCGATGCGAAGTTTCATGTTGGTACCGAAGGAAGACATCGACAGTTCATTCAAAGCGAATCGTAACCAGTGCAATCTCCCCCAGGTTTCCATGCCTGCCGGGGAAGTAGCCAATGCCCGGAATCATGACGAAAAAAAAGCCACAGGCATTACTGCCTGCGGCGCATGGATTCAATAATACAGTTTCATCGTCACGAGCTCGGCTGCCCCTTAACGCGTGATCCGGCCGCCTTCGGCTGCGCGGGTGCTGCAGGCACTTTCCACTTGCGCAGGAGATCATTGTTGAAGAGGACGTCTTTGACGGCTTCGACGTGCTGCTCCTGGGAGCCTTTAAGGATGTGCTGGTACTTATCGGCCTCGAAGAGTGGCGGCATTTTTGTACCAGGCAAGACGTTCGGCGGGTTGATCAACCAACGTAGAAGGTAGCGGGGTTGAATGCGTTCCCGGACATTGACGAGCTGCGGGGCGCTGGCCAGGACGTCGCCCGCCGGTGGGACGGGACCTATGGCGTGGCACTTGATGCAGTCGAGGCCCTTCCTCGGCTGACCGTCCGGCCCAAATATAGGTTTGCCCGCATCATCCGTTAAATCCCCTGCCATCAGCCTGGAGGCTGTGGCCAGATAGTTCTTGGGCTTGGAAGCGAGATAGTCCGGATCGAGCTCTTTGATTCGCTCAAAGGGATATTGGAACTCGACGAATTCTTCGAGTTTCCAGCGATCTTCACGGCTGAGCTTGTCGGCGCCGGCTGCCAGAAGTCCTCTGGCGATATCCTTGAGCACACTCGGCTCGGCGGGCTTGGCCCCACCGACCTTACCGAGATTCTTCTTCAGATGTTCATCGGTGATCCATTCCGATTCTTTCAGTGCGACAATGGTTTCAGTGGTATCTGTGATGAGTGACAGGCGAGCTTTGGCTGCAAAGTAAGCAACAAGACTGGTGGCCTCGTCATCGCTGAGAGGGAACGTTGGCATGACGATACTGACGGCAGGTCTGATTATGTAGGGTTTCTTCAGGAAGCTGAAGAGCCACTTGTTCTGGACTTTACGGCCTTCCTCATGAAGGGGTGGCGGCCCGTAATTAAGCGCATTGTCCGGCGTGCCGATCTGAGGGTTCGTGGCGAGCGCGGCGTTGAGATACGGAATGACTGTTCCGCCACGTCCGGGCTTGAACTGCCGGACCTGCTGGTAGTCTTCGGATTCGCCCGCGCTGATGAGCGGCAGGCTGCGGCCCATGAGACCGTCCTTCCCGGAAAAGGACTGGAACACGTACATGGCGGGGTCGTCTTCGTTTACCTCTTCTACTTCTTCATCGTATCGCCGCATGAGGAAGCGGCCGTGAACTTTACCGAAGCTGCCATCATCGAACTGCCAAACAACACTGGGCAGCTCGAGTTGGTGGCAGCCTTCGCAGTTGTATTTTCGGAGCACATGCTCACCCCGGACGATGGCGCCGCGATCCCCTTCGAGTTTGTCGCGGTAGTCTGAATGGACCGATCGGCCTTTGAGGCCGGCAACAAAGGTGACGACCGATTTGATCTTATCCAGGTCATTGTAGAACGGGAACCTCGGCATCCGAAGCCGTCCCTTGCGATTGACTCTGCGAAGGCCCTTGTACTCGATGTGGGCAAACCCGCCGTCACCATGGTCATCGCCATTTCCGTGTCCGCCCATGACCGTCATGTCAAAGCCGCGCGGATCGTGCAGTTTCTGTTTGAGCCATGAATAACGATCGTGATCGAGAGGAAGCAGCCCGAAATCGAGCTTGTCCGCCTTCTTTGCTCCCCATGTTGTGAGCTCCGCACCGATGCCCTGGGCGGTTTCGAGACCCCGTACGTCGTGGCAGCCATAGCAGCCGTAATGCTTGACCAGGATTCTGCCGAGCATGACCTCGCGTTCGTTCTGATTCATCCCATCGTATTTTTCTACGGCATCTTTACTGAGCATCTTCTCAGAGAGCCGGTCAACGAGCAGCTTCTTGAGCGCTGCACCATCGGAGGCAGGGACAGGCAATGCTGCAAAGGCTTCATCCTTCTGCGTCATCAGAAACTCAGAAATATCCAGTGTCTCTTTCTCTGATAAACGCAGGCTTGGCATCCTGGCCTTGGGGGAGTAGTGCTGAGGATTGCTGATCCAATCCACGAGCCAGCCTCGGGCCTCTGCATCGTCCTTTCGAAGCTTGGTTCTGACGCCCGACAAGCTCGGGCCGAACTCTGATTTTTCAAAGAGGCCCGGCAGCACTTTCTTCAGGCGCGCGCGGACTTCCTCACCTTCAGTTTCTTCATCAGGGTCTTCGAGGTTGGCGTTCAAGAAAGCTTCGGCCTCGTTGTTTTCATGGCACCCCAGGCAGCCCTTGGTCAGCAGCAGGTTCTTGCCGTTGCCAGCATCGCCAACTTGAGTCTCGGGCTTGATGGAGAATGAATTATCCGCCGAAGAGTCATGCTGCAGGTAGGCGGTAATGGCCTGAATCTCGGTGTAGTTTTCAACAGCGATGTTGGTCTCCTCATGGTCCGTCATGCCGTTGGCGGAATTCGTCAGATTGAATGCCTGGGGCATTCGGCGATGCGATGCGGATTTCCAGGGATCGAGAATCCATTTCTTCAACCAGTCTTCATTCAGTTTGTGGCTGATGTTCTTCAAGCTGGGGCCGACTTTGCGGGCGTTTTCGAATCCCGGCGTTTTGTGGCAGCCAGCGCATCCGTATTCCTTGAACGTCACATAGCCTTCGTAGAGCTTTTTTGCCTCGGGAATGGCGGTTGGGTCAGTGTGGCACTGCAGGCAGGAAGACTCGGTGTAATCGAGCGGGATCATTGGAAAATCCCAGTAATGGTGAAGTTTCTTGTAGGACGCCTCCCATCCGTAATTGTGATTCCATTCCGCTTTCTGCTGCGGGCTGTTGGGCATGTGCATCACGCGATTGAAATCTGTGGCCCAGGCCATGCCTTCGTGGCAGACAGAGCAGCCAAACTCCTTTTGCGGATGTGGTGAGAAGCTCGAGAGGTACAGGTTGTCGCCAAAATGCGGGTGGGTGCGATACGGGTGCTCTTCATCTTCGAAACCGGATTTCGAGATGCCAAGATGGCAGGTGGTACAACGGTCTACCTTGCCCACCTGCGCAAAGAAATAATCATCGGTGAGTTTGTTGACGACTTCCTGGTGCACCTTGATGGTAGGCCCGATGAAGTCGACAAGTGGGGCGTTCTGAAACAGATACTGGAGGGTTTCGATACCCAGGCCCTCTTTGTACTTGAAGGTCACATCTCCTTTGACGTCCTTCACCTCTTTTACAGCCACACCAATACTGGAGAGCTTGCGGATGAGCTTGGTCTGGTCGGACTGTGCCGCGGAGAATTCCCTTTCGGCGGCGACCAGGTTGGAGCGAATCTCGCGGAGTTGTTTTTCCGCCGCGGCCTTCTGGGCCTCGAGAGACCGAACCTTGGGTGTTTTCTTCGCTACCTCTGCCGCGAAATGGTCGAGTCGTTCTTTGGCTTTGACAGCAGCAGGGAGAAGGTCCCCGTTCTCTTTGTAGGCATGGCCATGGTGGACCAGGTTTTCAAACTCGTAGCGGGCCACGTCGTATTCGACCGTGGTGAACTGCAAGTCGAGATTGTTTTTCTGATAGAGCTCGCGGGAGGCGGTCGAGAGTTCCCCCTCGATCGTGGCGATAGAGTTCTTCTGTTCCTCGACTGCACCGGATGCCGCACTCACCTCTTGACTGAGCTCATTGAGCCTATTGAGGACATCCTCGGGCGGCCCCTTAAGCAGCGGTCCGAGGGCCTTCTCCTTTTCAATCTTGACGAAAGTGCGCTGATACTTCTTCCACGGCCGTTCGTAGTCCTGATAGAACATCCACAAGAAAGTGAAAGTAAGGAGCACGCTGCTGATGAAAAAGAGCTTATTCAATGTGTTCATTGAATAAGCATGATCATGTTCTTTTGCAGGCATTTTCTGCTTTAGTTACAGATGAGTATCAGATATTGAAGAAGAATTCCGGAATCGAGACGAAATACTTCAGGTTGAAGGCCCAGCGGGTGATCATCTTGAGCACGGTGAATACCATCGTCAGGAACAGAATCGCCAGGATGCTGTATCGCACGAAGCCGAGCTCCACCCACATCCTCTTCCAGAAATAGAAGAAGCTGGCGCACGTTTTTCCGATCAGTGGGAGGTAGGTCTCGAGCAGCTTGCCAAGCGGCTCACACATTAAAAACACCGGCCCGATGACAAAGAATCCCGCACAGAAGAGGAAGCCCGGTAATTCGCGTACGATCCAATTAGATGGCAATGGCTGATTGAGCCCAAGCACCCAGAAATATTCGGCGAAGTTTACGTTATTCAGCACCTCGACCTTGTGGACCGTCCACTCTTCTCCGAGGGCGAAGATGTTCCAATTCGGGCCGCGAAGGAACGTGCCCACAAAGATGAGCAGCACCCACATGATCAGGAAACCGTACAAGAACATCGCAATGGCAAAACGGCGATCCCTCAAAGTGTAGTAACCCGACCCTTTGGGATTGTTATCGATGTACGGAATCGCGATCAGTCCGACAATAATTATCCCCGGCAGCACAACACCGGCTATCCAGGGGTCGAAATAGACCAGGAGCTCCTGCAGCCCAAGGAAATACCAGGGCGCCTTGGATGGGTTGGGAGTTTCGACGCGTGTGGCGGGTTGCTCGAGCGGCGCTTTGAGGACGATCGACCACACCATAAGGCCGACCGTGACCAGAATGAGGCAGATGAATTCGACGTACACGAGATCCGGCCAGACCATGACCTTCTGGTGCCCTTCCGCCTCTTCGAGTGGCGGAAGCCCGCGGTCAGCGCGGTCATCGTTGATTGTGCCTTTCCGCAGGGCCAGCCACGTGAAGTAGCCGAACGAATAGACCATCATGATGATGGGTATGTTGTCGCCCTTGGAAATAATCGCCTTGAAGGTTGGATTGGCTGTGCCCAGTACAAAGACCGCGGTGGTCGCGAGAGCGGCCGCCCAGGCGACGATGGGATTTACGAGGATTCGGATCAGCCTGTCGTTGTAAAGAACGACAAAGAACGCGAACGAAATCGGTAAAAAGAAGACCTTGGGCTGCCATGCCCATTCAGGGACAAGCTTGAAAATATCCACTGGTGTCTAATCTCGGTAAAGCAGCTTGAATTCAGGAATTGTGAAAAGTTGCACAGTCTCAGGAACTGACACACTTATTTTGTGACTGGCCCTGAGAATCACATTGGGCCAGAGATACCTCCGTCTTTCCTCACTCGCCAGAAATGGACGGCCATCAAAGCCGACGCCACGAGCGGGAAGGCCACACAATGCAGCACATAGAACCTCAACAGGGCCGGGGCAGCCACAAAGCGCCCCCCCAATAGCGCGAATCTCACGTCGCTCCCAGAGTGCAGCAGAGGCAGGTCACCAATCTTTACCATGCTTGAAAATGGCCCTTCGTGGCCGGCGCCGGGCGTTGCCCGGGCCATGTTCGTACCCACCGTGATGGCCCAGATGGCCAACTGATCCCACGGCAGCAGGTAGCCCGTAAAACTCAGCAGGAGCGTCAGTTTCAACAGTATCACGCCAACACCCCAATTGAATTCCCTTGGAGGTTTATAGCTGCCGGTCAAGAAGACTCGATACATGTGCAGCCAGACGGTAATGACCATCGCGTGAGCACCCCAGCGATGGAGCTCACGCATAATGCCGATGGCCACATCTTCACGAAGCTGGACGATGTCGTTATAGGCGAATTCAGCGGTCGGCCGATAGTAAAACATCAGCATCACGCCGGTGAGGGTC
>JASLXP010000321.1 GCA_030740295.1 Planctomycetota bacterium
GCGCGGCGTAAACCGAACCCAGCCGGCGGGTGACCTGGGCGTAATCGGGCCTATCCTCCATTCCCGGCGCGTCCGAGAGAATGGCCAGGGCCGCGGTAAAAAGGTTCTCCGCCTTTTCCAGGTCTTTCTTTGCCTGGTACAGCATTCCCTGGCCGGCGATGACTTCCGCCACCGCGGGGTCTTTGTCGCCGAGGGCGGCCGCGCGTTTGAGGAAGGCTTCATCCATTGCCTGCTTGGCAGTATCCAGATCACCCTTGTCAAGCTGCAGGAGCCCCCAGTGGAAAAGAGTGTCGATAAAATCAGGATTGTCCTTGCCGAGTTTCTGTTGACGCTTCAGGGTCTCATCGAACATCTCTGCCGCGCCTTCGAGATCACCCAGGCGGTGTTGAACCCGTGCGCTGCGACTGGCGGTAGTGAGCAGCCTGGGGTGCTCGGGGCCAAAGACTTCCCGGTAAATTTCAGCAGACTTATCCAGTAGAGCGAGTGCATCTGCCTGCCTGCCAAGGACAGTGTAAACATCTGCCAGGTTCACAAAAGCTGCCCCGGTTTTGGGATGCCTCGGTCCGAATGCCTTCCTGGTAATTGCCACTGAACGCTCGGCCATCGGCATGCCACTCTGATAACGGCCGGCCTTAACGCTCAGCCGCACCATGTCATCCAGAGTGTGGCGGACGTACAGGTGTTCGAACTCGCCGATGCTTTCACCTGAGGCGAGCGCTTGCCCGTAAGCATTGAACGCTTCTTCATAGAGACCCTGGTCTTCAAAGACGCCGGCAATCTGCCTCAGAGATTCAACGACTTCCGGGTGTGCCTTGCCGAATGCACCTACCCGTACAGAAAGCGCGCGTTTGAAATTGTTCTTTGCGGATTTGAATCTGTTTTCTGATGTGTTGAGGTCGCTCTTCTTGCTTTTCGATCGGGCGCCCTCTTCCTTCGGAACAGGGATGCTGGCGGTTCTTTCCTTCCCTTGTTCACGAATCTCTGCTTCCTGGAGGACGTGGGCCCAGGAACGAAACAGCCGTCCCATGGCGTGCCTGGTCGAAGCCACATTCGGATGATGCTCGCCCAGCATGGCCAGGCGAATCTCGAGGGCCTTATCGTAAAATTCCAACGCGTACTTCCACGGATTGCCCTTCTTTTTTGCTTTCTCCTGAACTCGTTTCTTTTTCTCTTCCTCACTTTCTGATTCCGGCTCTTTCTCTTTCAACATGGTTGCGGTCAATGCCTGTTCCGGTTCCTGCAAAGCCTGGGCATATTCCGCCAGACCAAGGTTATGAAAAGTAGAGGCGACCTGCGGATGAAGCTTGCCGAACACCTTCTTGCGACTGGCCAATGCTTCGCGAAGCAGTGGCTTTGATTCGTCGATTTTGCCGATATCCAGGAGGAGCATGGCCAGGTTGTTTTTGCTGGAGGCCAGGTCGGGGTGGTTTTCACCCAAAGCGGCCACCCGCAGACCGAGCGCGTTACGAAAGTGCTCCTCAGCCTTTTTATATTTTCCAGCGTGCTGGAAGAGACTGCCGACATTGTTCAATGCGGTTGCAAGGTCGGGATGGTCCTTGCCCACGGTAATGCGCCAAGTGCTTAGTGCTTCATTCTGCGCATCCCAGGCCATGGATAAGCGACCAGTGATGAAGTAAAGCTGAGCCAGGTTGTTCCTGGTAGCGGCAACCAGTCGATGGGTTTCACCGTGAACCTTCTTCCGGATATTCAGCGACCTGTCGAACAGCGGCTCTGCCAGTTCATACTTGCCTGTGGCAAAATAGAGCGTTCCGAGATTGTCGAGGGTGGCGGCAACATCCGGGTGCTCTTCACCGAGTTTTTCCTCTCGGAGTGACAGTGCTCGTTTAAACTTTGATTCGGCCCCCCTGTAAAAGCCCTGCCTGGTATAGAGAAGTGCGAGATTGTTAAACGCGGACGACAACGAGTCGGCGTCGACCTCTTTCTGCTTCTGCATTTCGCGCAAGACGCTTTCGAATTTGGGTTGCGCCTCCAGGTAATTGCCCTGGTCGAAATAAAGGGTGGCAAGATTTGAGCGGGCCGAGGCCGCGCTGGGATCGTTGTTTTTCTTCCATATCCGCATCGCTCCTTCGTAAAAGCGTTCGGCATCATCGTACAGTCCCTGGTCATGGTAAATGGTACCGAGATTATTCATGATTGAGGCGACCGCCGGGTGATCCGCGCCGAGGGCCTTCTGACGAATTCTGAAGGCTTCTTTCAGCAGTTCGGCTGCGGTGTCCGCATCATCAATGTCCGCGTAGAGGAGCCCCATATCCGTCAAAACTTCTCCGAGTTCCTCTGCCCGATCCGGATGCTTTCCCCAGAGCTCGAGGGCCCGTTTGAACAGCGGCTCGGCTTCTTTGTATTTCCTCAGGCGATACTTGGCCTTGGCCAGGCCGGTGATGGATTCGGCAATCTCGACCGAGTCCTCCGGCAGTGATTTCTCTCTGATTTTCCATGCCCGCTGAAAGAAAGGCATGCATTCCAGATAGAAGCCCTGTTCGTAATTTTTTTCGCCGAGGGACTGGTATGAATCGGCAATCCTCGGGTCATCCGGCTTTAGAGCTTTTCTCCGAATGGAGAGCGCCTGACGGTCCATCATTTCTGACTCGGGCAGACGGTCCTGTTTGTATTTCAATTCGGCCAGCGCGCTAAGTGTGTCTGCAATCGCCGGATCATTTTTACCCAGGTTCTCCTCGAGAAGTTTGCGCACTTGCAGGTAGTTCGCTTCGGCCAGTTGCAGCAGATTCCCCCGCTCTATCTTGTTTTCCGATTTTTCGGAAAGGATGTGATATATGGTTCCCAGATCTTGATGAGCCTGCGCCAGGAAAGGATGCTTGCGGCCCAGCAGTTTCTGCCAGTAAAACTGAATCCCATCGCGATAGTAAGGCTCGGCCTTGACATACTTTTTTTGAACAAAGTAAAGGGTGGCCAGATTTCGAAAGCAGTTCGATTTGACGTCAACGCCGGCGCTGGCGTGTTTGGCCTCGTCCAACGCCGCCAAAAAAGCCTCTCCGCAGCCACATAATCCTCTCCCTGATACGCCTTAATCCCTGCGGAATTGTATGACTTCCACAGAGTATTCTGGGCATAGGCCTGGTTGGCTCCGAAGCTGAAAACTGCAGCGAAAGCATGTATACGAATGATTTGAGACATCAAGATCTTCCTTCTCATGGAAATCTTTTCTTAGCCTTGAAGTCGTAATTAAGTTTTACGTGAAGTTTCCGGTCGATAATCATAGTAGGGCAAAGTGAATGCCAATAATGGGGCCGGACGGATCAGAGGGATTCAGGATTCAAGATTCAGGATTCAGATGGATGCAGGTGAATGACAATAGTGCCCCAGGCTACCGTTCCCGAGATCATAGGCTAATTCAGGTTGAGTGTATAAAATCGTCCTCAAGTCGAAATTAAATTCGGTGGTCATGGGTTGGAGTCACGGCTTCACCAATCACCAATCACCATTCACCATTCACCCCCATGGGCTTTACCGACGATCTGAAATTCGACGACAAGGGGCTGCTCTCGGCCATCGTGCAGGATCACGAGACCAGTGAGATTCTGATGTTCGCCTTCGTGAACAAAGAGGCGGTTGAGAAAACAATTGAGACTCGCAAGATGCATTACTGGAGCCGTTCCCGGCAGAAGCTCTGGCTCAAAGGCGAGAGCTCCGGTCACGTGCAGTCCGTCAAGAGTATCGCCATTGATTGCGATCAGGATGCTCTCCTGTTTAAGGTTGAACAGGAAGGCGGGGCGTGCCACGAAGGCTATCGTTCCTGCTTTTTTAGAGAACTTGAGGACGGTGAACTGAAAATTGTTGGCGAGAAAGTCTTCGATAAGGACGCCGTCTACAAGAAATCGGAGTAACTCAGATGGGCATTGATGACCTCGACCTCAAGCAGAAACTTAAAAGCCACATCATGAACTATCCCGGACGCATCGATGAGATGGAAGTGCGAAGCGAAGAAGAGGTCGATGAGCTTGCCGCAGAACTGGAAGACTTGATCATTCTCGAAATTAAAAAACTCCTGGAGCAAAACTAGTGGATGTGGATGGGGCAGAGGCTCCAGTTTTCCACTTACCTCAGGAGGACATCTCATGCCGAGACTGGGCAAATCAAATACCGGTGAACCAGGCGTTATTAAGATCAACTATCCTGGACAGGTCGGGTATCTCGTAAGGGCAAATCGGAGAGGCAACAACATTCACAAGGTTTACTACCTGAAACACTATGGCGGGAATGAAAAGAAATGTTTTGCCGCAGCCAGGAAGACCGCGAGGGAGTTCTTCAAGAACAATCCCAAAGGTAGACCGCAGGTATATGACAGGCCATCCAAGCGGAACAAGACAGGAGTGGTGGGTGTGAGGGAGGTAACTGAAGTGCATCGCTGGAAGAGCAACCCGAAGAAAAAATCGATTTACAGGTTTTTTGTAGCATCCTGGTCGCCCAAGCCGGGGGTGCAAAAGACAAAGTCATTCTCAGTCGATATCTACGGCGAAGATGTGGCCTGGATGCTTGCATGTGATGCCCGG
>JASLXP010000322.1 GCA_030740295.1 Planctomycetota bacterium
AATGATGAGGTGCGGGTCACGGTCATTGGGGCGGTCGTAGTAGAAAAAGGTTTTGCCATCGACATATTCCGCGGTGGTGACAGTGGGCGCCGCGGCGGTCGGGCCGTAGTGGACCCAGTTGATCATGTCCCGGCTGTGCCAGGCGTGGTAACCGCTTTTCCAAGCCCGTTGGTAGGGGCGGTCATTGAGATCCGCCTTCAATTTGCTGGAGCGATACTGATTGGGAAAAGGCGTCGTCACCAGCTTCTCGGCGTATCCCTCGAGGGTGACTTCTTTCGGGACGAACCCTTCGAGCGAGAAACCCAGCGGTGGTGGAGGCTTCCTGTTCCTTTTCTTAGCGTCTGCGACTTTTTTTATATACGCCTCCACGAGCTGCTCGGCGGACCGATGCTGAGCGATCACCCAGTGGTCGTTCGGTCCATGACTGATCAGGACCGGGGCGTTCTTCATGTTGGGCTGGTAGAGAGAATAGGGACGCCAGTTCATCCAGTCGACGCTTTGCCGCAGCTCGATGTCCCGCAGCTTGGCCGGCTCTGGGAATGACTTCAGCTGGCTGGTGAAGGACACCCGCGGCTTCTCGGCAACGGCGTGGCCGTCCGCGATCTTGACCCCGTCGGCGTCGGCGACGAACGCCCGCCAATCCTCGGTCGTGGAGACCTGCCAGCGAGGACCGGCAGCGTCAGTTTCTATTCCACCCGCCGTACTCTCAGCCGCCTCCTTCGAGGATGCGTTGTCGTCTCGATGTTCAGCTAGAAGCTCTTCAAGGCGCTTCACGACTTCCGGCTTCTTGGTTGCCAGGTTGTCCGCTTCCTTCGGATCCGAACGATGATCGTAGAGTTCTTGGAAGAGGATATCCCCCCGGCCGAGATCTCTCTGCCACTGGATGTAGCGGTAGTCCCTTGTCCGAAGGGTCACGGCATGCAACCGGGGCAGTTTTCTAAAGGGGGCTCCGTAGGATAGGTTGTAACTGAGCGCGTATTCCGGACCGGGGAGGTTGGGATCGTCGAGCAGATCGAGGAATGGTTTGCCAACGATATCCGCAGGAGGCGTCAATCCGCAGAGCTCGGCCAGTGTCGGGTAAATATCAATGCTCTGCACCAGCGCATCCGTGGGACGTCCTGGGTTCTTCATTCCCGGCGTGCGCAAAATGAGGACAGACTTCAGGGCTCTCTCGAAACTGGTGTGCTTGCCGAAGATGCGATGCTCGCCAAGGTGCCAGCCGTGGTCGCCCCAGAGCACGATGATCGTATTGTCATCCAGACCGAGGGCTTCGACTTCGTCGAGGATGCGCCCGATCTGGGCGTCCACGAAACTGACGCAGGCGGCATAACCGTGTTTCAAGTGCCGTCGATAGGTGGGATCTTCCAGCCCTGCCTCAGGATGATGGCCATACTGCTGCATCAGCTCAAAGCTAGGGTGATAAGACGGCGAATCCGGCACCGTCCTCCATTCGGCTTGAGGGATCTTTTCCGGATCATAGAGGTCGAAGTATTTCTTCGGCGCCCAGAACGGCAGATGGGGTTTTACAAATCCAACCGCAAAGAAGAATGGTTTGCCTTTCAGTGTTCCCAAGGTTTTGATGACGGTATCCGTCATGGCGCCGTCAAAATAGGCGGCGTCCGGCAGATCAAGCCCGCGAGCGGCATGTCGTTGTTTTTTGCCGGCGTTATTCTGAAAATCAGGATGTTTGGCGTTACGATCCAGGATTCGGCTCCAACTGCGGGGCAAGGTGTCCTGTTTTCCATGGCAGATCTTGCCGATGGAGAGAGTCTCATACCCGGCCTCTTTGAAGAGGTGCGGAAAGGACTCGATTCGCCGTTTCGCGGTGAACTCGAGATTCATTTTGAAGGCGAGGTTGCCTGCTTCATAGTTGTTTCTCGGACTGCGTCCGGTCAACAGGGCGTACCGGGAGGCACCGCAGGTAGGAGCCGTTACATAGTGATGGGTAAAAAGCCGGGCCGTTTTGGCGAACGCATCAATACGCGGTGACTGGATGTAGTCCACCCCGTAACAACCGAGCTCAGGTCGCAGGTCATCGATGGCGATGAAGAGGACGTTGGGCTTGTCCTCCGTAGCTTCGGCGCGTTTTTTCCTCTTTTCTTTCGCTTCCTTGTTTTGTTTCTTCTCGATTTCTTGGGGCCCTTGATCTCCGGGCCTACCGTTTTCCGCTGGTTTCTTACCCTTGATGAGTGCGTAACCCTGTCGTGCGAATCGTTGTCCAAGAATGATGTAACCCTCCGGTCTCTTGTAATGAACTGCGTTGATGATCTTCCCATCCTTTTCTCGATCATTAAGATCATCCACGTCGACCCAGGCACCACTAGGATCTTCATCGACAATTTCCATCTGGATCTTTCGCATTGCCCCCCAACTTGGTTTCTTTTGACCAGCATCGCTCAGGCGGCCGAT
>JASLXP010000323.1 GCA_030740295.1 Planctomycetota bacterium
GTCGATCACCTTCCAGGACGCGGGATATCGTGGGTAAAGCCCGATCGCGTTAATCTCGTCCGCCGTGACCTCTTTCAGCTCATCAAAAAGGTCTTCTCTGGGAATGGTCAGCTCTGCATCCGGGATGGACGGGGCTGCACGTAATGACGCAAGAGAGAGCCCGAAGAATGCTGTTACCCCGGACAGAGCCGAGGCCATCCAAAGCCACTGGCGCATTGACAACCAACAGCGATGCAATCGTGCACGTCTTCGCTTCACCCGCTTCTTCTCCGTATCAGGCTTTCGTGTTCTCGTCGTAAATGGCAAGGATATTATCCAGCGGGATGTCTTCGATGTAATCCTGGGAGCCGGAGAGGATATAGCCGGCGCGTTCATGAGTCAGGTCCAGGTAAGAACGGACTTCCGTACGCACATCGTCCGTGGATCCGAAGGGCAATGTCTGCTGCGTATCGACGCCGCCATGGAAGGCAAGCCGGTCGCCGAAATCATCGACCAGGCTCCCCAGCTCCATCCCCGCCGCTCTTACCTGGACAGGATCCAGGATGTCCACGCCGTCCTCTATCCAGGCAGGAATTACGTCACGGACGGAACCGCAGGAATGCTGCATGACCTTGCAGCCGTATTCGTGTGACACGTCGTAAAACCGCTTGAGAGGCCGGCGCATGAATTTCTCCCACATGTCCGGCGAGATGAAGAGACCGCGCTGAGTCCCGAAATCGTTGCCGAAGTAAGCGATGTCAATCATGCCGTCTGCCGCTTCGAGGAACCGGCGCGTCACTTCCACTTCGTAATCGACAAAGTGATCAATGAGGGCCTCCACCACGTCCGGCTTGGAGCACATCCAGACGTAAAAGTTCTGTTGCCCGACCAGCCAGCCGACCTCGTGAAAGAACGGACTCCAGGGCGCGCCGAAGGTGGCATACGTTCCGTGGTACTTCTCGCATTGTGCACGGATGCCGGAGTAGTCGAGCGCATCCGGGTCAGGCCACTCGTGGTTGAGCACATCGTTGAGAGTCGAATCCTCATCGAAAGGGAGAATCCGGTTGGGCTGGCTCGGCGTGGTCTTGACGCTCCGCGGCAAGGTGCCATCACCGGGATCTTCGTCACGGTGACGCACGCCCCATAGGGTACGCATGTAACCATCGGCATCCGGGCCGGTATCCGGCTGTCCATAACCAAATGAGATGCGGCGCATGTCAACGCCAAGTTCCTGGAGCAGTTCCTCATGATCCGCCAGGCCAAGCTTCTCAATGAGCGCGTCTGATACGCCTTTGTGCGCATGATAGTCTGCCGGTGCGCGGTCTGTTTTTTTGCGGTCCAGGGCGTTGAAGACTCTCTCGCGTGGTGTCATGGATGTACCCTTTCTTTTGAAAGAGAAATCTGGATACGAAATCAGGCTGGGCAGGCCGTGCTACGACACATGCCACAATAAAGCTCATACTAAAACTGCCAATCGATGATTCGGACAGGTTCCGGTGGCTTATCCTCCTCCGCCAGAAGATCGGGCTGAGTATTCCTCTGGACCAGCAGGCTTAGTACTCCGTCTCTGGCCCAGCGGATTCGGTCGATTATCGGTTCGGCATTCTTTACCTCCTGATCCCACAAGAGGAACGTCTCGCCCGGCGGGGCGTAGTCCGGCGGTTCAAGCCGCTGAGCCGCCAAACGTTTCTCGGTCAGGTCGCATCGGTAAATGAAGAAAACGTTATCGTCGGCGTCGATGATGATCTCGGGTCGGCTCATGGGCACGTCCCACGTCAGCAGGCCAAAGGAAGTCTCTCGCCGGGAAATGGCGTCGCATCGCCATTTCTTCCCATCAAACCAGATGTGCTGGTATTGGGGCGCCTCGCCCGGCGCTTCGGACCCGTAGATAGCCACATGCAGGTGGTCCTTGGAATCAACCGCGGAACTGGCCATGTTGGCGATGGTGTTGCCGGGAGTCGTGGCCCAGATTATTTCACTGTTGACCTGGGTCATGGGCAGAGAGAGCTCAACATCGCGGGAGGTGTACCATCGGCGGCCGTCCGGTGACTTTGCGAACCCGTGGTTGTGGTTGAAGATGAAATCGCCTCGTGCGGATGCCGTCTGGACCACTCGCCACACCCACGAAAGAAGCAGATTGCCCTGCGAGTCAAAGACCGGGTGATTCCAATAGGCGTTGCTCGTCCACGGGGTCTGCTCCATGCCTTTGACGAAACGTTCAGCAACATCGCGCCAGGACTGGTCCGCGTGGTCGTATTCCTTCAGGCAGATGTCGCCCTGGCCGGATCCCCAGTGGCGATACAGGAACAGCAGTCGCCCGAGGCCTTCTTTGTCCTCCGCGTCGCGGGGCCACATCACGAAGCACGGATAAGTCACTTTGTCTTCCCACCGACCGGTCATCGGCATCAAATCCGACCATTCCTTAACGCCCAGAGGATCAACGGAACGCCGGTAAGACAGAGGATTGCCGTGATGGTTGTAAGACAGGTGCAGGAAGCCTTCAGGGTCGAGGCCAAGACTGATGCTGTTATGCACGTCTCGAGGATT
>JASLXP010000324.1 GCA_030740295.1 Planctomycetota bacterium
GTACGGCCAAGCCAACCTGCTTCAGATTATTGGCGCACTGAATCCGCCGCGCCGCCTCGCGGGCCGCCTGAACCGCCGGCAATAGCAAAGCAACCAAGATGCCGATGATGGCGATCACAACCAGCAGCTCAACCAGCGTAAAACCGTGTAGGGGCCGACGAAAGCTACACTTTCGCTGAGTATTTACAGATTTTCGACCCCTTACACGGAGACTCTTACCATGTCCGAAACTATTGTAGCTTACCAATCGTTCGTCGGCGTCGACCTTCACAAATGTACCGTCACCCTTGTGTCCGTCAGCGCCGATGGCGAGATCAAGAAGCTGACGATCAGCACAAAGTCCACCGGCAAGATCGACGCCTGGCTGCGGGCGTTGCCCGCTCCCGTCTGGATGGCTGTCGAAGCCGTGGGCTTCGTCGAGTGGTTCATCGACCGCTTTCGCGAATGTGTCGCTCGCATCGACATCGCCGACGCCACCGAGTTGTCCAACCGTCGGGGCAAACGACGGAAGAACGACCCCAACGACGCCGAGGACATCGCACTGCGGCTGGCTCGCGACGAGTGCCCGTTGGGCTTCATTGCCGATGACGAGCTGATGCAATTGCGTAAACTCGGCCGGCACTGGCGACAACTGAGCCGGCTGCTCAGCCGCACCAAGCACAGCATGAAGTCTATGCTCAACGCGGCTAACATCCGCGGACCCAAGTTCGACGCTGCCGGGGCACATCGCTGGTTTCTGGCTCACGGACATCTTCTCAAGCCCGCCCAGCACGACGCTTTTTCCGACTTCATCGACATCCTCGTGCTGGTGGAACGTCAACGAGAGCGGCTGCAACGAAAAATCATTCTGGCCAACCGCTCGGAGAGATTCGCCCAGATTACTGAACTGTTGAAAACCGTCCCCGGCATCGCCGATATCTGGGGCTGCATTATCGCTGCGGAGATCGGGCCTTTCGATCGCTTTCCCAACGCCGACACCTTGCAATTCTGGGCCGGCATGACCGCCGACTTGAAAGAGTCGGCTGGACGCACTCAATCCGGCAACATCACCAAGGCCGGCTCGCGTACGCTCCGTTGGGCCCTGTGCAAGGCGGCCGTCACCTTGTGCCGTTCCGACGCCAAACAGGAAGTCACCCGCCAACGGGTGATCAGACAGGTCGGCGGAGTCAAAGCCAAGGCCAACGTGGCCATGGGCCGGCGACTGTTGAGCATTCTCTACGCCATGGTCCGTGACGGAAAGCCCTATAAAAACACCGAGCCTACCACCCACAACAGGGCCGCCAACCGCGCCCGCGAGGCCATCAGAAAACGGAAGGAGGCTGCTTGACCTTTCAGACGAATTAACGATCGGCGGAATCTTAGCGGCGTTGCAATTCGATGCGAGGGATATCGTCGGCAACGCTCCGTCGAGTCGGTGACCGCGACCTGCATTCATTCGGCCCAGTTGACAGCGTTGGTCCTCCCTGAGAACCTGCCCAGGCTTTGCCGGGTTAGCCAACTGGTGACCGCGACAGCGTGAATTCGGCCCGACCGACGCGAACAAGGTTTTATTCAGCCCGGAGTACACTTGCCGGCGCAAAGATCGGCAGGTCCGGTGACTGCGCAGAGATGAATTCAACCGCCGCGTTGCAATGCTCTTGCGACACAGGACGGTAGACCCGATTCCGCCAACAAACCGAAGAGCACAAACCCACAACTGCTGGAGATGAGCAAGTGTAAGTAAAGACGTTGACCTGAGCACGCAGCACGGCTTCGCCGTGGGATTTTCGGAGGCATGGCTCGGGTGTCCGAAGTGCGACAAAAAAGTGGCCCCCGGTTCGCAATCAAAACCAGAGGCCCGATGCACTCTCGGCGCACCCTCGGCCCGGCTATCCCTAGGCAGGTTGCGTCCCCGCAGAGCCCACTTCCGTTTCACCAGGCAACTCAAGCCTAGCACAGAACTTACAACTGTTCCAAAGCAAATCCATAAAAGCCATTGACAAACGGCCCCTACAGAGATAAAACCCCGTCCCGTGCTTGAAGTACGTCCCTTGCGTAAAGCAAGTCTTTTTCGTCGTACATCCATTGTCCGTACCTCTCTTCCTAAACGGGAGCGTCGAAGGGCTGGGGCCCGACTGGTGGGATCCGCCAACTCTGTTCGCGCGAAACGGCCGTGGTGCTGAGATCGCGAAGCAATTTTGTTTGGCTAACCCTGGGTGGTAGCGATTGCCTACGGGCGGACTGACCTTGAAATCGCACTGAACTTGCCTCACTTTCTCCAGACACAGGCCATC
>JASLXP010000325.1 GCA_030740295.1 Planctomycetota bacterium
ACTGATGCCGCGAAGAGGGCAGGAGTTGCAGCGAGGGCGGGCAAACTGAAACCGCATGGGTTTGTCATCCATTCAGATCCTCAGAAGAAAGTTCTCTATATCGCCGGTTCAACACTTGAGGGCAGTGGGCATGGCCTTTACGAGTTTCTCGAGACACTCGGATGCCGTTGGTACATGCCGGGCGAGTTCGGTGAGAAGCTGCCATCCATGAAGACCATCACCGTCAAGAGGATCAGCATCACACGGGAGCCTGAGTTTGAGCTTCGTGCGATTCAACTCCGGGCCCGCGGCTCGGCAGCCATCGGTACAAAGACCCGCGGGGAAGTGATGGAGTGGATGCGCCGGAATAAGTTCGGTGGTACGGCACCCTCACGAGGGCATCAGTTCGCCACGTTGGTGCCGCAGAAAAAGTATTTTGAATCTCATCCAGAGTACTACTGTCTGCGTAATGGCAAGAGGCAGGCCACGCACCTCTGTATGACGAATCCTGAAACGCTGAAAGCGGCTGAAGCATTCCTGACGGACTATTTCACCGGACGGCCGAACGCGACTGGTTATCCCGTGGCACTCGCGGATGGCCGCCAGTATTGCGAGTGCCCTCCCTGCACCAAAGCCTGCGGCGGCGATCCGACCAGGATCATGCCTTTGTATTTGTCGTTCACGGGGAAGCTTTTTGATCGTATCGAAAAGAAATTTCCAGGCCGTGAATTCCAATACGGGTTTTATGTCTACTCCAACCTGATGGATGTACCGGAGGGCAGAATCCCCAGACAACTGGCCCCCTATATCGCGCCGCTTGGGTACGACGCGTTTCATACGACGGCCGATCCGCAGAGATACCTCGTTCTTTCCGTTGCCGATAGTTTTTCGAACGCAACGCTCGCACGGATAAAAGCCGATACACGCAGCGAGCCGGCCCGAAAAGTACACGAGGTGATCAAAGGTTGGAGCAACGGGACAGACAATCTCTACTTCCGCGATTACGACCCTTACGTCACGTTTGCGCAAAACATCCCCCTCGTCCGCACCTACCAGTTAGCCATCGAGATTCCCTGGCACAAAGAGATCGGTGTCCGCGGCTATACGCCTGAAGCGACGGCGAATTCGTGGTTCACATCGGGCATCAATTTCTGGGTTCGATGCCGCTATTACTGGAACAGCAAAGCAGACGTCAGAGCCGTCATGGAAGACTACTGCAAAGGCATGTTCGGCGTGGCCTGGGAGCCAATGTATGGATTTCTTGACGCGCTTGCTCGGCAGACGATGGAGAGCACTTCGTTCCGCCACGGTGATCATGTCCTTACACGGCTCTACAGCGTCAAATGGGTGGAAGGCCTGGATGTCTTCCTGCGCCGGGCAGAAAGACTGGCGACCACGGATTCTGAGAAAGCTGGTGTACGGATGTGGCGTCTGTGCCAACAGCACATGCTCAAATACCTGCTCGTCCGTAATGCCGAGCTTGCCGGTGATTTCGAGACCGCGGCCGTGCTCGGCGACGATTATCTTCGCTTCCTGGACTATATCAGCACGGTCAACACTCACTTTGTGGATCACCGCTGGTATGCCGAGCGCGAGTTCAGCATGCAATCGCTCGTGCCGCAGTACCGAAGATATGCTGCCAAACTGAACGGCGTTGAGGGCAAGAGAATCGCAGGCCTGCCCACACGCTGGTGGTTCAGGCACGACCCGGCTGATGTGGGCCTCAAAGATAGCTGGTACAGATTCGATCCCGTACCTGTCTACAAACCTGGCAAGGGGCAGGAAGTGTCAATCACTTATCCGACCATGCCACGCTGGCACGTTCAATCGACCGAAAAGAGCTGGCAGACCAGGGAAGCGGATTACGAGGGCTACAACTGGTATCGCACGCAGATCTTCTTGCCCAAAGTAGAAAGTGGTCTCGGCGCTCCGCGAGCAGAAAAAGGGGACAGCACAAAGGTACGATTGTTCGTAACCGGTATCTTCGGCCACATGGATTTCTTCATCAACGGTCAGCGCGTGACGTGGTCATCGCAGATGAAAGGAAAGGACGCCAAAGTAAAAGTAGAAGAGGTAAATCATCTCGACCTCGGCACTGCGTGGAGCTGGAACTACAACGAGTCCTTTGACGTTGCCGTTGAAAAGTATCTGAAGCCGGGCCAATTGAACACGTTCGCCTTCCGCACTCGGGACAAGTGGAAATGGGGCGGAATCTTCAAGCGTGCTCAACTCTACACACCCCTGATTGATGTCCCGATGCCAACCCACCGGCTGACGAAATGTGATTGCAGCCGTTGAAGTAAACTCAGAGGAAACGAATGTCTCTCACCATACTTGCCGTCGGCGCACACATGGATGATGTCGAGATCGGCGTCGGCGGAATTCTCTGTCAAGCAGTAGATGCAGGGCATCGATTCATTTCGGTGGTCGTCGCATCTGATCATTCGTCGTGGAAAATTACGGCCGGCCACGAAGAGGAAGTGCGTGCGAAACAGTTGGTGCTTGCTGACCGATACGGATACGAGAAGCGCTTTCTCGAGTATGCCTATCACAACGTTCAGCCCGATAACGAACTGAAACGAAAGCTGGCTGAAATCTACGTTGAGGTCGAGCCCGACATCACTTTCGTGCATCACGACCGTGACCACTGGCCGGATCATGTAAACTGCGGCATCGCTTCCAAGGATGCCGTCCTGTTTTCGCACGGGTACACGGTCAACAAGAATATTCAGAGGTGTCCGCGAGTGTTTGCCTACAACACGTCTCCCGCGCAGACCTTCAGTTTCGATCCCGATTTCTTTGTTGCAGTAGACGACGCAATGCAGAGATACACCGAGCTGATGATCGAGATTGATCTCTGCCTGCCGAACATGACCCGCGAAAAGCTCGTCGTTCAAGAAATCAAGAATCTGGATACTGGTCTTGAACTTTCACTCGGTTCTTACGGCCGGCTCAAACACGCCCAGTGCCTGGAGTGGGGAGACATGAACGGCACGCGTGGGTATGCCATCGGATTTAAGACTCTATGGGGGCCGCAAGACGGGAGACCCCTCTGGTGAAGACATGAAAATAACTGACATTCTCGCCATCGATGTGCACGCTCATTACGGGTACTGCGATTCACCGACAATCACTGAATTGGAGCGCCAGCTCATGACCGGTGATGCTGCTACGGTAGTCGCCCGGGCAAAAGAAGCTATGACCGAGTTGACCATCGCCTCTCCGCTTCTCGGGCTCTTT
>JASLXP010000326.1 GCA_030740295.1 Planctomycetota bacterium
GATTGTCTGTCAATCCTCGCATGTTGTTCTCCAATTTTTTGGGCTTCAATCATACCGCTCTTTTGAGCGGGCGCGAAAGCCTACCACACAACGGTGTGGATTGCCATGCTTTAAATGGGACAAATAAAGCACTTCCAGAACATGTCAAAGTCATGCTCCGCGCCTCAATACACATGATCAATCACCTCCCAAGGCTTGCCCTCATCTGCGTCTCTTTTTCAATGTCCCTTAGTCTGGGGGAGGTTATGCGCCAGAAGCCTGCAAGGATTGAACTGCAGATCCTCGAACCTGCACAGCGAGGCCCTGTCAAAGACTTTCCTGTCTCTGTTGGATTGGTGTTTCCAAAAGGGGAACTGGCGTCCGTTCCCCGTGGACAGTTGCTCAATGACCTCGGTGAAAATGTGACCTTTGAAGCAGAAGCGACTGGATGGTGGCTGGGTGAGGAGAAATCAGTGAAGTGGCTGCTTTTGTGCTTCAGAGCTTCCACTGAAAGACGCTACTTCTACGAACCGAACAGCCAAGGCGAATCGAACGAAGCAAACAAACTGGCCCGACTTGAAAACAACGATATCACAATAGTGACGGGCCCTCTTAGGATACTAGTCAGAAAAGAGGGCAACCGGCTTTTCGACCAGGTGCTTTTCAACGAAAAGGAGCATATCAGCCAAGACGTTCCCTCGATTATTCTGATCCCTGACGGTGACAATGCTGTACTGTGCAATTTCTCTGAACCTGAAATTAAGTTGGAAGAGAACAGTTCTGAACGTGCTGTCGTGAAAAAGAGTGGTTACTTTCAAGGCCCCAATGACCAACGTCTAACAAGAATCGATTCTCGTATCGAGTTCTTCAGGAATGAGACCTTTGTCCGAATTTATCACACCATTACCTGGATGGTCCAAGACCCGGTGGTTGGTCTCCAGGAATATGCACTGCAAATAGGTTCTCCGATCAATGCAGAGAAGGTCCGCATCGGATTATCAGAATATACAAATGAAGCACTTGATGTAGCTGTAAACGAGAATCCCGCAGTATTGGCATTTCATCAGAAGCCAGACGAATTCATCATTAGTAGTTCCGGAGCGAAACTGAAAAGTGGCCCTCGGCTGGGAGGCTGGATCGCTTGCGAAGATTCAGACGGTCGTGGGTTCGGAATCAGCCTGCGCGAATCATGGCAAACTTATCCAACTGCTTTTGCGTTTCGAGACAAGAAACTCGTTGTCAAGTTCTGGCCAAAGGAGGCCGGCAGGATGGGCTTTGAGAAGAAAGACATCATGCCGGCAAAATACTTCAATGATTCCAAATATTGGAATCGTCCATGGCCGTTCGCGAGAGGAGTTGCAGGTACTTTTGCACATCACTCGATCCCTGTTCCCGCATGAGCTCCAACTGCTCCAGCAGGCGCAAGGCGCCGACCGCGGCAATCCCGCGGCTCTGGCTTGACCCTGAGCCCGATTTTTTCTGGGCCCCCAGCTTGGGCTGGACTTTTGTATTTGCCAAGGTGACCTCGTGTGCGTCAATAAAAGAAGTCGATTATATGCCCGCGGATGTATGCCTTCCAGGATACAGGGCTAATGACAGCATTGCTGCACTGATAATGACGCACAACCATGCGAACGCATCCCCAAACCTGACGTAGGCTGTAGTCAGGTTTTCAATCCTCGGCCGAGCCATCAGGTAACCCTCCACGAACAGGCTCTGGCCTTGTTCATCTGTGAGCACTTGCTGAATGTTCCCGCGGGCATCGCACCACAACGTCAAGCCGGTGTTCGCTGAACGCACCATTGGCACGCCAGACTCGATCGCTCTTATCACCGCCATTGCGGCAATCTGATGAGGCATGGTCGTTTTGCCGTACCACGAATCGTTGGATGTGACGACCAGCAGATCTGCCCCGTTTGCGACGTGTTCACGGCCCATGTGCGGAAAGAGCGATTCGTAGCAGATCAGCACGCCGAATTTCAGATTTCGTTCCCGCCAGGGTACTTCGAAAACGGTATCGCGTTCGCCCTTCAGAAAGATGGCTGCGCCTGCGGAAACAATATCGACGAAGAAGAGAATGCTGTTCCACGGCACGTATTCGCCAAAAGGGACACGATTGCGTTTGTAATATTCCTGTTCCGTGAGTCTGCCGCTTGCGTCGAAAAGGAAGGAGGCATTGTAGTTGCCCTCCGTGCCGGGGTCCGCCGGTGAGCGCAGCCCTCCGACGAGTGAAAATGCACCGGCTCGCCGGACTGATTCTTCTACGTTCAGTCGAGAGCTTTGCCTCAGTTTGGCTTCGTCCGTGTCGGGGGATGGGGTGTCAGTATTGATGACCTGGGGGATGGCCGTTTCAGGCCAGACGACGAGATCGGGATTTTCATGTCCGGCCAATGCGCTCAGCTCCGAATAGTCGCTCTGAATCTTCGACAGGTTCTTCTGATTCCATTTGTCGAGATGGTCGTAATTGCCCTGGAGGAGAGCGATGGCCACTCGTTCTCCGGAGGCAGGCTGCGCCTTCCTGGCCCTGCCCCACACAGACAGGCATATCATCAGGAAGACAAAAGCTGCGGTGGTGATTCGTGCCTCTCTGGAAACACTTTTCTCTTCCCTCTGCAGACATTTTCTGACCCAGAACGCGATACACGCATTCGTCGCCACGATGAGGAAGCTCATTCCGTAGATGCCGGTAATCGAGCTTACCTGTGTGATCGGATTCAGGTACTGCGAATTGCCGATCAGAAACCAGGGGAATGTGATCGGCAGCGCGGCCTGCGGATACTCGATCGCCGTCCATAAAAACGGCAGCAGAATCCAGCCGGTCCCCGGCTTCCTCAGGATGGCCCATCTCGCAGCACTCAGGCAGACCGCGGTGGGCAAACTGAACAGAAGGGCGAGGCCGACCGTCCCCAGCCCGGCCACCGGATACAGCCAGTAAATGCAGCCCAAGTTATAAAGGAATGCCCAGACAAGGGAGTAGAGAATCGTCCTTTTGGAAGAGATGTCAGGAAGTCGGACCAGCAATGGTGCCAGGGCCACAAAAGCCAGGATCTCGATGTCGAAATCCGGCCAGGCCAGGACCATCATCCCCGCGCCAGCGACGACTGGAATCAGATCCGCCCACAACGGCAGTGTTGGTCTCCCACGGTTCTCATCAGAATTCTGAGGCATTTCAGTTCAGATAAATGAACTCCTTGACATTCATCAGAACGTGTCCCAAATCGGACCAGACTTCCGCCGCGTTGATGTCCCCTGCATAGAGCTTCGCCTGCGAATCAATGAACGATTTGGCCGAAAGTAATTCGTTCTCCGAGGCAGGTCGTCCGAAGGCGGCGAGATACATGTCCTGGATGCGGACCTCTGGCGTCTTATCTGACTGTTGGGCGAGATTCCTTCCCCACAGCTTTGCCTGGCCGACAACGAAGGGCGCGTTCATGAGGATCAGGGCCTGGGTCGGTACGTTGGATACATTGCGACGCCCCATGCTGCTGAATGGAATGGGCCTATCGAAAGTCTTGAGGAACGATGAAAGAAAATTGCGGCGAACCGCGAGGTAGACACTCCGGCGCCCGGCACCATCCACCGGACCGCCACGAGGACGACCGCGGCCCTGCATCTGGGCGGAGAGATAGACCGGGACGCTGTGTCCGTAAAGTTTACGATCCAGCCGGCCGCTGATACTGAGGATAGCATCTCGAATCGATTCTCCAGTAAGGCGGCGAATGGCCATTCGGTGGTACAGCTTGTTAGACGGGTCGATTTCGTCGGCTGTGCCGGGCTTGCTGGACATTTGCCAGGTGTCACTGAGTAGGATTTCTTTAATGAGTTTCTTGTTTGACCAGCCAAGAGCGATCAGGCGACTGGCAAGATAATCGAGCAGGTCCGGATGGGTCGGCGCCTGGCCCATGTTGCCGAAATCATCCACGGTGGGGACGATGCCACGGCCGAAGAGGTGATGCCAGATTCGATTCACCTGCACTCTTGGCAGTACTGGTGTAATTCTGGGATCGGTCATCGTCTCAGCCAGTTGAAGCCGCCCGCTGCCTTTGAATTCCGCCCGTTCGCCTGTCTTTGATGCGGTGGCCTTCGGTCCGCTTGCCCCGCGTGCTATTTCACCAACAAACGCAGACATGAAACGGCGAGCGACCGGCTCAGCAGGGGTTTTGTGATTGCCGCGAATCAGAAGTATTTCGTTCTCAGCAGTGCCGTCCCACATGGCCGGTGCCGTGCGGGATTTGAATTTTATCTCATTGATGAGCTCCGATTGCTTTTCGAAGAATGCTTTCGCTGAAGCGGAGGCCAGCATGGCCTTTTCATCCATCAGCAAGTCAGAATTATCCAGCAGCCAACTCATGATCGGTGGAGCAATCTTTTGCCCGCTCTGCAGGGCATCCAGAGCTTTACCGAAATAAGTCTGATAGGTGGCCGCCAATTTTTCCGCGCTGTCTATTCCCTCGTTCGGAAACCTGGGCGCCTCTTCCAGGCTGGAGATGGTTACCTTTTTCATAGGGGCATCGGCCTGCGCGACCATGTAAATGACAAAGGCTGCGTCCTTGTCCGGTATAAACTCCACATGCACTCGATGTCCCAGGTAATCGGTACGTAAATCCTGAGAGGTCCACCTGGGGGTTGCGTTTTTCAGATCGATTCTCTTCACCAGACGTCCATGAAGGGGGCCCTGAATCATGCGGTGCGAATCGACAACAACGAGAGCATACCCCGCGCCTTTAACCAGGTAGCTCATGTTGCGATGTTTCAAGGTAAAGGTCTTCGTTCGCAGGTTACGGCCAGCCCTTTGAAGCTTGCCGAGCGAACCCGGCTCACCATGTGTTCCGGGTGCAAGCTGCAGACGTGACCACAGTGGATCAGCGAATGCCGCTGAGGAAGAGTGAATCCCGGCAATTGGCCTGGAAGCATCCTCACCAAAAATCAGGTCGCCTGCCTGGACCGGGCCTTCGCCGAAAACCGGGCCATCCTGAATCCAATCGTGCCCGGGCTTTGTGTAATCGACGATAAGCTCGCCGTTCTCGATCTCTTGGCCTGTCGTTCCGCTTTCAGGCCGCGCGTTCTGAGTCACCGGCTTGAAGGGAAACGATGCCGCCGCTTCTGCAATCTGCCCTGAAGTTACCTTCTTATTCTCAGCAATCATCCCCCAGGGACGGAGCGGATTGTTCGGCTCGTTCCTGGCAGTCATTACTGCAAATACGAAGGATTCGAGTCTCTTCGGGGCCACCTGATATTTTGCGGCCGTCTTTTTCAGCAGGGCTTCGAACGGGTTGACCTTGGGTTTCTGAGCCGCATTTTCTTCCTCCTTGAGTTCGCCAAGAACGTCATCCTCATCTTCCTTCTCATCAGCCGCTACATCCGTAGGCGCGGGGGCTATTACGATCTGCCGGCTCGCGTAGAATGCCCTGTCGTCCGCAGTCTTTTGAAAAACGATGTGGTCGACGCCGATGTTCCCCCAACCTCCTCGAATTTCATCCACAATCTGAAACTGCGCCGTCTTGCTCGCGAAACGGCGAACATCCCAGCGGTGCAGCCGCATGGTGTTGTGATTAAAGCCGGATCTCGAGAGCACTTTCTTCCCGTCGATCAGGAGATTGATGCAAGTCTTATTTCTGTAGCCCCCACCACCGACCATAAAGGTGATGAAGTTGTGATCGATGCGGAATTTCTTCGAAGTCAGTTTGCCAGTTTCCCGATCGGAATGAACGACCTTGTCCCTGGAACGCTGGTTGTGGCTGTTGACGTAAAACTTGCCTATCGCATTGATCTTCCCCTGGTAGGTGCCTGTGGTCTCTTTGGTCACCGGGCGGTCTCCGAAAGCTTTGCCCTCGGCCGTCCATCCGTGGTAATCGCCACTTTCGAAGCTGTCGAAGACCTTTAGTTCTCCACTGGCGAACTCGACATCGGATTGCAGCACCTCACGTGTAGCCAGCAGGTAGTTTGAGAGCTTTTCAATGCTCGGTACGTTGGCCGCGGCGAAATCCTTCAAGATCTCCGGTGCATGCTTCTTGCGCAGGGCGGCAAGTTCCCTGGAGATCTTTGCGTTGTGCTCGAGCGTCTCAAACCGGACCTGCCGATACGCGGAACTCTGGATGTAACCGGCGATGGCGTAAAAATCAGACTGGGGGATCGCATCGAATTTATGCTCGTGACATCTCGCGCAGAGGAGGGTCTGGGCAAGAAAAGTCTTTGAAAAAACATCCACCATGTTGGCTTGTCGATCGCATTCGTCCCCACGGATATCAACCGGCGAATGCACCCATTCCCCGAAAAACCAGAAACCGGTACCGAGTACGGACTCGTTCCAGCCCTCGGTCGGATGTTTGCGCGGATTGGGGATCAGATCTCCGGCGACAGCTTCCTTGACGAACTGGTCATATGGCACGTCTTCATTGAGGGCGCGAATCAGGTAATCGCGATACTCAAACGAATTTGGATGATTCGGGTCGAATTCGTGGCCGCGAGATTCTGCGTAGCGCACGAGATCCATAAAGTGCCGGGCCCACTTTTCGCCGAAGTGCGGCGATACAAGGAGCCGGTCGATGACCTTCTCGAACGCGTTTGCGGATTCATCCTTCAAGAAATCCTCGATCTCTTTTGGGGTGGGCGGAAGGCCGATCAGATCGAATGTGGCGCGACGAATGAGTGTGCCCTTGTCGGCCCCGGGCGCGGGGATGATTCCCTCCTTCTCGAGCCTCTTCAGAATGAAGCGGTCAATATCGCTGAGTGCCGGGCCCTTCGTCTGGGGCGGCTTGCTTTTCTTCAGTGGCTGAAAACACCATTGCCCGGAGCGGCGCTTGACATAATCCACTTCTTTCCTGGCCATCACCACCTCGGTCCCGTCTCCCTTCGGCCAGGGGGCTCCCCGTTTTACCCACTCAACAAGATCGCCGATCGCTTTGTCCGGGAGCTTCGATTTGGCCGGCATCTGCAGGTCCGGATTGTTGTATCGCACGGCCTCGATGATCCGGCTCTTGTCCGGCTCGCCGGGTACGAGGATCGGTCCCGTGTCGCCGCCCTTCAACACCCCGGCATGGCTGTCGAGATAGAGTCCGCCCTTGAGCTTCTTGGCTTTTGTCGAATGGCATTTGAAACAGTGCTCAGCGAAGAGCGGACGAATGCGCGTTTCGAAGAACTCGATGTCCTGTGCTGTGGGTTCTGCAACTGTGAACGCGTGAAAGGCGAGCAGGAGTGAGCAGTGGACGAGTAAGAAGGGTCGTTTCGGCATTAGCCTCTTCTGGCTGACGGGAGAATCTGATCGGCCAGAAGTATTGCCGTTGTGCCCGGTTCGGCAATTTGAATCAGGACTGGAAAATGACCCTTAACTCCGCGACGGCACGCATGGTCCCACTGAGTATCTGCTTACATTATCTTCACTCGCCTGATTCAGATGCCAGGGACTGAACCAATGCCGAGAGCTGTGACAACTCAGCGTTGCCCGAGATCACAAGCACACCCCAAAAGCCTATAGTGAGAATGAAAAAGAAGACCAACGCAGTGCAGAAGTTCTGCTTATTGGGGTTAACCCAAGGGACGAACGCCCAATACAGACAGAACGGAATGTTCACGATTGGAATGGAAATGACGAATATCGTCAGCATCCAATTCAGCGTTGAGATTGGCTTCGGGTTGTCCTTCGACTTTTTCCCTTTACCGGCCATCACAGTTCTCCTGAAGGTCAGACGCTCAAATCACTCTGTGTTTCTAGCCACGGGCACTGCATCAAAAGTGCCGGTTCCGCTTGTCCTTCTGTCCTTCACAAAGATGTAGTAAAGTCTACCTTCGGCCTGAGTGCGCCCGGCGAGGATCTCTGCTTCCGGGCCCGTACCCACGAAGATATCCGCCCGCCCGGCACTGCGGATGGCCCCGCCCGTGTCCTGGTCCAGAGCGAAGCTTTCGAATTTCCGATAACTCAAGATGCCACCTTGTTTGAAGGTCGGAACGTTGGTCTTCATGAACGAGAGACACCCACGAGGGAAGACACTCTTGTCCGTCGCTATGCTCCGATACGGCGTCACTGGTACACCGATCGAGCCGTAAGGACCGCCTTCGGTCTGCGTGAAAAAGACAAAACTCTCATTGCGGGGAAGATAGTTTTCGAGTTCGTCAGGCCGTGCCGCGAAAAACTGTTTTATGGCCGACAGCGACATCT
>JASLXP010000327.1 GCA_030740295.1 Planctomycetota bacterium
GCATCACCGATGTATTTATCGATGAACCCGTTGTGCTTGTTGATCATCGGCCCCATGCGGCTGAGGTAGGCGTTGACAAATTCAAAATTCTCCTCGGGGGTCATCTTCTCCGAGAGCGATGTGAAATCCCTGATGTCGGAAAACAGAACTGTCATCTCGGTCTCAACGTTGTCCCCGAGCCCCACATCGACGATGTTCTCCTTTTCCAGGTAACTCAGGAACTGTTTGGGCACAAACCTCTCATAGGATCTGTTGAGCGCTGTGATGTCGCTGTACAGGCGCGCGTTTTCAATGGACACTGCGATTGGAGTGGCGATGGCCGACAGAAGCTCGAGATCATCCTGGGTGAATCCGATCCCGGTCTGTATGGAATCAATCGTCAGGACCCCTAGCACCTTTTCCTGGCTGATGAGTGGCGCGCACATCATGGAGCGGATCTGGAATTGGGCCAGGCTGACCGCGGCATCGAAATCTCCTTCTTCGGATTGCTCCTCTGAGTACAGCAACGCCCGTTTTTCGTTCATGGCAGTGCTGACGAGAGTCTGGCTTATTTCGACCTGTTCACTTTCGCCGCTGCGCATGCGGACGATTCGGGTTTCCAGACCGGCTTCCACAGATTCGCCCATCAGAACGTATCCGCGCTCGGCCTTTGGAAAGACATCGAAGAGACGTTCCATCACGATTTCGAGGAGAGCATCGAAATCCTGCAAATTGCTGATCTGCTTGCTGACCTCCTGGATCGTTTCCATGCGTTTGACGAGCCTTTTCATTTCAGACTCGGTGCTTGCCTCGGAAATGTTGAGACCTTCTCTGACGTCCTGAAGAAGAATGTCCTGCAGGTTAGCCGGTGATTGCACAAGGCTGACTTCACCAATTGGCTGAACCTGGGTAGCGACAGTTTCGTAAGATTGGAGAGGGGGGAGCTCGTCCTGCTGTTGGAACGCGTCGCTGGCCATATCCTCATCGGGCTTTTCCGCAAGGAATTCCAGGTGGGTCTGCCCGATTCGAATGGCATCGCCCACGTTCAAGACTTCCCTGGTGACTTTGTCGCCGTTCAAGTGCGTGCCGTTGGTGCTCTTGAGGTCTTCGAGCACAAACTCGCCTTCCTCCAAAATCACTCGGAAGTGTTTCTTGGACGACCGGGGCTCCTTCAGCACAATGTCGCACGAAGGTAAGCGACCGACGACGGTTTCATCTTTCAACCGATAGATCTTACCTTCATCATCGCCAACCTTTATCTGAAGGTAGCCCTTGGCTTCAGTCGTCATGTCATCTCCAGTTCATTGCCGGTTGAACACGGATCATAAATCAGCAAGCCCTTTCTTTGCAGTCACGTTCTCGGGATCCAATGTCAAGACCGCGTAGAAGAGCTGCTTCGCTCCAATTCCATTTTCCCGCGCAACGCGAATGAGCGCCAGTTCCGTAAGGAAGGAAACATCGGTCGGATAAAGGATGAGCATTTGAAGTACCTGTTTTTCCGCGACGGCCAGCTTCTTCTGGGCCCGCAGAGCCTTGGCGACGCGAAGATTGGCGTAGTAATTCCACCGATCCTGTTCCAGTATACGCTTGCCGCGGGCCTCCACTTCTTCGTATCTGCCCTGGGACATCAGGACGAGCAGATAACCTAGCTGCGCCTCAACGGCCGGAGCCGCTCCAGCTAAGGTCTTGAGATAACTGCTCTCGGCATTGGCGTAACGTCCGCTTTGGTAATAAAGCCACCCAAGCCGCAGATAATAGACGTAGTCGGTTGTCTTCGTGCGGTCAATGCCGGCCATTTTTTCAATGGCTGTTTTGTATTGTTGCTTCTGCTGGAACTGCAGCGATACGGTGAATGGCCTGAGCGGGCTCTTCGGCGCCTTCTTGCCTCGCGCCAGCAAGAGCCTCGATTCTTCAGCGAAAAGCTGCGGATCCGCCGGGTACATCCTGCGCAGCCGACTCAGACCCTCCATTGCGAGGTCGTGTTTTTTTATCAGTCGAAGCGCGGCGCTCAGCCGGAGGGCACCGTAGAAATTGAAAGCATCCTTCTCCAGAACCTGTCGGGCGAGAGATTCCATCTGAAGGTAACGGCCCTGTGCCTGAAGCACCAGCATCCTCCCAAGCTTCGGCTCGAGGGAGGCGGGCGCAAGCTTGGTAGCCGTCCGGTAACTTGTCTCTGCACCGGCGAAATTACCCCCAAGATAATTCAGCCATCCGAGCCTGAGGTTGACGGTGTAGCCGTTCGGGAAGTTCTGCTGGACGAGCAGCAACGACTTAATGGCGTCGTTGTAGTTGCTGGCTTTCTCGTACCGGTAGGATTTGTAGTAACACTCGCGGATATCAGACTCACCCATCTTTGCAGTCTCAGCGAAGAGAGCTGCCGGGAGAATCAGAAGAATAAATTCAACAAGTCTGGTATTCGGCCCCATGATCTGTTGATCTCTCCGCGGTTAGAACGAAAAGCCGTAAAGAACCTGAAACATCGTAGACCCCGCTTCCGCGCCCGTACCGAAGTCCGTGAAACTCTCCTGGGTTACCCTGAAGGTGATGGCCGTTTTCGTAGTTTCATTGAAAACAAATCGGATATCTCCGCTGTACCCGCTCGTGTGTTCCTCGGAAAGATTATAGACGGTGAACCCGCCATTCCTGGCGGCAAAGGTCTGTTTGCCAAGCCAGCCGCCCAGGGAGAATGTCCAGGGGAAGGCATAGAGCGTGAATCGCTGGTCCAGAGAATGAAACGACTTTCGATTCAGGCCGACTTCATCGCTGAGCGCGATGTAATAGTAGGTCGTGTCCGAACGGAACATCGTCTTTACAGATTTCAGGAAATTGAAGCCGTAGTGCGGGGTCACCTGAAAGACGTTCATCGAGGGCGTGAAATCCGAATAGTCCGAGTAATAAAAATCCATGCCGAGGTCCCAATTGTATGGAACGAAATAATGAGCCCCCGTCCAGGCCAGCCATGCGCCGTCCGTCGCTGTGTCATCGCCGGTCATGTAGTGCCCGCCGAATCGGAATTTCCAGTTCTTCTTGCTGAAGTTGTTATAGGTCGCAGAGATGTCGTGTTGAGTCAGGTTAAAGGTCCCATCGAAATCAAGGTGGGTGTAATCGTATTCGGCCTCGAGGAGATGGTTGAGACCGTAGCCCATGTACAGGTATGCCCCGGCGAGGTGGCCGTTGTCTTTGACGGATGCATCGTCATAAAAAACGTAGGCGTAGTAGGGCACGGCATCGATCCGCCATTGATTCTCAGCTTTTGCGGCAGTCGCCGAAAGCAGGAGCACGGAAAGCAGCAAGCTATTCCTCATCTTTTTTCCTCCGGAGTTCAGTGTTGTCGATTTTCACAGATGCGAGACCAAGCTTGGTATCGAGGGTGACTTCAGCCTTTCTCTCGAGTTGGAGCGTGCCGGGCCGAATGACAGCCTCGACGACGTTGGATGTGCGAAACTTCTGATTGACCTGCACTCGGGCAAAATCGGGCAGAAACGCGCTGGCGAAGCGCGCCATCACACGTTGAAAGCCGGTGGTCGTAAGGCCCACCGGAACGAAATCGCTCCACGACATGCCGGGCTTGTGAGCAAGCGGCAGGCGGGGCAAAGCGAGGAATAGTAACGGAAGCCAGCGATCTCTTCCTTCAACTCTGTAGAAATAAAAAGTGCCTTCGTGCTTCCCGAAATAAAGGCGGCCCTGCGATGATTCAAAATAGAAAGTGCCATCGAGGGCATTCTTGACCTCGACCTCCAGCACATCGATGAGCTCGCCATCCTGCAGGACCTCGAACTTCAGCACGTCATCGAGCAGAAAAGTCGTCACGCTGTCTAGACGTTTATCGATGAAGAGCGGCTCAATCGTCTTTTTTTCGTCCGGCAGATCGTTCGCGAAATATGAGTTGCCGTCGATGAAAGAAACGAAGCTGAAGGGCAGCGTCTCGGCCCCGATCTTATCGCTCGCCTGCACCTGGATATGTAGATGCGGCTGCGGCGAATACCCCGAATTCCCACATCGGCCAAGAATCGTGCCGCGCTCGACCCAGTCGCCCTCGTTCACTTCGATACTCTCGTGCACGAGGTGTGAAATCTCCACATGAAAGCCACGAGGATCTTCGAGGATGACCAGGTTGCCCCAGTTGTTCGCTTCATCTACCTGGCCGATTGGGTTGTCCGGCAGATTATTGATGATGCGGATCACCCGGCCACGAATGGGCGAGAGAACCGGTCTGTCGAAGCAGTAAAAGTCTTCGAGATTCTCGCCCGCGTCGCGGTAGTTATTTCCCTCTTCATCGGCAATCACAAAATCGTACGCGTATTTGTATTTGGCCTTGTGCGTCCACCCGGAATCGAACCCCTGCCAGACCGTCCAGGGCCCGGAGAAGGGCAGGTGCAGGGTCCGCTGCTGTTCGCCGTGGTAACGGAGCTTGTCCGCCAAATGGTTTTCGAGCGTCTCCTCCGGCGTCGCCCCCACGTACTGTGCGATACCCGCATATTTCAGCAGGCCGAGAACGTAGATGAAGCCAAGGGAAGCGATATTAAAAGGAAGTGTAAATGCCGGAATGGTGTAATACGACATAAACACCTCTATCGAATCCAGAATCAGAATCGACACGACGACGGCCACGGTCGCAATCAGGTAGCTCCTGGGTGACGGGATCAAAAAGACCCCGCCGACCGCCATGGCAATCAGGATGAAATTGAAGCTGGCTATATCGCCAAAAGCCTGCTCCGAAGAGCCGAGCAGCAGGGCCCGCACGCCTGTCCCGACGTAATACCCCAGCACGGAAAGGAAAAACAGAATGCGAGAGTACCCAAGCACCAGCCCGGAAAACACCAGCCCCACCAGAACGCTCGGCAGGAACAGAATAGCGCCAAAAGATTCAAAGTAGCCTGTCAACCAAATCGGCAGATGGCTGAACAGATCACTTAGAAATTTCGGCGTGTAGCTTGGCCGCGATTCCCACGCAACCAGCAAATTGGAATACCGCCTGGATGCCAGGTACGTGAGCGAACTGCACACCACGAACGGCAAGCTGAGGATCGGAAGACGCAGGTAAGTCGTAAAGATATTGGCCATCAGGATGGTTGACATAAACGCCAGGATTCCTGCCGAAATAACAAAGAAAGCCATCAGCGGCGTCACATCCAGGATGTAGCCGAGCGACAGCCCGACCAGCAGCGGATTATAGGTGTAGTAGCCGGATTCAAGATAGACCGTTTCCATCCGGATAAACCGGGCAAAGAGATAGGCCGCCACCACCGACAGGATCCCACACAGCGCCACAAAAGGGTTGACCAGGGTCATCACAAATATCAGCGCGCCCAGCCATCCGCTCTGAAAGAAGAAGATTTCCGCATAGCTGCAGAATATGGCTTTGAAATGGTCTTTCATGGGTTGGTTAGAAGAAACAGCGGCGGCCAGACTCCCCCTGTGGTAGCGGCGTTTCGCCGGCTTCTGGGACCGATCAGAAGATAAGCCATATCATCCCCCCAACCCCAGCCTCTCCGGCAGCCTTTCCCTCCGCTGAATATCAGAAAGATCCTCCGCCTCCCGGATCACTTCCACCTGGCCGTCCGGGCCGATCAGCACACAGTTGGGCCGATACTCGATGAACTGCATCCATTGGGTGTTGTTGTATGCGCCGATGGGCGAAAACGTCAGGCGCGTACCCCGCGACAGCGGGGGCAGAAGCACGCCCTCATCTACAACGTCGATGTTCATGCAGAGCGGGCCGTAAATCACGCTGTTCTCATTAATGCCATTCACCTCACGATCTATGTCTATATTGAACTTGTACCAATAGGATGTGTAGAGCAGGTTAACGCCGGCATCGAGCACATAAGCGCGAGTGCCGTCAGGCAGACGCTTGGCAGCGACCAGTGTAGAGACGAGATAGCCCGCGTCATCGACCAGCGCTCTGCCGGACTCCAAAATCAGCTTCGGAAAATCGCCCGGCCTGAGAGAATTGGTCAGCGCCCTTGTCGCCTCCTCTGCAAATTCGTCGATGGGCGGGACCGCAATGTCTGCCGCAAGGTACGAGCTCTTCAACCTGTTCCATGAAGGGAATCCTCCGCCGATATCGATGTACTCCATCGAGAACCCGAATGCATCCTCAATCTCGTATCCAAAGGCCACCATCTTGCGTACCTGGTTGGCGTAGCCTTCCGGTTCGGTGATGAACGTGCCGATGTGGCAGTGGAGGCCGGCCACTTCGAGTTTGCCGCCGTTCGAAACTCGCTTGACCGTGTCGTATGCCTGGCCGGATTCCAGATTGAATCCGAAGCGCGACCACTGCGGATAGATACCGGCATCCAGGTTGAGCCGAACACCGATGCGAATGGTCTGGCCCAGTTTTTCAGCAATCTGTTCGAGGTCGTAGATTTCGTCCAGGTGATCGACATTGATCGTTGCTCCTTCGCTCACTGCCCTCTCGAGGATCTCGGGCGATTTGTGCGGGCCGTTGAAGATGACCTGGTCCCCGGGGATGCCGAAGTCTCGCGCCTTCTCGTATTCCATCTGCGAGACCACCTCTGCGATTGAGCCTTCCTGATGCATGATGGCACAGATGGCCTGCAGGTAATTAGTCTTATAGGACCATCCGAAAACCACGTTCGGATAGCGGGTGGAAAACGCGCTGTACATCTCGCGATGTTTGCGCCGGATTTCACGCTCAGAATAGACATAGAGCGGCGAGCCAAACTCGCTGACGAGGTCTTCGATAGGCACGTCTTCGATATGCTCACGCACGCGGCGCGCGTAGGCCGGGCTGCGGCCGAATTTGTTCATCAGGCCGCTCTGCAGCTTGTTGATGACGGGTTTCTCGTAAGGCAATTTCACGGTGATTCTCCTCTGGTGGTGGCCGCCTGCAGCCTGTCCATGCTGGTTACCAGCTCATAGGTGTAGCGCACGAACAGCTTGCCTGCTTCGTAGTCTGTATCGGTCTCATAGGGAAGGCCGAGGGCCCGGCGAACTAACCGGGCCGGCAGATTCAGCCCCGCGCCTGTGGCAAAGTAACACCAGGCAGGAAAGCGTGGATTGATCTCGATGAGATAAACGTCGTCACCTGAAACAATACACTCCAGCTCGAACGGCCCCCTCCACTCGAACTCGCCGACGAGATTGGCCGCCGCCTCGAGCATGCGTTCATTCTTGACGGTGACGCCTGTCCACACCTTCCCCTGCGAAGTGATCCAGGTCTTCTTCATACCCAGCATCCCCAACAGTTCGCCTTCGCCATCGCCTATGCCGACGACGTTCAACTCATCGCCGGTCACCACCTGCTGCACAATGATGGGGTAACCCCATTCAGCAACCAGCTTGTTGTAGAAGCCGACCGCCTCCTGTGTCGTATAGGCCCGGTGAGCGTGGTAGTAGCTGCCCTTGATCATGACGGGCAACTGGATCTCTTCGATGGCCTCGACGAGGGCATCCACTGAATGCACGGCCCGCGTTTCAGGTACGCTGATATGGATCTTCTCGGCGACCTCGACCAGACGATCTTTGCCGCGCAGGCGAAACTGTTCTTTCGTCGGTAGAAAAGTCTTGATGCCGGCTTCCTCGAGATGATCGGCATATTTGATGTAGAGAGGCAGCTCAGCATCGAGGTTTGGGAGAGCGAAATCGAGGCCGAAGCTCTCTTTGATGTAGAGCAGACGGTCAATGTAATCCTGCCCCTTGCCGGACGGGTAAGGCATCAGAAAGGATCGGTCCACGACCCAGTCCATATAGATGCCCGGCTCCATCGCATCGTAGGCCAGGCCGGCGACCTGGACCGCGAGCTCTTCGTCTTCCTTCAAGCTTCGGGCGACCGCAACGCCCGGGCCCGGATTATCCACCGCGTTGATGCCGGATACGGCAACAAAAACTTTGTCCACTGATTACCTCACTAAAGTCCGATAGCCCTGAGCCGGGTCTGGAAGTCTGCAATGTCCCTCTCAGCTTCCTCCGATGTTACCTCGAAAGTGTCGACCAGTGAGTCCAGGATTTCATCGTGCGTTTTTTCGTCCCGAAGCCTCTCGATGATGAACAGACCGGTCTTGTTCAGCATGAAGCTGTCGCCGGTCGTAGGGTCGAAAACGAAGCCTTCGTCGTTAATGGCAAGTTGCTTTAGTTTGGACATCAGGATGGGAAGGTTGAGCGAAAGGTGCTGGATGCTAGGTGCTGGATGCTGGATGCTGGATGCTGGATAGTGGATGCTTGCCCATTGAGTATCGAGTAACCAGAATCCAGAATCCAGAATCAGCGCTCACTTCCCCACGCAGTAAAGTGCTTTATTAGACCGGATAAAAATCCTGCCATTACTGATGGCGGGGGAAGCGTTGAAGTCAGAATTGTCTTGCAGAATGTTCTGGGAGACCTGCTCAAATTGAGGCGAAGCCTTAAACACATATGTCCCGCGCGTACGGCTCACAGCAAAGATATTTCCGGCCCCGTACACCACGGACGCATAGAATGGCCGTCCCCCACCGCGGCTTTGACCCTGAAGGCGCTCTTTGTAAACGACTTTGCCGGTGCCGGCTTCCACGCAGTAGGCGATGCCCTGTTCACTGGCCCAGAACATGTAGCCATTCACGACCACCGGAGACGGGACGTAGGAAGAAAACGCGGCTGTGGACCAGGCCAGGTGGGTTCTCGTGACGTCGCCTTTTCCACCGCCTCGAATGGCCAGGGCCCCCTTTGATCGAAAGCCGCCCATGACGTATGCCATCTGATTATCGACCAGGATGCTCGGCGTGATATTGCCGTCGAGGTACAAACGTACGTACCAGCGCAGCTTACCGGTGTCCGGGTTCATTCCCCAGACCTCGTAAGGCATGGAAATCAGCAGATCCGTCCTGCCGTTAGATTCCATGAATACAGGCGTATTGTAAGCCAGGCTGAGCCGAGACCCCGCGGCCTTCCATACCTCTTCTCCTGTCTTCTTATCCAGAGCCCGGATGCTGTTGCTTTCTTCGGAGGCATTCACGATGACCCAGTCCTTGTAGACGATCGGGCTGGCCGCTGAGCCCCACTTCTTCATGCTGCTGTTTTTCCCTACGTTCTTCTTCCACAACTGGTTTCCCTTCATATCGAACGCGATAACACCCGATTTGCCGAAGAAGGCGAACACACTTTCCCCGTCCGTTACGGGTGTGTTGGTGGCGTAACCGTGCTCGGTCAGATAGCCGAAATAAGCATCTTCAGGTGAATCGGCAGGGACGTCCTTCTGCCAGATCATCTTGCCATCCGTGGCAGAGATGCAGACCAGGTGACGCTTCAAATCCTGAATGCGGCCCGGATTCTGCCGGCTGACGCCATATCCCGAGTAGCAGGCCACAAACACCTTATCCCCGCTCACAATGGGACTGGACGATCCCGGCCCCGGCAGATCTACAGCCCATTTCAGGTTCGTCTTGTCATTCCACTGGGTTGGCAGATTCGTTTCTTTGCTGACGCCGGTGCCATTGGGCCCCCGGAATCGGGACCAGTCATCCCCATTAGATATATTCGTGATGGCAAGAACAATTCCACAGAATGTAAGTCCAGCGATATAGGACCGGCAGCACTTTATTGTCATGGTGGGGTCTTCAGCTCTGGGTGCAGCAAGGCGGAACTAAGATTTGCATTTCATTTGCGTTCATCGGGTCCTGCACCCGCTGATAAGAACGAGCAAGAACGTGCACAGAAGCCGCCCTTCCGGTGACCCGGAAGGGCACACGTGGGTTATCCAACCCGTGGGGGAATGACATGGCACACAGAAACCGACTACGGAGGGACGGAATCGGTTTCTGAGCATACGGCCAGTCAACGAGGCTCTGCACACGTTCTTGTCATCGGATTCCTGATTCCAGGTAGCCCGTTCTCGGCCCAACACATTTCAGGCTCAGGAATCGGAACCGTCATCTTTAAACGTGCATCGTCCTCATTCTTCTACAGGTAATTTCAAGAATCTGAACAACTGTCACTTTCGACGACAGCATCGGGGTCGCAACTTCCGTCCATCTCAGTGAGGCCGTCTTGGCCTTAACTGACGGATAGCGATCCCCGGCCCAATTATTCGGTCCAGAATCATTCTGTCTATTGATTACCAGAAAGCACTCAGAAACAAGGTCTCAGATGGATGCTCCCCCATCGATGAAAACGGCATCGCCTGACCCTATTTGACAGTGTTATATAACAGTGTTATATTTCAGGCATGAGTGACCGCAAAGATAGTTTCTGGACCCTTGCGGAGTTGGAGGAACAGGCCGAGGCTGCCTTGTCAGATGCCTATCCCGGCCAGCAGAATCGGCAGATTCGGGAGATTCCGAATCTCAGAACGATCCGCTACTACACCACCCTCGGAATCATTGACCGGCCCGCCGACTGGAATGGAAGAACAGCGCTGTATGGTGAGAAGCACCTGCTGCAGCTCGTTGCCATCAAGAAACTCCAGGCACGGGGCAAGACGCTCAGCGAGATCCAGGAAGAGATAGCCGGCATAACCACTCGAGAGCTTCGCAATCTTGCCGATATCCCGACACAGGTCAGTTCGACCGCCAAACCTCGGAGGAGGGAATTCTGGCGTGAAGCGCCAGCAGAGGTCACGCCAGGCGCCTCCTCCTCTCCTGCCCTTCCGCCCAGTCAAGCTCTTCGGGCAATCACGCTTGCACCGGGCGTCACTCTGCTGTTGGCCACGGAACGGACCCCAGGCGTCAACGAATCAAACGATATTCACAAAGCCGCTGAACCCCTGCTGAATACCCTTTCTAACCTGAATCTTATTCAATCGAACAACGGAGGACAGACATGATCAATACAGTCGAACCGATGGGACAACAGGAACTCGATTCCATACAGGCTTCTGAAACCGCACCAGGTCTGAAAACAGCCAGGGGCAATCTGCCTCTTAAGGCGATGGACGTGGATGCCGGCATCACCTCGCTGCTTGCGCAAACAAAAGTGCGCCAGACTTTCGTCAATAACCACGATGACCCGATTGAGGCTACATACATTTTTCCGCTGCCGGATCGGGCTGCCGTAACCTCTTTTAAGATGAAGGCCGCCGACCGTGTTATTGACGGTCAGATAAAGGAAAGAGGAGAGGCCCGCAGGGATTACGAGGAAGCCCTTCGCACCGGACACAGAGCCAGCCTCGCCGAAGAAGACAGACCGGACGTCTTCACCATGCAGGTCGGCAACATCATGCCGGGAGAACAGGTCGAAGTAGAACTCGAGCTGAATGGCCCGTTATCCATCAATTCGAATGAAGCGACCTATCGATTCCCGCTGGTCGTGGCCCCGAGGTACATCCCGGGAGAGAGAATCCTCGGGCCTTCGGCGGGAGACGGTGTGGTGGAGGACACGAAAGCGGTGCCCGACGCCTCCCGCATCACCCCGCCCGTCCTGCTGCCCGGACATCCGAATCCAGTAGCCCTCTCGCTGAAGGTCAGTATCGATCCAGCAGGGCTTAAGTTTCAGAACGTTCGGTCCAGCCTGCACACGGTGTTACATGAGCAGGGCGAGGACGGGTGTTGTGTCCTCAACGTGGAACCTGGCGAGCGTCTGAATCGAGACTTCATCCTGCGTTTTGACCTCTCTGATGACGAGATCCAGACTTCGCTGCGCGTCTCTGAAGATGGTGATGAATCCACTTTCTTGCTGACCATCGTGCCTCCCTCGATCACAACAGCGCCCCGGCCGCGGGATGTCGTCATTATGCTGGATCGATCCAGCAGCATGTCCGGATGGAAGATGGTGGCTGCTCGCCGCGCCGCGGGCCGCATGATCGACACATTGAACGATCAGGATCGCTTTCAGGTCTACGCATTCGACAGCCAGTATGAAAAGCCAACCGGATTCGAAGATGACTTCATTGAAGCGACCGACAGAAACCGATTTCAGGTAATCGAGTATCTGTCTCAAGTGGACGCAAGAGGCGGCACTGAGCTCGCGGGACCTTTGCTGGCCGCTGTCAGTACCCTCACTGAGGCTGAACGCGATAAAGTTCTTGTGCTCGCCACCGATGGCCAAGTCGGCAACGAAGACCAGATCTTACGCAGTATCGAATTCCAGGCGAAGCAGATCCGCATCTACACCCTGGGCATTGATCGGGCAGTCAACCAGGGCTTCCTCAATCGGCTGGCCTCCGTTGGCGGAGGCTCATTCGAGCAAGTCGAATCCGAAGATCGGCTCGACGAAGTCATGGACAGTTTTCATCGCCGAATCGGAACACCTGCCCTCCATTCGCTCGAGCTGGTAGATGAAGGGCTGGATTTGCTGGAAGACACGATTGTCCCCAGGCGATTGCCGGATCTATTCGAAGGCGTACCGGTCTCAATCATGGGTCGATGCAAACGAGCCGGCACATGCAGAGTCGCTGCCCGGACGGCTTCCAACGAGCAATGGGGAGTGAGTCTCGATTCAATCTTGACGGAGACTTCTCTGGCGACTTCCTGGGCCCGGGGCCACATCCGCGAGTTGGAGGACTCGCACGGAGCCGGTAGATACGAACTCGAGCCGGAGATTGTTCGAGTCTCACTGGAGCACAGCGTCCTCTCACGGTTCACCGCATACGTCGCCATAGACACTAGAGAGATAGTCAATGAAGGGGGCGAAGTCGAAAAGATCATACAGCCAGTAGAGTTTCCCTCTGGTTGGGAGAGTCCCGCAGAACTTCGGGAAAAACGATACGCCAACGCCGGGGAAACGGCCCGCTGTTGTTCAATGAGTATAGCACCCATGGCAGGAAAAGTGGGTTTCGCAGTCGATCCCGGGAGATACAAAGCGCGTGTTGAATCCGCGGATGTGGGCAGACACCTGCGCAAAGGATCCAGTTTTGGGTTCGCCGGCCTCGATCTTGAGCCCACCAGTAGTGCAGGAAAAAAACTGGCTGAAGTGTGGAAGGAGATTCTGCCAATCGAAGAAGGCGACTTGCGTGAGAAGCTGGCCAGGCTTCTGGATGCACTCGATGATTTCGTGCGGGCTCTGGATACCCAGGGAATCATGCCTCTGCCCAATATCCTCGAGGTCCGTGTCCGCATGCTGAGAGAATTTGTGAACCGCACTGAGCCAATCAAAATCGGCCAGGCCTCTGCATGGCTGCAGAATATCTCACTCACGCTGACCGGTTTACTTCCAGGTGAAACAGACAGCCAACCAACAGAGCCGGAGAAGAACTGGTGGGCCTGGCTCAAAAGCATTCCGTTCACGTTGTGCGACTTTGGGTAAGCGGGGCAATAGGCCAGCAGAGCGGGACAAAGAATGGTGGGAATGCTGACTGAGTCTTCCCACCTGCAGATTCGCCTCACGGCCTCGCGATACTCAGTGATGCCATCAGCACTCGATCAATCTTCTCCTTCGATTCATCGAGGTGCGCACGGGTGATGTCGTCCATCTTCGCATTCTCAGCCTGAAGCAGCGTGCCGATACGGGTCTGTATTTTCTTCAGATGAGATCGCGCCAGGCTGCGCGCATCCGCGGGCACATCACCCGGTGAATCGAAAACGAATGAGAAGAACCCGCCTTGCTGCGCTTTCGAGCCGAGCACTATCTGTGCGAGCCGCTTGAAATGCTCGCGCTGTAGATTTCTGGCGTAGATGGTTGTGGCTATCTGCTGTTCGGGACCTGCCTTCACGTCGAAACCGGCCCAGATCGACTCGGTCAAAGCGTTGAAAATTTCGCTCATCTTGAGGGCGTCATCCTTCCCCGATTTGAGCTGCACGTTCTGAACCCGGTGCAGAACGGAGGCGTCCAGGCAATGCTGCAGCGGGACCATCTGAATGCGCAACACCATCTGTTCAAGCGGATACTGATATCCCTGGGAATGACGCCGCGTTCCCCAGTGACGCCAGAAATCAGGTGCCAGATTGCGCAGGTTCTCAGGAGAAAAATTGAAAACCTTGCCAGATAAGATCTGGGACTTGAGAAGATTCAATGCTTCACGCTGGCGAGCGGCCGGTACGACTTCAAAAGGCGTACGCGCATTGGGATCTTCACGATGGTCGCGATTTACATACTCCGAGCCAATGTAGAACGAGGCCAACTGCGCAGACTGAAACAGCTCACCGATCATGTAATTGAATGCCGAGCGCCCGCGCTGCCAGCCTTCGCCTTTTTCAACGACGCGGGTGGTCAGGTCCCCAATGTAGCTTTCCACCAACTGGATGCGCTGTTTCGCATAGTCGAGCGGGTCGCCGAGATCAAAAAGTTGCACCGATGGATCGGGGCTGTCACGCATATCCTGGTCGGAGGCGAAATCGAGCCCCGGTGTCGCGGCCTTCGAGGCAATCTTGCTGAGCTCCTGCGGTTCATTCGCCTTGAAAGGTCTGTACGCGTACTCGATAGCCCAGATATCGTAAGGGCCGATCGTGGATGAAAAATACTCGCCCTGTTTCTGCCCTTTGGGCACGAGGTTGGCCGGCAGGTAATCCATCACCGAGCCAGACATT
>JASLXP010000328.1 GCA_030740295.1 Planctomycetota bacterium
ACACCGTGCAGGCGCCTGATTTCGAGATCGAGTTTTGCTCCAAAGCGTACAAGCGCGAGTTCGGTCGCCGGGCCCTCCTCTTCTGTGAAGATTTCTGCGGCACCGCGAGCTTCGCGTGCGAGTGGGTGAAGAGCCACTCGAAACGAAGAGCAATAGGCGTTGACCTCGATCCCGAGCCGCTCGAATGGGGCAGGCGGAACAACCTCTCAAAGCTCAGCAAGAGCCAGTTGAAGAGAGTGCAGTTGATCGAAGGGAACGTGCTCGATGCGAATTCCGAAAAAGTAGACGTTCTGGGCGCACAGAATTTTTCTTTCTTCATTTTTCATGACCGGCCGTTGCTGCTGAAGTATTTCAAGGCAGTACACGCAAATCTGAAAGACAAAGGTGTCTTTGTGCTCGATGTCATGGGCGGCCCGAATTCACAGCTCGAGCAGGAAGACGATCCCCGCGAATACAATGGCTACACCTACACTTGGGAACATTTCTCATTCAATCCCATTGACCACCTGACCACCTGCAAGATCCATTTCGAGTTCGAGGACGGAAGCGAAATGAAAGACGCGTTCGTCTATCCCTGGCGGCTCTGGACGATACCGGAATTGCGTGAGCTGCTGGACGAAGCCGGCTTCACGCGAACAGACGTTTATTGGGAGGGAACAGAGGAAGAAACCGGTGAAGGCGACGGAGTTTACACACGAACAAAGATAGCCGATGCTGCCGAAGCCTGGGTCGCCTATATCGTGGCGGTGAAGAAGTAGCCCGCGCCTGTGCAATACACACGAAAAATCACACCATGAAAAAAGCCGCCTATCTCCTGCCCAGAAATAATTACGACAGGATCTATGGCGAGGCCGAACGGCAGGACGTGGCCAAACTGGTCGATGTCTCGCCGGACCTGCTGACCAGTGAACACGTATCTGAAAAACCGGAACTGCTGTCAGGCATTCAGGTCATCTTGTCCGGCTGGGGATGCGTCACTTTTGATGAGAGGGTTCTGGACGGAGCGCCCGAGCTCGATGTGGTGCTTTACGGGGCTGGTTCTATCCGCTCTACGGTAACGGATGCTTTCTGGGAGCGCGGTATACGGATCACCGGCGCGTACGGAGCCAACGCCATTGCTGTCGCCGAATACACACTTTCACAGATTCTGTTCTGCCTCAAAGAGGGATGGCGTTTTGCCCAGGCGATGAAAGAACAACGGACGAAGCCGACTTTCTGGGAAGTGCCCGGCACCTATGGCAGCACCGTCGGTATTGTCTCACTTGGAATGGTGGGTCGAAGGGTCGCCGAGCTGCTGAAGCATTTCGATGTGCATGTCCTCGCCTACGATCCGTACGTCAGCGAGTCGGTGGCTGCCGAACTGGGCCTTCGTCTCGTCACGCTTGAAGAGCTCTTCAGAGATTCCGACCTTGTCACGCTGCACACACCAAACCTGCCCGAGACGCAGAAGCTGATCACCGGTGAATTGATCCGATCAATGAAACCGGGCTCCACACTCATCAATTCCTCCCGGGGCGCGGTCGTGGACGAACCGGCCATGATTCAGGTTTTACAGGAACGCCAGAACGACCTCTTCGCCGTGCTGGACGTCACCCACCCTGAGCCGCCCGTTCCTGAATCTCCTCTGTTCACTCTCGACAACGTCGTGCTCACCCCCCACATCGCCGGTGTCATGAGCGGCGAGATTCGACGCATGGGACGCTGCATGGTGGAGGAGCTTGAACGTTTCCTCGCGGGTGAAAGAATGAAGTACGAGATAACCAAGGAGATGGCGGACCGGCTGGCTTAGCGCTCCGGTTAACAATTGCGTGGACAGGCGAATGGAGGCCGGCGAATAAACTGAAACCAAGATCCTCGAGTTCTTTCTCTTGAGCTTCCATTCATAAAAAAAGCCAGTCGTCATGACTGGCTTTTGCGGCAACCTACTGAGCTCATTTGGCGGTATCTGTCAGAGACGGCTTTGACTGCTGCAGGAGAGGCCGCGCCTGAACGCGTGACTCCGGCACAGATTATCAGTCACTCTTCACCTCGATTCGCCGGGGCTTGGCTTCCTCAGCCTTGGGAAGCTCAAGGCGAAGCACACCCTCTTTGATCGTGGCGGCGATTTTTTCTTCATCGACATCCTCCGGCAGCGTGAAAGACCTGCTGTAGGACTTCGGTGAGTATTCGGTGAACAGCGGCTCAAAGCCTTCCCGGCCTTCGGCGACCTCGACCTGTGCATTCAGGTGGAGGACGCCTTTCTGCACCTCCACGTCGACAGAATCCGTTCCAGGGACGTCCATCAGGAGCGTCAGCCCGGCATCGTGTTCAAGGATGTCGACGTTTGGCGTGTAGGTGCTGGCTTCAGGGGCGTGTCTTTTGATGGTCTGTGTCATGGCTTGGTCTCCTTCATTCTGTTTGTAGCGATGAATAATCAGTCAGAGTGATTGATGGGGATAGCCCGTGGCTTGTCGGATTCTGCACGCGGCAGATTCACCTTCAGGACCCCATTGTCGTAGCTCGCCTCGACGGATTCGGCATTTACCGCGAAGGGCAGCTCAATCTGGCGGCGAAACTCGCCGGACTCTCGCTCCCGGCGAAGATAATTGCCTTCCTCTGATTCACGTTTTCCGGTAATGGTCAATCTGCGGCCATGTACGGAAATATCAAGATCCTCGGTCTGGATGCCCGGAATCTCAGTCTCGACGACGGCCGAATCCTCGCTGACCCAGGCATTCAGAGCGGGCAGACCGTGCCTCCGCACTTTCAGTGTAGGGTCGGCAGAAAACAGCCGATCAAACTCTCGATGCAGCCTCTCGAATTCCTCAAGAGGCTTGAAAAGACGATTGGCAAAAAGACTTTTGGTGGACATTCTGATCTCCTTTCCTCTGTAAGCTGTGGATGATAATTCTCTTATGTCATGACCTCGGATGGAGACTATTGCCAACGCCGTGCCAAATAAGCATGAAAATGAATATCATATTAGTCTTTACATATTACGTATTTATAACCGAAACCACTCTCAAGGAGATCTGCGGCAATGTCGAAATGGCGCACCTAGCCCAAAGTGCGCCATTATGGCGCATGCCTAAATGGCGCAATTGCATGGGCCGCCTCTCTTACCATCAGCCTTCCTGCACCACCTGTACTTTTACCGCTCCCGAGTTCTTATCGGCCGAAGTCTCGAATGCCTCCGCAATCGCCTCCAGCGGGAACCTGTGAGTGACCAGTTTCGACGCGTCCACTTTTCCTGAAACAACCAAATCCAAAGCGGCTGCGAAGTCGGTTTTCATTCCGCTGCATCCGTAACAATTCGAGCCGGTCACGATAGGCTCTTTGCCGACGATGGTGCCCAGGTTCACTTCAAGTGGCTTGTGATAACCGCCGAGCAGGACGACCGTTCCCCTGTTGCGGATCGATGCCAGGGCGTCATTAAAACCGGATGCGCTGCCAACAGTCTCGACCACCGCGTCGAAGCTGGGGCTGTGTGTCTGGTCTGCATGCTGCTTTAAGCTTCCCTCTCTCACATCGACCACATGGTTCGCACCGAGGCTCTGCGCGAGCTCGGCCTGGTGGTCGTACTTGATGGTGATCGCCACATCAGTAATTCCCAACGCCTTTGCTACTGCGAGGCAGAATTGGCCGATCGTTCCGCCGCCGATGATGGCCAGGCTGGCCCCGGGGCCAACCCTTGATTGGGCAACCGCACGGTGACCGACCGCCAGCGGCTCGATGAGCGAGCCCTGTTCAAAACTCAGCGACTCCGGCAGCCTGAACAGCGACGACTGATGGACCGTCGTGAATTCTGCGAATCCGCCGTGGCCTTCTCGGCAGAACAACCCGCGCTGCTGGCAATGGTTGTAATGCCCCGCGCGGCAATACATGCATTCGCCGCAGTGAGTGAAACACTCCAGCGTGACACGATCGCCGAGTTCGAAACCGGTGACTCCTTCGCCGAGTTCTGCGATGACTCCAGCGACTTCGTGTCCCTCGGCAAACTTATCGTAACGGGGTTTCCAGTGGCCGTAGTAGTTGTGAAGGTCACTGCCGCATACCCCGGTGCATCTGGTGTCGATGACCACGTGGCCGGCTGCGGGAGGAAGATAGTCCACTTCGCGGATTCCGATGCATTCAATGTCGCTGTAAATGGCGGCTTTCATTTTCTTCATGCGTGCTTGGCCATGAGGTGTCATTGGGTCGCCTGAATGCTATACGCTCTTGCCAAATCCTACACCGTTGTCACTACTCGGTACTCGATCACGGCGACGATCCAGTCCAGCTCGGCCGCACTCGAGCCGGTGCCGAACTCCAGGCTCTCCTTGTCGCTGCGAGCGTAGACCTTTGACATGCTCATGCCAAGAATGGGTTGTCGTTCCGGATGGCGTACGAAGAGCTCTTCGAGCTCGTTTGCCGGAATGGTTGTGCTCGCGGATGAAAGGTAGCGGCGCTCGAGAACGAGATCCCCTTCGCCAGTCAGAGTCAGAGTCTCCCGCGTCCTGGCGAATTTGCGCGAGAGAGTGAATGTGAAAACGAATGGAAGCAGCCCGACCACTGAGAAGACGCCGATGAGAATGCCACCGCCCGAGCTCGTAAGGTTGGACTTCACAAGGAACGCCATACAGGCCGCAGTGACGCAGAACCCCAGAGACATGACCATGACCAGCATGTGCACAGCCTGAAACCCCGGCGCGGGAAACTCGAATGTCATTGAATCGCCGTCAGTAAGGACACGCACTCCCGTCTTCTCCGGCGCATCCGGAAGCTCGTCGGGGACGCCGCGCTTCATCAAACGGTCGCGGAGGGTTTCATCAAATTCGTCCGGTGTCCGAATGATCATCTCGCCGGAGCTGTCATCGTGGAATTCCATCCCAAGCATCCGGGCGATGGATTCCGCAAGGGCTCGTGAAGGAAGGTAATCGTTGTTGATCTGAAAGTTCAGGTTTCTCAGGTGGGCGAGTGCCTTGGCCAATTCTTCGTCCCTCTGCTTTTCATCTTCCGTTTCTTTCCGTCTCAGAAAAACCGGATACACAATCTTGGAGTTGTTCTGGCCCGCACTCGCCCGGGTGACGCCAACGTATTCAAAATCATCCATGGAATACGTGGTCCTGAACATCGGAACGAGGAGCCCAAACCATCGAACGACCTGCTGATGCTGCAGATCGATCTTCGTCCCGAGCCGGCCGAACAACATGAAGAAGCCCGGTGTGCCAAAGAGGACCGTTGGGATGAACAGGACAGACTCTTTTTCTCGAATGGAAATGACCAGCATCGCAATCCCGACGATGAAACTGACCGCCCCCATCACACCGACAATGCCGCCTCCACGAATGGTCTCCAGCGAATGCGCGTCACGTTTGATTTTTGCCAAGAGTAACTCCTCGAAAGATGGCTACCTGGCCAGGGCTTCTTTGATGGCTTTGGCGTTTTCCTCGGCGGCCTCTTTGATGGCGCGGAACTCACTGAGCTGGGGCAGGTATTGGAAGCCCAGGTCCGCCATGTGCCCAACCTCTTCAGGGCTTCGACAGAGGATGCCCGTCGGTGTGCCGGCATTTCTGCCCCCTTCCACAATTTTCTTCAGCGCTTCCTCGTGCACCGGGCCGCGCTCCGGGTAGCAGCCCAGCGAGATGGCAAGGTCACCAGGCCCCACGAAACCGCAATCGACGCCCGGCACGCTGAGGATCTCCTCCGCACGCTCCACCGCTTCCTCTGTTTCGATCATCACGATGCAGGCTATCTGCCGGCAAGATTCAGAGGAAAATGCGTCGTCACCATAATAGAGAAGACGGATACCCCCGAGGGAACGTTCGCCTTCAGGAGGCGGCCGCATGGCCGCGACCGCGGCCTCTGCTTCTTCACGTGAGTTCACCATCGGAATAATGATGCCCATGGCGCCCATATCCAGGGCCCGGCTGATTTCACCGACATCGTTCCGGACTACCCTGGCGATGGGTATCGTCGATGTATTCAGGAAGACTTGCAGCCCCTGCAGGAGAGTGTGTTCGTGCCAGTATCCATGCTGCATATCCATCACGGCCGTATCGTAAAAGCCGCCCTGGGCGAAGATTTCAGCAGCCACAGGTGAGCCCATGATCAGCCACGAGCCAGTGACAACTTCACCGTTGGAAAGTTTCTCTAAAAAGGTGTTTGTGCGCATCTGAAAAGGTCTGCGAGGAATGAGTCAATGTTCGGGGCAATCTTACTCAAGTCAGCCTTCCATCCACAACCGAAGAGGCGGCGAGCCGCGCAGGCGAATTATTTGGCGACCGATTCAGGCTCCAGGGGATGCTCGAAAGGCAACGTATGCCGGCACAGTCTGGGGGCAGCCTTGCCAACCGTGGCAATTTCGGGGAGAACTACGGTGACGCGAATAACGCATTCCCCCACAGTTCCAGTAAACGAGAAATCATCATGAACATCGCCCTGCTGATTATCGATACACTTCGCTACGACTACATCGGCGCCAACGGCAACGACTGGATGCAGACCCCAAACCTGGATCGGCTGGCGTCGGAGTCGTGGTGTTTTGACAACGCGTTCGCGGCGAGCTTCCCGACCATTCCCTATCGGCGCGACGTAATGACCGGCCGCTACGGCGGGCCCTTCCACGTGTGGCAGCCGCTTTCGCATGATGATTACACGCTGCCCTGGGCTCTCGGTGGATCGGGTTACGCCACCCAGCTCATTCACGACACGCCACACCTGGTCAACGGCGGACACAATTTTGACTGGCCGTTTCACGCGTGGACTTTCGTCCGGGGCGCCGAGGTGGATCGGCCCACCATCGTTGGCGATAACGAGCCGCTCAGCAATTGGTCATACGATCCGCTGTTCGACTGTCTGGAAGAAGGAGCAGAATGGGCTCCGCAAACCGTCTCCTATGCCGCGGCGAACAAGGGTCGGGAAAAAGATGAAGACTGGAATTGTGCACGCCTCTTTCTCACCGCGTCCGATTTTCTGAAACAGAATGTCAACCGCGAGAATTTCTTTCTCTGGGTCGACTGCTTCGACCCGCACGAACCGTGGGATTCACCACGGGAATTCATGCTGAAATACGATCAGACCGAAGGCTACGAAGGCACCATTGACCCGAGGCAGTTCATTGGGCGAAACAACCCCAACCTGCCCGAAGCCGCGCGCGAGCGGGTGAAGGCCACCTACTCGGCCAAACTTACGTGGATGGATCACTGTCTTGGCAAATTCCTGGACACCCTCGATGAAACGGGCCTGGCCGAAAAGACAGCCGTCATCCTCGTTGGCGACCACGGCACCAACAACGGCCACTGGGGCAAGTTTGGGAAGGGCAGCCCCATCCGGGGTGACGAAGCACACATACCTCTCTTTATCCGCATCCCCGGCGGCGGCAGCGGCAGAAGCTCTGCTTTCGCCCAGCCGCAGGATTACTTCGCCACCATCCTCGGCCTCGCCGGCCAGACGCCGCCTTCCGAGCTCGACAGCCAGAACCTCTTTGAACTGGCCCGGAACGGTGAGCCGGGCAGACGGCAACTCGCGCTCTCCGGTTCGGGCTCGAACCACTGGAACTCCGAAGGTTTTCTGTTCACCGCGTTCGACGAAGAGTGGACACTCCTCGTTCACGCCAAACCGGAAGATTCAGAACTTATTCGCCGAGGCACGCAGGAATGCGTCGAGTCCGAAAACTCGGACGTGGTCGAGCGCCTGCACTCCGCCGCTATCGATGAGGTGGAACGCCGAGGTACCGATCCGCTGGTCATGTCCTGGCTCCGCAATCGAGGCGAAGGCCCCCGGCCGCGAGGCTACAAATGGCCGGACAAAGGGGGTTACTGCCCGTACTTCCAGAGGCTGTACAAAGGGGAATGACGCGGTGATTACAGGGGGCGCGTAGAAGATCCCTGGCTGTTCATTTCTTCTTGCTTGCTACCTGGACGATTCCAATCACAAGCACAATGGCCCCGACTGCGGCCAGTCCTCCGGAACTACTTGTCCCGCGCAACGCCAGCTGACCGCTCAGTCCACCAACGATCATGATGATGCCGAAAATGATCTTGCCCATCGCATTTCTCCATTAAGTTCAAAGAATCACAAGATCAGAATGGCACTCCTCCGTGTGCCTCAACTCAGGCGGGCAGAGCGTTCAGACTGTCTTCATAGATCGAGTAATGCTCCCCCTCGTCTTGTTCCGGCTCGACTTTCTTCAGCCAGACGCCCTGCTCCGGTTTCTCTGAGGCGACTTGGTGCACGGGGCCGGGCTGCATCGGGTCGTCGCCATTCCAGATAACTTCCCCATCCTGGATGAAGATGAACTCGCCGCCGTACTTATCCAGCAGGTTACCTTCGTTCTCTTTGTAGAAAAGGCCCTGTCTGCTGGCCGTTTTCATGTGGCTGCCCATCAGCTCAATATCACAGTCGGCTGAATCGAAATCGGTGACAGGCGGCTCGACCTCTGATTCAAAATCGATCTCGGCCAGGTTGACCGTGCCGAACCCGCTCTGCGCCGCCAGCAGGAGGTGGTTGCGATCTCGCTTGAAAGGCGGCGTGGGCCAATCCGATGCCGGGTCATGCCCCATCAGGTAACAGCCGCAGGCATCGGTCGCGATAGTATGGTCACCCGCAATCATCACATCCGCAATCCGGCCGTCGCCGCCCCACTCCATGAGCGATTGCGCGGCCATGCCGTCGATGATGTTCAGGCAGGGCTGGACGATCCGCCCCAGGTCGCCAAGCACGTGTGCGAGCCGGATCGTGTGGTGAAAATAAGTGCGGGGACGCCGGCCATGCGGCGGTCGGGGGGGCAGGCCAAAAAGATTTTTGCACGTGAGGGTAATTCCCATGAACGCGTGTGATTTCAGCGTAGCCACTGAAACCATCGCATCCGCATCCTCGAACACCGAGCCGAGCTGATAGCGCTGAAACATCTGCCCGCCACCAGGCACTTCGAAGATGGTGTGGGGGGGATTGTTGGATTCCGCATACTCAGCTCCAGACCTTTCCACAATCGGCCGAATAGTGAATTCATCCTCGGCCCACGAGCGCTGCGTATCGGTGAGAACAATCCTCGCATCCGAACGTTCCCGGAGGAGACGAAAGGTCGCCTCCGCCACCGAGTTATCCACCAGCTCCTGGCGGCGTCCCCCGGTATATCGCAGTTTGTCTTCGGGCATCATCGTGTTCATCTTGATCACGATTTTTTTTGCGCTTTCAATCTTCGCCCAGGATCGGTCAAGCGAGGCGGTGACGTTCTTCAAGTGCTCATAAACTTCCTCATCGGAAATCGTATGGGGGCATTTAACAGCGCGGACTCTGTAGGCCTTGTCAGACATTCTTATCTCCAGAAAGTTTGCGTCAGATTAATCACCGCTTTGGAAGTATCCACCTGTTTTGCACCTGAATCGCCAGGGCTTTCACAGGATCTTCACATTGAATCCACCGGAGTTTAACGGTGCTCAGCCAGAGGAGCGCGTCACTGCCTTACCTGGACAGCCGCCCCGGGCATTGAAGCTGGCCGGACCGTCCGCACAGCCGAGGATGCGGCCATCGAGATCGGGATCGCTCAGCTCGAACATACGCGTGTACTCCTCCAGGTTCCTTCCCCAGGGGACAACATTTTCAAGGGTGAATGCCATGACTGAGCTTCAGGTGTCCGCCAGGTTCTCGCCGCTTCCTAATCTGCACAAGGCTTGCCTCAGATGGTCAAAGTAAATGGGGAGCATCGGGTCATTGCGACGGGCTGTAGCCATGCGACAGGAGGAGAAGTTGATATTATTCCGCCTCGTGAATCCTGAGTGCTCAGGAATATACCATCTTTACCAGCGCCGATTACGATCGGTTGGCGCGCATCGTAGAAAGGAGGTGGTTGGATGATAGAAACACACAAGACCAACTTAAGGAGGGAGAGCGGCTGACCTTGTCAGTCGAAAGCCCTCCCTAAATGGCACCGGGCGACCCACCAGGGGCGCCCGGTTTTTTTTATGGCAGCCCGTGTCATTTTCACAGGCAGCCCGTCTCATCTTCACAATTTCAGCTTTGCAAGGATTGCCGATCATTTCATGTTCGACACGAACATGTTTTGGCCTCTACAACTCGCATCCGGTTCAACTGAACTTCTCGTAGCGGACCAGCGCGTCCAGGGATTTCCTTTCCTTTGGGTGAGGCCCGCCGGCTGGATAGCCAAGCGGCATCAGGCCGACGATCTTTGCGTTCTTCACGCCCAATAGCTCGCACGTCCTCTCCTGGTCAAAGTGGCCAATCCAACATGTCCCCAGATCCTCGGCGACTGCTGCCAGCGCGATATGCGTCAATACGATCGAACAATCCACGGGGTCAATGGGAATCAGACAACTCATTTCCTGCCCGGGAGTCAGCCCAACAACTGCGAGGATAACGGGCGCATCAGCGAGGAATTCCTGTTCGGAGGTCCTCGCGATGGTCTTTCGAGATTCATCATCCTTGATGACCACAATCTTCCACTCCTGGCGGTTTCTTGCCGTTGGCGCGATCCGGGCCACCTCGAGGATCCGGTTCAGCTTATCGTCTTCAACTTCGCGGACCTGGTATGAACGGACACTGTAACGAGAATTCATGGCTTCGTACACATTCATCACTTCACCCTCTCGGAAAGTAGAAAACTGAAACGGATAACTTGAACATCCCAAGGCTATTTCGTCAACGACCTTCCGCTCATGCCATAGACCCGTATTCAGTATAGCGAAGCTTCTCCTCAAACCGTCGAACGAGTTTCCTTCTACTGCCAAAATGCGAAGCGGAGCCCCTGGGCACGCCGGGCACGCCAGCGTCCCGCTGGCTCTGGAGAGCGAGCTTCGCTCGCTAATGCCGCCGGGACGGCGGCGTGCCCAGGATTTGTCCCGGGAAACTTGACACAATCGATTTCAGGGGCGAAGCCCCGGGCTGTTTGCCTAGCCCAGCCCAACGGGCTGGGTGAATGGTACAAAGATTTGAAAAGGGGCAACGCCCCGGACATTCATAAAGATGCCATTCATTGGGGCAAATGACCGGGGCGTTGCCCCTAGGGAT